>NZ_JBITLI010000002.1:219270-303283 GCF_044465085.1 Streptomyces sp. NPDC049813 | reverse complement strand
CGGAGGCCGGCGCAGCCGCGCGAAGCTTGTGAGGCGCCCCGGCGCCGATCCCGCGAGCGGGGCGTCGGGGAGTCGGTCGACTGGACGGTCATCACGACGGACGGCACCTGGTCCTCGCACTGGGAGCACTCGATCGCTCTGACGGAGGAGGGCCCCTTGGTCCTCACGTCCCCGGACGGTGGCAAGGCGAAGCTGGCGGAGCTCGGTGTCACGGCGGCGCCTGATCCGTTGGGGTAGAGGCGGTGCCGGGGGGCTTAGAAATCTTCCGGGTAGGGCAGAATCCTCGGATTCGTCTTTCCGGGGGTGCTGACGTAGACTGACTCGTCGGCTCTCGTGTATCTGCATGTCCGCATGCGTGGCGAGAGTCGATCAAGGTAGTCGATTCGAAGGGCGAAGCGTGGCCAAGAAGCAAGGTGCCATCGAGATCGAAGGCACTGTCGTCGAGTCTCTTCCGAACGCCATGTTCAGGGTGGAGCTCCAGAACGGCCACCAGGTCCTGGCTCACATCAGCGGCAAGATGCGTATGCACTACATCCGCATCCTCCCTGACGACCGGGTCGTGGTGGAGCTGTCTCCGTACGACCTGACGCGTGGCCGGATCGTCTACCGGTACAAGTAGATCTTGCCCGGTCCCGCTTCCCGCGGGAGCGCCGGCAACTGACCCGGAGAACCTCACCCATGAAGGTCAAGCCGAGCGTCAAGAAGATCTGCGACAAGTGCAGGGTGATCCGCCGTCACGGTCGGGTCATGGTCATCTGCGACAACCCGCGCCACAAGCAGCGCCAGGGCTGACGCACGACTGACTGCAGTTCGCAGAGTTTCGCGCGACGCACGCAACACATCGAGTACATATGCAGGGCCCGCCGGCAGTGGACACATTCCTGACCACTGTGGCGACACCTTCGGTCGGAGGCCGGGGACCACGCCGTGCCGAACCGCTGACAGCGGGGACGGCGGCGGGGAGTGGCTCTGCTGCAGACCTCCGAAAATCAACAGGAGCCATGAATGGCACGCGTTGAAGGCGTTGACCTCCCGCGCGACAAGCGCATCGAGGTTGCCCTCACCTACGTGTTCGGCATCGGCCGTACGCGCGCCCAGCTCACGCTGGACACCGTCGGTGTGGACCGCAACACCCGCGTTCGCGACCTGAGCGAGGAAGACCTCGTCAAGATCCGCGAGTACGTGGACCAGAACTTCCAGACCGAGGGTGACCTCCGTCGCGAGATCCAGGCCGACATCCGCCGCAAGGTCGAGATCGGCTGCTACCAGGGTCTGCGCCACCGTCGTGGTCTGCCGGTCCGCGGTCAGCGCACCAGCACGAACGCCCGCACCCGCAAGGGCCCGCGTCGCGCCATCGCCGGCAAGAAGAAGCCGGGCAAGAAGTAGTCCTCAGCGGACGCTTTTCAGCGGTCTTCGCTGTAGGACCGACCACCTCCCGTAGGAGAACGACATGCCCCCCAAGGGACGTCAGGGCGCTGCCAAGAAGGTGCGCCGCAAGGAAAAGAAGAACGTCGCTCACGGCCACGCGCACATCAAGAGCACGTTCAACAACACGATCGTGTCCATCACGGACCCGACCGGCAACGTGATCTCGTGGGCCTCCGCCGGCCACGTCGGCTTCAAGGGCTCCCGCAAGTCCACGCCGTTCGCCGCGCAGATGGCCGCCGAGTCGGCTGCCCGTCGCGCGCAGGAGCACGGCATGCGCAAGGTCGACGTCTTCGTCAAGGGCCCGGGTTCCGGTCGCGAGACCGCCATCCGCTCGCTCCAGGCGACCGGCCTCGAGGTCGGCTCGATCCAGGACGTCACGCCGACCCCGCACAACGGCTGCCGCCCGCCCAAGCGTCGTCGCGTCTGACCCCGGTCAGTCACGCAGACCGCTCGGTCTGAGGTTCGCGGGCGGTACGGCTCTTCGGGGCGGTGCCGCCCGTACCCTTGCTGTATCTCAGGGCATCAAATAGTGGGTGCCCCTGAACTGAAGGACTCGTTTTCATGCTGATCGCTCAGCGTCCCTCGTTGACCGAAGAGGTCGTCGACGAATTCCGCTCCCGGTTCGTGATCGAGCCGCTGGAGCCGGGCTTCGGCTACACCCTCGGCAACTCGCTCCGCCGTACGCTCCTGTCCTCGATCCCGGGTGCGGCGGTCACGTCGATCCGTATCGACGGTGTCCTGCACGAGTTCACCACCGTGCCGGGCGTCAAGGAGGACGTCACCGACCTGATCCTCAACATCAAGCAGCTGGTCGTCTCCTCGGAGCACGACGAGCCGGTCGTGATGTACCTGCGCAAGCAGGGCCCGGGTCTGGTCACCGCCGCCGACATCGCGCCCCCGGCCGGTGTCGAGGTGCACAACCCCGACCTGGTCCTCGCCACGCTCAACGGCAAGGGCAAGCTGGAGATGGAGCTGACCGTCGAGCGCGGTCGCGGCTACGTCTCCGCCGTGCAGAACAAGCAGGTGGGTCAGGAGATCGGGCGCATCCCGGTCGACTCGATCTACTCGCCGGTCCTCAAGGTGACGTACAAGGTCGAGGCCACGCGTGTCGAGCAGCGCACCGACTTCGACAAGCTGATCGTCGACGTCGAGACCAAGCAGGCCATGCGTCCCCGCGACGCCATGGCGTCGGCCGGCAAGACGCTGGTCGAGCTGTTCGGTCTGGCGCGCGAGCTGAACGTCGACGCCGAGGGCATCGACATGGGTCCCTCGCCGACGGACGCCGCGCTCGCGGCGGACCTCGCGCTCCCGATCGAGGAGCTCGAGCTCACCGTCCGCTCCTACAACTGCCTCAAGCGTGAGGGCATCCACTCCGTGGGTGAACTGGTGGCGCGCTCCGAGGCCGACCTGCTCGACATCCGCAACTTCGGTGCGAAGTCGATCGACGAGGTCAAGGCGAAGCTGCACGGTATGGGCCTCGCCCTGAAGGACTCGCCTCCCGGGTTCGACCCGACCGCGGCGGCGGACGCCTTCGGCGCCGACGACGACGCGGACGCCGGGTTCGTGGAGACCGAGCAGTACTAGATTGATTGTGGCTGCGGTCCGGTCGTGGTGACCGGTCGCGCAGTTCCCCGCGCCTCTGGTGAGGCGCGGGCCACTGACCCCGGTACCTGATACGGCCGGGGCAGACACCAAGGAGAAACACCATGCCGAAGCCCACCAAGGGTGCCCGTCTGGGCGGCAGCGCCGCGCACGAGAAGCTGCTCCTCGCGAACCTCGCGAAGTCGCTCTTCGAGCACGGCAAGATCACGACGACCGAGGCCAAGGCCCGTCGTCTGCGTCCGTACGCGGAGCGTCTGGTCACCAAGGCGAAGAAGGGCGACCTTCACAACCGCCGTCAGGTGCTCCAGGTGATCACGGACAAGAGCGTCGTCCACACGCTCTTCACCGAGATCGGCCCGCGCTACGAGAACCGTCCGGGTGGTTACACCCGTATCACCAAGATCGGTAACCGCCGTGGCGACAACGCGCCCATGGCCGTCATCGAGCTGGTCGAGGCCCTGACGGTCGCGCAGCAGGCCACCGGTGAGGCCGAGGCCGCCACCAAGCGGTCCGCCAAGGACGCCGAGGCCGCCGCTCCGGCAGCCGAGGTCGTCGAGGACGCGAAGCCGGCTGCCGCCGAGGAGTCGAAGGACGCCTAGTCGTCCACCGGGGACTGCTCTGTGAGCGGCTGCGGCTTCGTCGTGGCTGGTCGCGCAGTTCCCCGCGCCCCTGCGGGCTGCGTCTTAGCGGGCCCGTTCCTTCACGGAGCGGGCCCGCTTCGCGTTGTTGAGAGGATCTACGGGTGAGTGACGAAGTGGCGGACGGGTTGGTGCGGGTGCGGCTCGATCTGTCGTACGACGGTGCCGACTTCTCGGGGTGGGCCAAGCAGGCCGGCGGGCGGCGGACCGTGCAGGGGGAGATCGAGGACGCGCTGCGCACGGTGACGCGGTCCGGCGGGACCACGTACGAGCTGACCGTGGCCGGGCGGACCGACTCCGGGGTGCACGCGCGCGGGCAGGTGGCGCACGTGGACCTGCCCGCGGAGGTGTGGGCCGAGCACCGGGAGAAGCTGCTGAAGCGGCTGGCCGGGCGGTTGCCGAAGGATGTGCGGGTGTGGTCGGTGGGGGAGGCGCCGGGGGGGTTCAACGCGCGGTTCGCCGCGCTGTGGCGGCGCTACATCTACCGGGTCGGTGATCTCCCCGGTGGCGTGGACCCGCTGCTGCGGGGTCATGTGCTGTGGCACGACTGGGAGTTGGACGTCGCGGCGATGGACGCCGCCGCCAAGTCCCTCATCGGGGAACACGACTTCGCCGCGTACGCGAAGAAGCGGGAGGGCGCGACGACGATCCGGGAGATCCTCGACTTCGGGGTGGAGCGGCGGACCGACGGCGTCATCGAGATCGAGGTCCGCGCGGACGCCTTCTGCTACAACCAGGTGCGGTCCATGGTGGGCGCGCTGTTGTTCGTCGGGGACGGGCACCGGGGCGTCGAGTGGCCGCGGAAGGTGCTCGACGCGGGGGTGCGGGACAGCGCTGTGCATGTGGTGCGGCCGCACGGGCTGACGTTGGAGGAAGTGGCCTACCCCGCCGACGCGTTGCTGAGCGAGCGGGCCCGGCAGGCCCGGCGGGTCAGGGTCCGGGGGCAGTGAACGCCCCCGGCCGGGCCGGACTTTCCGACCGCCTCAGGCCTTGTCCAGGATCTCCTTCAGGGCCGGCTTGAGGAACGGCTTCAGGGTCTTCGAGTACGACGACGTGATGTGGCTGTTGTCGAAGTAGACGACCTGGTCGCCGATGACGGACGGGCAGACGTCCGCCGCGCAGAAGGCGGGCGTCGTGTCGATGATCTCGGCGCCGTGCCGCGCGGCGACGTCCCGCTCCATGGCACGGAAGTCCGTGTACTCCAGCGCCTGCCACTGCTTGCGGTTGCACGGGGTGATGTCGTCGAGGTGCGTGGCCAGGCAGTCGGGAACATTCTGGCCGGGCTGCGGAGTGTCCGTCATGAAGACCAGGCGGGCGCCCACTTCCGCGAAGACCTTGAACGCGGCTTCGGCGCCGTCCCTGTTGGCCTCCTGGCGGGCGCGGTCGGCGATGACCAGGACGTCCGGCTTGAGCTTCTTCAGCTCGTCGAAGGCTGTCTGCCGCCAGCTGTCGCACTCGGTGTACTCGCGGTTCAGCTGCGGGTTGTTGATGTGGTAGATCTGCGGCGAACAGCCGCCCTTGGAGATCGTCACGATCCGGACGCCGAGTTCCCTGCCGATCTCGTGGTAGACGTCGTTCCACTGCCAGGCGTGTGAATCGCCCATCAGGACAAGGGTCTTGCTGCCCTTCGGGGCACCGATGACGCAGGCGTCGCGCAGGGTGAACTTCTTGACGTCGAAGTTGTCGATGCAGCCGTGCCGGGCCGAGTTCTTGGGTGTCTTCTGCAGCGCTCCCTGCACGGTGGCGGAGAGTTCGGTGCGGTAGACGGATTCCTCCACCGACGCCTGGCTGGTGTAGCCGGCCGCGGCCGCGCCGGACGTGGCGGTGGCCAGGTTCAGCGGGACGAGCGCGGCGAGGGCCATCGCGCCGGCGGTGCCCGCGGTGGCGAACCCGCCGGTGAAGACGCCCTTCCAGGGGCGGGCGATCAGCGAGACGGCCTTCTTGAGCTTGCGCTCCAGGGCGTAGTGCAGCAGGCAGGCCAGCAGGAACGACAGGACGACGACGCGCATCCGCTCCGAGAACGTGAACTCGCGGTCGACTATGGAGGGCCAGAGCACGAGCAGGGGCCAGTGCGTCAGGTACCAGCCGTAGCTGACGTTGCCGATGAAGTCGAGGACGGGGTTGTCGAGCAGCCGCTCCGCGCCGAACCGCGGGTCGGCGCAGCCGCCGGCGATGACCAGGACGGCGCCGGTGACCGGGCCGGCCACGGCGTAGCCCGGCAGCGGGGTCTCCGCGGTGATGAGCAGCGCCGTGCCGATCGCGGTGGCCAGCCCCAGCCAGGACAGGACCGCGGCGAACCCCTGGTTCATGCGGGAGACGTACGGCGCCAGCAGCGCGAGCAGCACGCCGCAGGTGATCTCCCATATCCGGGTGTGGGTGGAGAAGTAGGCGAGCGGCTGGTCCGTCGGCGTGTTCGACCAGCCGAGATAGAACGAGCCGCCGATGACGGCCATGAGGAAGAGGCCGACGAGGACCCGGTTGCGGAAGACCAGGCGGCTGATCCAGGCCACCGCGACCAGGGTGATCGGCGCGGCGATGTAGAACTGCTCCTCGATGCCCAGGGACCAGAAGTGCTGGTACGGGGACTGGGAGCCGTCGTTGGCGAAGTAGTCGGTGCCGTTCTCGACCAGGCGCCAGTTCAGGAAGCTGAGCGAGGCAGCCAGGCCGTCCTCGACGTAGCCGTGGAACTTCAGCGGGCTGCCGTACATCCAGGCCGCGATGCCCGTGGCGACGATGACGACGGCCATCGGCAGCGTGAGGCGCCGGAAGCGGCGCGCCCAGAACTTGGTCAGTGAGACCTTGCCGGTCTTCTCGATCTCGGCGAAGAGCTGGCCGCCGATCAGGAAGCCGCTGAGCACGAAACTCACGTCCACGCCACCGTGGATGTCGACGATGCCGCAGTGCATGGCGACGACCATCATGATGGCGACGGCACGCAGGCCCTGGATGTCCGGGCGGTACTTGCGCAGGCGTTCGGGGTGCGCGGCCGGTGCGTGCTGGGCGGCGGCCGGGGAGCGGTGGCGGGACATGTCTCTCCAGTAACGAGCGGTCAGTGGACGGTCGAGCAGGCGGTGGCCGTCCCGCTGACGCGTACTCCCTGGGCGGGGATGCGGATGCCGCACGACAGCCGCAGCTGGGCGGGGAGTTCGTTGTCCGCGCCGATGTGGGCGTGGCAGCCCACGACCGTCTCCCGCAGCAGTGAGTCGCCGCCGATCGTGGAGTCGTGGTCGACCACGGAGTCGTGGAGCCGTGCGCCCGCGCCGACCGTGACGCCGGCGCCGATGATGGACCGGTCGACGACGGCGCCCGGGCCGATGACGGCGCCCGGGCCGATCGTCGATCCACCGGTGACGAGGGCGCCCGGGTCGATGACCGCGGTCGGGTGGATCAGTGCGTCGCCCGCCGGGCCGACCAGCGGTGAGGTCGCCGCCCCCGTGACCAGGTCGGCTGAGCCGTGCACGAAGGCGAGCGGGGTGCCGAGGTCGCGCCAGTATCCACGGGTGATGTGGCCGAGGACCCGGTGGCCCGTGGCCACGAGACCGGGGAAGGTCTCTTGTTCGACGGAGACCTCGCGGTCGCCCGGGATCGCGTCGAGGACGGCGCGCCGGAAGACGTAGCAGCCCGCGTTGATCTGGTCGGTGACGATCTCCTCGGCCGTCCTGGGCTTCTCCAGGAAGGACAGGACCCGGCCGTCCTCGGCGGTCGGGACCAGGCCGAAGGCGCGGGGGTCGGGGACGCGGGTGAGGTGGAGCGTCACGTCGGCCGCGCGGCGGCGGTGCTCGCCGAGGATCGCCCGCAGGTCGAGGCCGGAGAGGATGTCGCCGTTGAGGACGAGGACGGCGTCGTCGGGGCCGCCGCGCAGCAGTCGGCCCGCGTTGCGGATGGCGCCGCCGGTGCCGAGCGGGACCTCCTCGACCGCGTAGGAGATGTCGAGGGACTCGCCGAAGTCCTTGAACTCCTCCTCGAAGAGGCTCGCGAGGTAGGAGGTCGCGAAGACGACGTGGGTGACGCCCGCGTCCATCAGCTTGGCGATCTGGTGCCGGATGAAGGAGGTGCCCGCGACGCCGAGGAGCGGCTTCGGGGTGTGGTTGGTCAGGGGGCGCAGGCGCGTGCCCTTGCCGCCCACCAAAATGATGGCTTCTTGCATGGTTGCCTCGCTCGGTCAGCTGGTGGAGTCGGCCCCGGGGCCTGCGTAGTCAGAGGTGAAGCAGGACTTGACGGCCTTCTCCGTCTGGGGCCGGCCGGCGAAGTCCAGGCGGGAGGCGTGCTTGTCGTCCGGTGGGGTGTTGGGGTCGTCGTCGAACCAGATCGACCACCAGTAGACGCCCTGCATCCTGCGCTGCCGCACGACCTGGCAGACGGCGGTGTACCAGTTGGCCTGCACCTTCGGGTTGACGGCCCGCTTGGTGTAGAAGTCGCCGGGCGCCTTGTAGGCGCCGTCCATGGCGCCGATGCCGGCTTCGGCGAGGGTGATGTTCGGCAGCGGTCCCTTCGCCTTCTTGTCGAGCCAGGTGTTCCAGCCGTCGACCAGGGCCGATACCGGCGCGGTGTCGGGCACCTCGACGGGGAAGTAGGAGTCGACGCCGAGGTGGCTGACCGGCATGTCGATGTGGCCGCCGACGTAGTTGTCCCAGTTGGCGTCGTAGGCGACCTCACTGGACGTCGCCTTCTCGGCGAACGAGACGAGCGGTTTCCAGCCCGGGTCGCCCTCCAGCGAGTTGAGCTCGGTGCCGACGACGAAGGTGTCGGTCTTCGTCTCGTGGGCGGTCTTGAGGTACGGGGTGAGGAACTTCTGGTACGAGGCGAACCACGCGGAGCGGGAGGCGGGTTCGATGTTGCCGCGCCAGCCGGTCGGCGGGTTCAGGGTCGCCTCGTCCATGGTCGGCCGGAGCGTGGTGCGCAGCCCCGCCTCCTTGAAGACGCGCAGGACGATGCCGACGCGCTCTGCGGAGGGCGTCTTGGCGCCGGCCCGCAGGGTGTTGGAGGCCGGGCCCGCGGTGGAGAAGGGGAAGGAGAGGGAGGCCGAGTTGGCGCCCAGACCGATGAGGTACGTGGCCTGCTTGTGGGCCTGCGCCTCGATGAACGCGTCGGACCGCTGCTTGGGCTCCTCCTCCCAGTAGAACTGCACGCCCCACTGGGGCATGCCTTCCTTCCAGGGCTCGGCGACCTTGGTGGGGTCGGCGGCGGGGGCGGCGGTGCCGGCGGCGTGGGTGGGCGCGGTGGCGGGGGTGTTCCGGTCGGCCTCGTGGCCGCTCTGCTCCGGCGCGTCGCCCTGGACGATCCTGGGTACCGCGGAGCCGGACGTCCACCGCACCGGGTGGTCGCCGAGCACGAAGGGGGTGCCGATCACCACGGCGAGCACGGTCGCCGGGAAAAGGGCGAGCAGGGGCAGTCGTGAGCGCATGTCAGTGTTCTTCCGGGGGTCAGGCGGGCTTGGCGATCACGACGAACTTGTTCTCCTCGCGGCGCACGAACTTCAGGAATCCGCGCAGGCCGCCGACCCCTTCGAGGACCGAGAAGACGGGGATGAGCGCCGTCACGACGATCGGCTCCCACCACTTGCGCCGGCCGCTGAGCGAGGCGAGTGCGTTGAGCCGCAGCCCTTCCCAGTACGTCCAGATGACGTAGGCGAAGTTGAGTGCCCACAGGATGACCACGGACTGCGTCACCGGCGAGGTGTTCATGTCGTTGAAGAGCCAGCCGATGAGGAGCACGGCTCCGATGTGCTGCAGCGGTCCGAGGATCCACGTGGTGACGCAGACCGAGAGGAACCACCGGTAGCGCAGGGGTACGGCGCGGTTGAAGCAGAGGGCGACCAGGCCCCAGGCCCAGCGCTCGCGCTGTTTGATGAAGTCGGCCGCGTTGGCGGGGGATGCGCCGTAGCAGCGGCCGTTGAACCAGTCGCTGCGGCCCGGGTACTTGCGGCAGAACGTCAGGGCGAGCCGGGCGTCCTCGACGATCTCCTTGGGGCCGAAGTCCCAGCCGATCTCGGCCTCGATGGACGCGCGCAGCACCAGCAGTTCGCCGTGGACTCCGGCGGCCGGGGTGCCCATGCCGGTCAGGGCCCGGAAGCGGGCGATGTCATCGGCCGGACGTACCGCGTCGGCGAGCCAGGTGAAGAGGGAGACCGCGTTCTCCCGGGGGTAGGTGAGGATGCCCTGGGCCATGTGCTTGGCCTCGTCGGGGTGGGCGCGGCGCTGCCGGTTGATGAACTGGGCGAGCGAGGTGGCGGTGTCGGGACCGACACCGGTGTCGTCGTCCATGTGCAGCACCCACACGTACTCCAGCGCCTCGCCCTCGGCGATGCGCAGTTCGTGCGCGTAGTGGTTGGCGCGGGCCTTGAAGCGGGTGCCGTTCGCCGGGACGTAGTCCTTGGGCACGGTGACCACGCGCATCAGCGGGTGGGCGGCCGCCAGGGCGTCGATCCGCTCGGCGGCCTCGCAGCCCTCCTCGGTGAGGATGTCGACCCGCATGTAGGGGAAGTACTCCGGCAGATGCTTGACGTAGGAGAGCACCGAGCGTTCGAGGGCCGGGTAGGTGTCGTGCCGGCCGATGGTCGGGCACAGGGCGATCAGGAAGTCCTGGTCCGCGGGGGCGGGCGGCGTCATGCGGTCGCTCTTGCGGGCGCGGCGGCGGATCAGGACGGCGCCCTGGATGCCGACGAGGACCCCGGCGGCCGGCAGGGACCAGACCACCGTCAGGATCCAGCTCATCAAGGAGGAGCTGGGACGGTACGTCCAGAGCCCGAAGAGGACGAGCACGATGAACGGTACGAGGAAGGGCAGGATCGCCGGCCTCCACGAGGCCGTGCGTCTGGCCAGTTTCTGAGCGTGCCGCGACTGCGGCACGCTCCCGTCGACGATGGTCGCCATGACGACTTCGGACCCCCCATGGATCGGCTGTGCGTCGAGGCGACAGCGGATCCATGGACGTGCCGCGACGCACGACTGGGTCGCGGCATGGTTCCGGTCGAGCCGTTGGCCCCCCCAACGCCTTCACTGGCGCGTCGACCGCTGGTGCCGCAGAAACCCCCCCAGGCCCTGACGCAGCAAGTCGAACAGAGGCAATTATCTGCACAGGATTCTCAAATTTGAAACGCGTTGTGATGAAGTTGTGTTGAAACGTCATCTACATCACTGTCGCTTCAGGGCGGAGTCAGGCCGGCTTCAGGCCGTGGGCAGTGCGCCCCAGTCGTAGTTGGCCGTCGCGCTCGGCCCGCCGGTGAGGACGCGGGGAACGTCATAGGTCCGGCGCACGTCGGACGGCCTGTTCTTGTGCTCGTTGCTGCTGACGTTGTCCCAGGTGAGTCCCTGGTACCAGACCTCCGTCCACGTTCTGCCCTGGAACGGCGTCGCCGGGCTCCTTCCCGGCGGCTTGGTGCCGTGGTGGTCGCCGTACGAGGCGTTGTACCGCTCGTTGTGCAGCTCGACGTGCTGGCCGATGACGGTGCGGGTGCGCCCGTGGCTGCGGGCGTCGTCGGCGCATGCGCACGGTCGTGTCCCTCTTCGATGCGGCGGTCAGCCGCCGGGGGGACGGCCGGGTCCATGGCGGCCCCGGCCCGCGGGCGTGGTCTGCGGGTCTCCCGTGCGCGTGGTGTCGCGCGCGCCGTGCGGGGTCAGCTCCGTGCGGCCGCCGACGCCTGGGTCTCGCCGCGGCGCTTGATCTGCTGGAACGTGTGCTCCTGGAGGCCGTCGCCGAGGGCGTACAGGGTGGTGTCCTGCTTGGTGGCGTCCGTGCCGTTGGTGCGGCCGCCGTTGGTGAAGTACGCGTAGCGGCCCACGGAGTTCGCCGTCTGGCGGCAGACCGTGGTGCGGCAGAAGGTGGGGACCCCGGAGCCGGGCAGCGAGAGCACCGCGCCGTCGAAGTCGTACTGGTCCTTGGCGCGGGCCGCCGCGGCCTTGGTGTCGAAGACGGCGACGCCGATGGTCACGGCCGCGCCGTCCTTGGAGTAGGTCGCGCGGATGACCTGGGTGCAGCCGTTCTTCTTCAGGACCCCGGCCAGGCCCTTCGTGCCGACGGAGGCGCAGTTCGTCGTGCGGGCCGTCGCGCCCTTCTTGTACGTGCTGCCGCTGAGCGTCAGCGACGGGCCGGGGAAGAGGGTGTCCGCGCTGAGCGGCGCCCTGTCCTTGGCCGCGCTGTCGATGAAGTCGTTCGGGTCGAGCGGGGGCGCCACCGAGGTCTCCGCGAAGGAGGGGCCCGGGGTGCGGTCGGCGCTGGGGATGTCCGCGGTGTCCGGCAGCTGGTCGGCCGGCTTGTTCGCGGCCTCGCTGTCGCCGTTCGCGGAGACGATGCCCCAGGCGACGGCCGAGCCGACCGCGACGGTGGCGAGGACGGCCCCGCCGATCAGGATCCAGCGCTTCTTGCGCGCGCGGGCCTCCGAGGCCTCGGCCAGTGCCGCCCAGTCCGGCGCGCCCGTACTGTCACCCGACCCCCACGGGGGTCCCCCCTGCCCGAAACTCATGGGGCGCATCTTAGACGCCCGGTTCCGGGCCGTGGGAGGGAGGCGTTTTGACCCGTCCGGGGCCGCGCGGGTAGTCTGCCTAGTCGTTATGTGTATGGCCTCGCTCATTCTCAGATGAGGAGTCCGTGCACGGGTTCCCTGGAGCAGTTACCAGTGGGCGGCATACGGGCGCTGAACCCGGCACTGTCGTCCCCAGCTGCACGATCGCTTCAGTGATGCCATGTTTCAGCACCCATCCACTGAAGAAGAAGGCTGCTAAGTGCGTACGTACAGCCCTAAGCCCGGCGATGTGACTCGCCAGTGGCACGTCATCGACGCGCAGGACATCGTCCTGGGCCGTCTGGCCACCACTGCCGCGAACCTCCTCCGTGGCAAGCACAAGCCGACCTATGCCCCGCACATGGACATGGGCGACTTCGTCATCATCATCAACGCCGACAAGGTTCACCTGTCCGGCAACAAGAAGACCCAGAAGATGGCGTACCGCCACTCCGGCTACCCGGGCGGTCTGCGCTCCGTGCGCTACGACGACCTCCTGGCGAACAACCCGGAGAAGGCCGTCGAGAAGGCCATCAAGGGCATGATCCCCAAGAACACCCTGGGCCGTCAGATGCTCTCCAAGCTGAAGGTCTACTCGGGCGACCAGCACCCGCACGCTGCCCAGCAGCCGGTGCCGTTCGAGATCACCCAGGTCGCGCAGTAGTTCCGGCCACACCCCCAAAGACAGAAAAGAATCTGAGGAGCATCGTGGCCGAGACCACTGCCGAGACGCCGGTCGAAGAGACCGAGATCGTCGACGTCGAGAGCTACACCACCGAGTCGGACGCGCCTGTCGAGGGCGAGTACACCTCGGAGTCCAACCCCGCCCGCTTCGGTGACCCGCAGCCGGCCGCCGGCCTGGGCCGCCGCAAGAACGCCATCGCGCGTGTGCGCATCGTGCCCGGCACGGGCAAGTGGAAGGTCAACGGGCGCACGCTCGAGGACTACTTCCCGAACAAGGTGCACCAGCAGGAAGTCAACGAGCCCTTCAAGGTGCTCGAGCTCGACGGCCGCTACGACGTCATCGCCCGCATCGCGGGTGGCGGCGTCTCCGGCCAGGCCGGTGCCCTGCGCCTCGGCGTGGCCCGCGCGCTGAACGAGGCGGACGTGGACAACAACCGCCCGGCGCTCAAGAAGGCCGGTTACCTCAAGCGTGACGACCGTGCGGTCGAGCGCAAGAAGGCCGGTCTCAAGAAGGCCCGCAAGGCCCCGCAGTACAGCAAGCGCTAAATCGCTGCCTGCTTGTCTTTTCCTGTTCGCCCCGGCGGCACGTTCCGTGCCGCCGGGGCGTTCGGCTTATGGATGACGTGAAGTTTCGGAGGACAACAAGTGGGACGACTCTTCGGCACCGACGGTGTGCGCGGTGTGGCCAACGCGGATCTGACCGCCGAGCTGGCGCTCGGACTCTCCGTGGCCGCGGCGCACGTGCTCGGTGAGGCGGGCACCTTCGCGGGGCACCGCCCGGTCGCGGTCGTCGGTCGCGACCCGCGGGCCTCGGGCGAGTTCCTGGAGGCCGCCGTCGTCGCGGGCCTGGCCAGCGCCGGTGTCGATGTGCTGCGCGTCGGCGTGCTGCCCACCCCCGCGGTGGCGTTCCTCACCGGTGCGCTCGGAGCCGACCTCGGCGTGATGCTCTCCGCGAGCCACAACGCGATGCCGGACAACGGCATCAAGATCCTCGCCCGGGGCGGCCACAAACTGGACGACGCCCTGGAGGACCGCATCGAGGAGGTCTACGAGCAGCACCGCACCGGCGCGCCGTGGGACCGCCCGACCGGCTCCGGCGTCGGCCGCGTGAAGTCGTACGAAGAGGGCTTCGACCAGTACGTCGCCCACCTGCTCGGGGTGCTGCCGAACCGGCTCGACGGGCTGAAGATCGTCCTCGACGAGGCGCACGGCGCCGCGTCCCGCGTCTCGCCCGCGGCGTTCGCCGCGGCCGGCGCCGAGGTCGTCACGATTGGCGCCGAGCCGGACGGGCTCAACATCAACGACGGCTGCGGCTCGACCCACCTGGACCTGCTGAAGGCCGCCGTCGTCGAGCACGGGGCCGACTTCGGCATCGCGCACGACGGGGACGCCGACCGGTGCCTCGCCGTGGACCACACCGGCTCCGAGGTGGACGGCGACCAGATCATGGCCGTCATCGCCCTCGCGATGCGCGAGCGCGGCGCCCTGCGCGCGGACACCGTCGTCGCCACCGTCATGTCGAACCTCGGCTTCAAGCTGGCCATGGAGCGCGCGGGCATCACCTGCGTGCAGACCGCGGTCGGCGACCGGTACGTCCTGGAGGCCATGAAGAGCGAGGGCTACGCGCTGGGCGGCGAGCAGTCCGGCCACGTCATCGTGCTGGACCACGCGACGACCGGCGACGGCACGCTGACCGGGCTGCTGCTCGCCGCGCGGGTCGCGCAGACCGGCCGGAGCCTGAAGGACCTGGCCTCCGTCATGGAGCGGCTGCCGCAGGTCCTGATCAACGTGCCGGACGTGGACAAGGACCGGGTGACCACCTCCGCCGAGCTGACCGGGGCCGTCGAGGACGCCGAGCGGGAGCTGGGCGCCACCGGCCGGGTGCTGCTGCGCCCCTCCGGCACCGAGCCGCTGGTGCGCGTGATGGTCGAGGCCGCCGACATCGAGCAGGCGCGGGCCGTGGCGCAGCGCCTGGCCGACGTCGTGAAGTCGGCGCTCGGCTAGGACGGCGTACGTGTGCGGCCCCGCCCGGATCTCTTCCGGGCGGGGCCGCACACGTGTCCGGGGCGCTCAGAGCTTGCGCAGCCGCAGCCGCTGCACCTTGTGGTCGGCTCCCTTGCGGATGACGAGGCCGGCGCGGGCGCGCGTGGGGGCGACGTTCTCCAACAGGTTGACCTGGTTGATCGTGCTCCAGATCGTGCGCGCGTACTCCAGCGCCTCCTCCTCCGAGACCTGCGTGTACTTGCGGAAGTACGACGACGGGTCCTGGAAGGCGGTGGCGCGCAGCTTGCGGAAGCGGTTGAGGTACCAGCGCTCGATGTCCTCGGCGCGCGCGTCCACGTACACGCTGAAGTCGAAGTAGTCGGCGAGGCCCACCCGGGTGCGGCCGTCCTTGCCGGGCAGCGCGGGCTGGAGCACGTTGATGCCCTCGACGATGAGGATGTCGGGGCGGCGCACCGTGAGTTTCTGGTCCGGCACGATGTCGTAGATGAGGTGGGAGTAGACGGGGGCCGTCACCTCGTCCTTGCCGGCCTTGATGTCGGCGACGAACCGGGTCAGCGCGCGCCGGTCGTAGGACTCGGGGAAGCCCTTGCGGGCCATCAGGCCGCGGGCCTGGAGCTCCTTGGTGGGCAGCAGGAAGCCGTCGGTGGTGACGCGCTCCACGCGCGGGTGCTCGGGCCACCGGGAGAGCAGCGCCTGGAGCAGGCGGGCGACCGTGGACTTGCCGACCGCCACCGAACCCGCGACCCCTATGACGAAGGGGGTGCCGGCCTGGGAGGCCTTCTCGCCGGTGTCGCCGAGGAAGGTGTTCACGGCGTTGCGCAGGCCGTCGGTGGCGCCGACGTACAGGTTGAGCAGGCGGGAGAGCGGCAGGTAGATGTCACGGACCTCGTCGAGGTCGATCACGTCGCCGAGACCGCGCAGCCGCTCCACCTCGTCGGCGGTCAGCGGCAGGGGCGTCTTGTCACGCAGGGCACTCCACTCGGATCGGGTGAGGTCGACGTAGGGAGTCGCCTCCGGCTTGTGCCGGTGGGCGCTCCGGGAGGTCGAGTGCAGGGGCTCGGAGACCGGAGAGATCACAGTCCATTGTTACGGCTGTATGGACAGCGCGGGGGGTGGGGTGCGTCACGGGTGCGTCCCGCGGGGGCGCCGGGCGGATGCCGACGGCCGTGACCCCCCCGCGAGCGGGTACGCGTCTGCGCGCGACCCTCACGGCTGCGGCACAGCTATGGACCAGCTGTGAAGGGGGCGGTACGTTCCGGTGAACCCGTGGGGTACGGCCGTGCCTCCGGGGCGGGAGGGAACGTCCATGTCCAACATCTCTGTGTTCCGCGTGCCCGGCTTCGCGCGGCGGCGGGCCGGCGGCGGGCGAGTCGCCGACGACTGGGCCGGGCACGTCCGCAGCGAGCTGGCGCTCGACCTGCCCGACGAGGACATCGGCGAGGACCTCGACGACTGCCTCGACCTCTACGAGATGGGCAGCAAGCCGCGGTGCGAGGAGGTCGAGTACCTCGGGCTCGTGCGGGACGCGCGGGACCGGCTCCTGCGGGGGCGCGGATCCAAACCCTAGGCTGCCGCTCATGTGCGGAATTGTGGGATATGTAGGTTCACAGCCGGCCCTCGACGTCGTCCTGGCCGGGCTGCGGCGGCTGGAGTACCGCGGCTACGACTCGGCCGGGGTGGCCGTGGTCGCCGACGGGTCGCTGGCCGCCGTGAAGAAGGCCGGCAAGCTCGCCAACCTGGAGAAGGCCCTGGTGGACCGGGTGCTGCCGCCCGCCTCCACCGGCATCGGCCACACTCGCTGGGCCACCCACGGCGGGCCCACGGACGACAACGCGCACCCGCATCTGGACGCCGCGGGCCGGATCGCCGTCGTCCACAACGGCATCATCGAGAACTTCGCCGAGCTGCGCGCCGAGCTGACCGAGGGCGGCTGCGTGCTCGCCTCGGAGACGGACACCGAGGTGGTGGCGCACCTGCTGGCGCAGGAGTACGCCACCGACGGCGACCTGGCGGCGGCGATGCGCGCGGTGTGCGGCCGGCTCGAAGGAGCGTTCACGCTGGTGGCGGCGCACGCGGAGCTGCCGGACGTGGTGGTGGGGGCGCGCCGGAACTCGCCGCTGGTGGTGGGGGTCGGCGAGGGCGAGGCGTTCCTCGCCTCGGACGTCGCGGCCTTCATCGAACACACCCGCTCGGCGATCGAACTCGGCCAGGACCAGGTCGTCGAGGTGCGCCCGGACGGGGTGACGGTGACCGACTTCGAGGGGCGGCCCGCCGAGGTGCGCCGCTACCACGTCGACTGGGACGCCTCGGCCGCCGAGAAGGGCGGCTACGACTACTTCATGCTCAAGGAGATCGCGGAGCAGCCGAAGGCCGTGGCGGACACGCTGCTCGGCCGGATCGGCGCCGGCGGCCAGCTCACCCTGGACGAGCTGCGCATCCCCGCGCAGGTCCTGAAGATGGTCGACAAGGTCGTGATCGTGGCGTGCGGGACGGCCTTCCACGCCGGTCTGATCGCCAAGTACGCCATCGAGCACTGGACGCGCATCCCGTGCGAGGTGGAGCTGGCCAGCGAGTTCCGCTACCGGGACCCGATCCTGGACGCCCGCTCGCTGGTCGTCGCGATCTCCCAGTCCGGCGAGACCATGGACACCCTGATGGCGCTGCGGCACGCGCGCGAGCAGGGCGCGACGTGCCTGGCGATCTGCAACACGAACGGTTCGACGATCCCGCGCGAGTCGGACGCGGTGCTGTACACGCACGCGGGCCCGGAGGTCGCGGTCGCCTCGACCAAGGCGTTCCTGACGCAGCTCGTCGCCTGCTACCTGGTGGCGCTGTACCTGGGGCAGGTGCGCGGCACCAAGTGGGCCGACGAGATCCTCGCTGTCGTACGGGACCTGTCGCGGATCGGCGAGGAGGTCGAACGGGTCCTGGAGACGATGGAACCGGTGCGGGAACTGGCCCGGTCGCTGGCCGGCCACGACACGGTGCTCTTCCTGGGCCGGCACGTCGGCTACCCCGTGGCCCTGGAGGGCGCCCTGAAGCTCAAGGAGCTGGCGTACATGCACGCCGAGGGGTTCGCGGCCGGGGAGCTGAAGCACGGGCCGATCGCGCTGATCGAGGAGGGCGTGCCGGTGGTCGTCGTCGTCCCGCCGTCCCGGGGCCGGTCCGTCCTGCACGACAAGATGGTCTCCAACATCCAGGAGATCCGGGCGCGCGGTGCGCTGACCATCGTCATCGCGGAGGAGGGCGACGAGGCGGTCGTTCCCTACGCCGACCACCTGGTCCGGGTACCGGCCACGCCGACGCTGCTGCAGCCGCTGGTGGCGACGGTGCCGCTCCAGGTCTTCGCCTGCGAGCTGGCGACCGCCCGGGGCAACGAGGTGGACCAGCCGCGGAACCTGGCCAAGTCGGTGACGGTGGAGTGACCCGGCCGGTCGCCGGGGGCGCGCCGTAGGGTGCCCGCATGAGCATCATCGGGGTCGGTATCGACGTGGCAGAGATCGAGCGGTTCGCGGCGTCGCTGGAGCGGACGCCCGGGATGGCCGGGCGGCTGTTCCTGCCGGACGAGCTGCTGCTGCCCAGCGGGGAGCGGCGCGGGGTGGCCTCCCTGGCGGCCCGGTTCGCCGCGAAGGAGGCCGTCGCCAAGGCGCTGGGAGCGCCGGCGGGGCTGCGGTGGACCGATGCGGAGGTGTATGTGGAGGCCAGTGGGCAGCCGCGGTTGCGGGTGTCCGGGACGGTGGCTGCGCGGGCGGCGGAGTTGGGGGTGGCGGGGTTTCATGTGTCGCTCAGCCACGATGCGGGGGTCGCTTCCGCTGTGGTGGTGGCCGAGGGGTAGGGGGCGGGTCCTTGTCCAGTGCGGCTGGGTCGGGCTGTTCTGCGCAGTTCCCCGCGCCCCTGAAAGGCGCACTGCGTGCGCCCCGTTTGTCTGCACGTCCGGTGGGGGCTGGTCGCGCAGTTCCCCGCGCCCCTGAGATGCGCACTTCGTGCGCTATCTCATCGGGCCCCTGAGGCTGCGGCGGAGCCGCATGCCTTGAGGGGCGCGGGGAACTGCGCGAGAAGCCCCACCGGCGGGTGGTCGCCGAACGGACGGGGATGGGCACATGGTTGCGCGACCGCCCGCTCCAGCCGGCCCGCACAGTCCCGCCCCGCACAAGCCCCGCACCAAGGCCCCGCAGGCCCCCGCTAGGACCCCGCCACCCCCCGCCAGACCCCCCGCACGGCCGCCGCCACATCTTGCGCAGACACCGGCGCCCCCCGAGCCGCCTCCCGGGCGGCAAGCCCGTGCAGGTACGCCCCGACGGACGCCGCGTCGACCCCCCGCAGCCCCGCCGCGAGCAACGACCCCGTGAGCCCCGAGAGGACGTCCCCGCTGCCGGCGGTGGCCAGCCACGGCGTGCCCGTGGGGTTGACCCGGACCGCGGCGCGGCCGGGCGACGCGACCAGGGTCGTCGACCCCTTGAGCAGCACCGTCGCCCCGTACCGCTCCGCCAGCTCCCGCACCGACGCGAGGCGCCGCGACTCGACCCGTGCGCGGTCGCAGCCGAGGAGCGCCGCCGCCTCCCCGGCGTGCGGGGTCAGGACGGTGGGCGCCGTGCGGCCCCGTACCGCCGCGGGGTCCGCGAGCCGCAGGCCGTCCGCGTCGATGAGGACCGGGACGTCCGACGCCAGGACGTCCGCCATGCCCGCCTTGTCGTCGCCGAGGCCCGGGCCGATCACCCAGGCCTGGACGCGCCCCGCCCGGGCCGGCGGCCCCGCCGACACGAGGACCTCCGGGAAGCGGGCGATCACCGCGTCCGCGGCGGGGCCCACGTACCGGACCGCGCCCGCCCCGCCGTGCAGCGCCCCGGCCGTGGCCAGGACGGCCGCGCCCGGGTAGCGCTGAGAGCCCGCCACGACGCCGACCACGCCGCGCTGGTACTTGTCGCTCTCACCGGTGGGGCGGGGCAGCAGCGCCGCCACGTCGTCGTGCTGGAGGGCCTCGATCGCCGGGGCGTCGGGGCCGCCGTCGGGCGCGGGCAGTTCGAGGCCGATGTCCACCAGGCGCAGCGCCCCCGCGTACTCGTGTGCCGGATCCACCAGCAGCCCCGGCTTGTACGCGCCGAAGGTGACCGTCGCGTCCGCCCGTACCGCGTCACCCCGCACCTCCCCGGTGTCCGCGTCGACGCCGCTCGGCAGGTCCACGGCGACCGTGCGGGCCCGCGACTCCCGTGCCAGCGCGGCGAGTTCGGCCGCGCGCGGGCGCAGGCCGCCCTTGCCGCCGATGCCCACGACGCCGTCCACGACGAGGTCGGCGCGGGCCACGGCTCGCGCGGCGGCCTCGGACTGCGCGTCGAGGACGGTGCCGCCGGCCGCGCGCAGCGCCGCGAGGCCGCCCGCGTGGGTCCGCTCCGGCGACAGGAGCAGGGCCGTGACGCCCGCACCGCGCCGGGCGATTCTGGCGCCCGCGTACAGGGCGTCGCCGCCGTTGTCCCCGGAGCCGGTCAGCAGGGCGACCCGGGCCCCGTAGACCTTGCCCAGGAGGTCGGCGCAGGCCGCGGCGAGCCCGGCCGCCGCCCGCTGCATCAGTGCTCCGTCGGGCAGCCGCGCCATCAGCGCGCGTTCGGCGGCCCGGATGGTCTCCACGTCGTAGGCAGTGCGCATGTCATCGAGTCTCCCCCAAGAGGTGCGCGCGCAGCAGCCCGGCCGTCTCGGCGGGGTGCGTGGACCAGCCGTTGTGCGCGCCGGGGAACTCCGCGAGGGGCAGCCCGAGCCGCTCGGCGACGAGCGCCGCCGGGCGGTGCGGCAGGTGCCCGCGCGTCCGGGCGCCCGCAGCCAGGGTCAGCCGGGCGACCATCGTCTGTAGGCGGGTGGTCATCGCTCTCAACCACTCTGTGGGTCGGGCCAGTTGGTGAGGGCCACGTGCAGCGCCTGCACCGCGCTCTCCCAGCTCGCCCCGGCCTCCCGCCGATGGCGGAAGCCGCCCGCGAGTTCGATGCTGACGAACCCGTGGAACGTGCTGCGCAGCAGCCGGCCCGCGTCGGTCAGTGCCGGTTCGGCCAGGTCGTACCCCTGGAGCAGGGCGTAGGTGCAGGTGAGGTTCGCGCGCAGGCGGGGGTGGGTCTCGTAGACGGACGGGTCGAGGTCCTGCTGCTGGGTCGCCGCGTACCGGCCGGGGTGGGCGAGGGCGAAGGCGCGGTAGGCGTCGGCGAAGGCGACGAGCGCGTCGCGGCCCGCCCGGCCCGCGAGGGCCTGCGCGCTCCGGTCGGCGAGGTCGAGGCCGGCCAGCACCGCGACCCGGACGCGCAGGTCGGAGACGCCCTTGACGTGCGCGTACAGGCTCGCGTCCGTCACGCCGAACCCGCGCGCGAGCGCCGCGACGGTGATGTGCTCGAACCCGACGGCGTCCGCGAGGTCGGCGGCGGCGGCGACCACGCGCTCCGTGGTCAGCCCGGCTCTGGCCATCATGCGTGCCTCACTCCGAATCCCAGCTCGTATGCTCGTACGACTGCTTCCTAGGGGACCTAGGTTTTTGCTTACGGTACCTAGGTTCCGTTGGGTGGAGCAACGGATTTCCGGCCGCTACATCGTTCGGGTTCGTGCCGCGTGCGCGGCCCCAGCCGAGTTGTCCACAGGCTCCAGGGGCCCCGCGGGCCGCTCTGAGAGACTGGGCGCACGATGAACGAGAACGTGACTGCCCCGCTCCGCGCCCGCGCCGAGATCGACCTCGCCGCCCTGCGGGCCAATGTGCGGTCCCTGCGCGCCCACGCGCCGGGGGCCGCGTTCATGGCCGTCGTGAAGGCCGACGCGTACGGGCACGGCATGCTCCCGGTGGCCCGCGCGGCCAAGGAGGCGGGCGCCGAGTGGATCGGCACCGCCACCGCCGAGGAGGCGCTGCGACTGCGCGCCGCGGGGCTGCCGGGCCGCATCATGTGCTGGCTGTGGGTGCCCGGCGGGCCCTGGCGCGAAGGGGTCGAGGCCGACCTCGACCTGTCGGTGAGCGATCTGTGGGCGCTGCGCGAAGTCGCCGCCGCGGCGCGGCAGCTGGGCCGCACGGCCCGCATCCAGCTCAAGGCCGACACCGGTCTCGGGCGCAACGGCTGCCTGCCGGCCGACTGGCCCGAGCTGGTCGGCGAGGCCCTGGCGGCGCAGGCGGCGGGCCTCGTCACGGTCACCGGCCTGTGGTCGCACTTCGCCTGCGCGGACGAGCCGGGCCACCCCGCCACCGCCGCGCAGCTGGAGCGGTTCCGCGAGATGGTCGCGTACGCGGAAGGGCGGGGCGTCACCCCGGAGGTCCGCCACATCGCGAACTCGCCGGGCACGCTCACCCTCCCCGAGACCCACTTCGACCTGGTCCGCCCCGGCATCGCCATGTACGGCATCTCGCCCGGCCCCCAGCTCGGCACGCCCGCCGACTTCGGGCTGCGTCCGGTCATGTCCCTCAAGGCGGGCCTCGCCCTGGTGAAGCACGCGCCGGGCGGACTCGGCGTCAGTTACGGGCACCAGTACGTCACTCCGGGCGCGACGACCCTCGGCCTGGTGCCGCTCGGGTACGCGGACGGTGTCCCGCGGCACGCCTCCGGCACGGGCCCGGTCCTGATCGGCGGCAAGCGGCGCACGGTCGCGGGCCGGATCGCGATGGACCAGTTCGTCGTCGACCTCGGCGGGGACGAGCCGGCCGCGGGCGAGGAGGCGGTGCTGTTCGGCCCCGGGGACGCGGGCGAGCCGACCGCCGAGGACTGGGCCGCCGCGGCGGGGACGATCGCGTACGAGATCGTGACCCGCATCGGTCCGCGGGTTCCGCGCGTCTATGTGGACGAGGAGTCCGTCGTGGACGCGTAGGTCCGGCGCCGCGCGGGCCCGTTCGGGAGGCGCGCCGGGGCCCCGCGGGGATTGCCGGGCGCCGCCCGGGCTATGGGAACCCCGTACGGATCGTCGTCCAGGAGGACCAGAGGGACCGGCCAGAGGGACCAGAAAGACCGGGAGGAGCGGCACGTGAGCGAGAGCAGCGCACAGGCCACCACGGCGGTGGTCGCCGAGGCGGCCGTCGAGGCCGCCGCGGGGAGCTGGCGGCGTGCCGGTCTCGCCGGCGCCGCGATAGGCGTGGTCGCGGCGGGCGCCGCCGCCGGGGTCGCCGTCGAGCGGCTGACCGTGGGGCGCGGGATGCGCCGCAGGGCGCGGCTGGCCCTCGACGCCGCCGGGCCCTACGGATCGCTGCGCGGCATCCCCGGCCGGGCCCGCGCCGCCGACGGCACCGAGCTGTACTACGAGGTGGACGAGGTCGAGCGGGACGGCGACGACGGCTCGCGCAGACGCCGCCTGTTCGGCCGCCGGGCCCCCGCCCCCGTCACCGTGGTCTTCAGCCACGGCTACTGCCTGAACCAGGACTCCTGGCACTTCCAGCGCGCGGCGCTGCGCGGCCTCGTGCGCTGCGTGTACTGGGACCAGCGCAGCCACGGCCGCTCCGAGCGCGGCGTCGAGCAGGACCCGCGGACCGGCGAGGGCAGGCCCGTCTCCATCGACCGGCTGGGCGAGGACCTCAAGGCGGTCCTGGACGCGGCCGTCCCCGAGGGCCCGATCGTGCTGGTCGGCCACTCCATGGGCGGCATGACCGTGATGGCCCTGGCCGACCGGTACCCCGAGCTGGTCCGCGACCGGGTCGTCGGCGTCGCCCTGGTCGGCACCTCGTCGGGCAAGCTCGGCGAGGTCAACTACGGGCTGCCGGTCGCCGGGGTGAACGCGGTGCGGCGGGTGCTGCCCGGCGTGCTGAAGGCCCTGGGCCAGCGGGCCGACCTCGTCGAGCGGGGGCGGCGGGCGACGGCGGACCTGTTCGCCGGGATCATCAAGCGGTACTCGTTCGCGACCCGGGACGTCGACCCGGCCATCGCCCGGTTCGCCGAGCGGATGATCGAGGGCACGCCGATCGACGTGGTCGCCGAGTTCTATCCGGCGTTCCAGGAGCACGACAAGACGGGCGCGCTGCGCCGGTTCGTGCGGCTGCCGGTCCTGGTCCTCGCCGGGGAGCAGGACCTGGTGACGCCGAGCGGGCACAGCGAGGCGATCGCCGCGCTGCTGCCGGACGCCGCGTTCGTGCTCGTGCCGGACGCCGGGCACCTGGTCATGCTGGAGCACCCCGACACCGTCACGGACCGCCTCGCGGAGCTGCTGGTGCGCGCCGGCGCGCTGCCGGCAGCCGCTACCGTGGGGGGCCATGGAGACACCGGCAGCACCGCACAGCCCGGCGGCTGACCCCGCCACCCCCGAGACCCCCGTCACCCCCGCCCCTTCCGGCACCCCTGACAGCCCTGACAGCCCTGACAGCTTCGGCACGCCCGCCACCCCTGTCACGTCCGTCACGGTCACGGTCGACTCCCCGGACCGGATGCGCGAGCTGGGCCTTGCCCTGGCCGCGCGGCTGCGCCCCGGCGACCTCGTGATGCTCACCGGGGAGCTGGGCGCGGGCAAGACGACGCTGACCCGCGGGGTCGGCGAGGGGCTGGGCGTGCGCGGCGCCGTGACCTCGCCGACCTTCGTGATCGCCCGCGTGCACCCGCCGCTGGGCGCGGGCCCGGCCCTGGTGCACGTCGACGCGTACCGGCTCGGCGGCGGCCTCGACGAGATGGAGGACCTCGACCTCGACGTGGACCTGCCGCGGTCGGTCGTCGTCGTGGAGTGGGGCGACGGCAAGGTCGAGGAGCTGTCCGACGACCGCCTGCACGTGCTCATCGACCGGGCGACCGGCGACACCAGCGACGACGTGCGCGTGGTCACTTTGCACGGCATCGGCGAGCGCTGGACCGCCGCGGACCTCCCCGCCCTGACCGGCTGAGCGCGGCGCTCCGCCGGCCCTCCCCGTCGGCCGAGCCGCCCGCCGAGCCGGGTCCCGGCGGCCCTTCCGACCAGGCGTGTCGCCGGATCCCGCACAGGCGTTTCACCGGATCCGCCCGCACCCCGGCCCGTATCCCGACAACGCGTCGGCAAAATGTTGCGCGGCGCAGGTCCGGCGTGTTCACATGGAGACCGGACTTAGTTAGGTCTACCTAACCACGCCTGCTCGGGAGGCGCACATGTCGGCTTCGGAACGTGTGGTGCGGCGCGCTGAGCCGTTCGCGGGGCGCCGTGGCGCGCACGGGCCCTCGATGGGGGAGCTGCTCGCGTCCTGCGCGGCGGCCCGCGCCGTGTCGACCCCGCCGCGCGCGGCCTCCGGCGCCGGGCAGCGCGACCCGCACCCCGAGGAAGAGACCAGCCCGGCCGAGGCCTGAGCGCCCGGGCCCGCCCCTGGCAGGCCGGGCCCGGCGAACCACCCTGGCGTCAGGGGACGACGACGACCTTGCGCCCGTGCGTGGCGAACTCCCACATCGCGGCGCCGTCCGCCCGCGCCTCCCGGATGCCGCCGGTCTGCTTCTCCGGGTCGGGCGACGGCGTGGAGCCGTTCACGGCCGCGCTGAACCCGATCGTTACCCCGCCCGCGTTCGTGAACCGCACGACGTGCTCGATCGGCACCCCGTCGGTGCCGGTCACGGAGCCGGTGCGGGAGCTGACCGCGTACTGGCCGGGCGCCGGGTCGACCGTGCCGGGCATCACCTTGTACGTGCGCCGCGCCTTGCCGTCCGCGCCGACCAGCCAGACCCGGTCGGCGCCCAGGGCGTAGACGACCCGCTCGCCGCCACCGGACCGGGCGGGCAGCGCCGCCGACTCCTTCTTGTCCTTGGGCGGGTGGGACGACGACGCGGAGGGGGAGGCGTCGGCCCTGGGAGCGCCGAGGTCGGCCGGCGCGTTCGCCGAGGCCTGGTACGCGAGGAAGCCGACCGCCGCGAGCGCGGCCGCGGTCAGCGCGGTCACGAATCCGGTGCTGCTCCGTGCCACCAGGTGCCTGCCTCTCAAGTACGTATGTACGACGCCAGTGACGGCTCCACGTGACGGTAGCAGCAGCCGCCCGGCCTCCCGGCTTGTCCCAGCCGGGACATGTCCGCCCTTCCGGAGCCGTAGGCTGTTCGTGTGCTGTTGCTCGCCATGGATACCGCCACCCCCGCCGTCACCGTCGCCCTGCACGACGGCACGGCCACCGTCGCCGAGTCGGCCCAGGTCGACGCCCGCCGCCACGGGGAGCTGCTGCTGCCCGCCGTCGACCGGGTGCTCGCCGAGGCCGGCGTGGCACTCGACGCCGTCACCGGGATCGTCGTGGGCGTGGGCCCGGGACCGTACACCGGACTGCGCGTCGGTCTGATGACCGCCGACACCTTCGGGCTCGCGCTCGACGTCCCCGTGCACGGCGTGTGCACGCTGGACGGCCTCGCGTACGCCGCCGGGGACGGCGGTGACCTCGAAGGACCCTTCGTGGTGGCGACCGACGCCCGCCGCAAGGAGGTCTACTGGGCGCGCTACGCCGACCGGCGCACGCGGCTCACCGACCCCGCCGTCGACCGGCCCGCCGACCTGGCCGAGGCCGTCGCCGGGCTGCCCGCGGTCGGTGCGGGCGCGCTGCTCTACCCCGACACGTTCACCGACCCGCGCGGCCCGCAGCACGTCTCGGCCGCGGCGCTGGCCGCGCTCGCCGCCGAGAAGCTCGCGGCCGGCGAGGAGCTCCTTGAGCCGCGCCCCCTGTACCTGCGCCGCCCGGACGCCCAGGTGCCCAAGAACTACAAGGTGGTCACCCCCCAGTGACGACGAGCGCCGAACTGCGCGAGATGCGCTGGTGGGACATTGACGCCGTGCTCGCCCTGGAGAAGGACCTCTTCCCGGACGACGCCTGGTCGCGCGGGATGTTCTGGTCCGAGCTGGCCCACGCGCGCGGCGCCGGTTCGACGCGGCGCTACGTCGTGGCGTACGAGGGCGAGCGGCTCGTCGGCTACGGCGGGCTCGCCGCCTCCGGGACCTCCGCCGACGGCGGCCGCGCGGACGGCGCCGACGTGCAGACCATCGCCGTCGCCCGCGATCACTGGGGGACCGGTCTCGGCGCCCGGCTCCTCACCGAGCTGCTGCGGCACGCCACGGCCTTCGAGGCCGCCGAGGTGATGCTCGAAGTGCGCGTCGACAACACCCGGGCGCAGAAGCTGTACGAGCGCTTCGGCTTCGAACCGATCGGCTTCCGCCGCGGCTACTACCAGCCGGGGAACGTGGACGCCCTCGTGATGCGCCTGACCACCACCCGCGAACCCGTGACCGACACCCCCGGCACCGGAACTGAAGAGAAGAACCATGGCTGACGAACCCCTCGTCCTCGGCATCGAGACCTCCTGCGACGAGACCGGCGTCGGGATCGTCCGCGGCACCACCCTGCTCGCCGACGCCGTCGCCTCCAGCGTCGACGAGCACGCGCGCTTCGGCGGCGTCGTGCCCGAGGTCGCCTCCCGCGCCCACCTGGAGGCGATGGTCCCGACGATCCGGCGCGCCCTGAAGGACGCGGGGATCACCGCGAAGGACCTCGACGGGATCGCCGTCACCGCGGGCCCCGGCCTCGCGGGCGCCCTGCTCGTCGGGGTGAGCGCCGCGAAGGCCTACGCGTACGCGCTCGGCAAGCCGCTCTACGGCGTCAACCACCTGGCCTCGCACATCTGCGTCGACCAGCTGGAGCACGGCGCGCTGCCCGAGCCGACGATGGCGCTGCTGGTCTCCGGCGGCCACTCCTCGCTGCTGCTCTCCAGCGACATCACCTCCGACGTGCGCCCGCTCGGCGCGACCATCGACGACGCGGCGGGCGAGGCGTTCGACAAGATCGCCCGCGTGCTGAACCTCGGCTTCCCCGGCGGCCCCGTCATCGACCGGTACGCGAAGGAGGGCGACCCGGACGCGATCGCGTTCCCGCGCGGGCTGACCGGGCCGCGCGACGCGGCGTACGACTTCTCCTTCTCCGGGCTCAAGACCTCGGTGGCCCGCTGGATCGAGGCGAAGCGGGCGGCGGGGGAGGAGGTGCCGGTGCGCGACGTGTCGGCCTCCTTCCAGGAGGCGGTCGTCGACGTGCTGACCCGCAAGGCGGTGCGCGCCTGCAAGGACGAGGGCGTCGACCACCTCATGATCGGCGGCGGGGTGGCCGCCAACTCGCGGCTGCGGGCGCTGGCGCAGGAGCGCTGCGAGCGGGCCGGCATCCGGCTGCGCGTGCCGCGCCCCAAGCTGTGCACGGACAACGGTGCGATGGTCGCCGCGCTCGGCGCCGAGATGGTGGCGCGCAACCGGCGGCCCTCGTCCTGGGACCTGTCGGCGGACTCCTCGCTGCCGGTGACCGAGCCGCACGTGCCGGGCCACCACCACGACCACGATCACGTGCACGAGGTGAGCAAGGAGAACCTGTACTCGTGAGCGTCGCGCTGATGTGGGAGGCCCGGGCGGTCGACGGCCGCGGCGAGGAGCTGCTGGCCTGGGTGCGGGCGCAGGTCCTGGAGCGGGAGCCGGTGCGCCGCGAGACGCTGCGCGCCCCCCAGGACCGGGTCCTGGTGATCACCTGGTGGGAC
The DNA here is from genome assembly GCF_044465085.1 of Streptomyces sp. NPDC049813. Classification (NCBI taxonomy): domain Bacteria; kingdom Bacillati; phylum Actinomycetota; class Actinomycetes; order Kitasatosporales; family Streptomycetaceae; genus Streptomyces; species Streptomyces sp. NPDC049813. The sequence goes on along the minus strand of NZ_JBITLI010000002.1, from coordinate 275,003 downwards.
GCGGAGTACGACGCGCGGCTGCCCGAACTCCCGGAGCCGCCGGCCGGGTTGGTGACGCGCGCCGTGCACCGGTGGCGCTTCGAGGCGCTGGCTGAGAACTGACTGAGATTTCCGGGAATCGTCCGCCAAGTGGTTTACCGCTGTAATAAATCAGACTTACGTTCCCTGTGTGACTGAGCAGAAACGTTTCCGTACGCGTGCGGTGAGGGTGGTGGCGCTCGCCTTCGGCTGCGTTCTGGTGCTCGGCGGCGCCGGGGCCGGCTGGCTCTACTGGCACCTCGACCACAACATCCGCAGCGTCGACATCGACGGCGCGCTCGGCGACGACCGCCCGGCCCGCCCCGCGGCCACCGCGTCCCCCTCGGCGGTGCCGTCCGCGGCGCCGGTCGACACGGGCGTCCTCAACCTCCTCGTCCTGGGCAGCGACTCGCGGACCGGCAAGGAGAACAAGGCGCTCGGCGGCGGCGACAGCGGCGGGGCCCGCTCGGACACCGCGATGGTCGTGCACCTCGACGCGGGCCGCACCGGGGCGACCGTGGTCAGCATCCCGCGCGACACCCTCGTGGAACGCCCCGCCTGCCCGACGAGGTCCGGCGGCACGACCGCGGTCGCGTACGGGGTGATGTTCAACAGCGCCTACTCCGTGGGCGGCCCGGTCTGCGCGGTGAAGACCGTCGAGCACCTCACCGGGGTCCGGATGGACCACTACCTGGAGGTCGACTTCACCGGCTTCGCCGACATCGTGGACGCGCTCGGCGGCGTCGACGTCACCACGCCCGTCGCCATCGACGACGACCGCAGCCACCTGGACCTGACGGCCGGGGAGCACCACCTCGACGGCAAGCAGGCCCTCGCCTTCGCCCGCACCCGGTACGGCATCGGCGGCAGCGACCTGGACCGCATCAAGCTCCAGCAGCAGCTGGTGAAGGCGCTGCTGGACAAGGTGTCGACCGAGGGCCTGCTGACCGACCCGGCCCGGCTCTACCGCACGGCCGACGCGGCGACGAAGAGCCTCACCGCGGACACCGGCCTCGACTCCCTCACCGAACTGACCGGCCTGGCACGCAGCCTCGGCGGCCTGTCCGCGGACGCGGTCCGGACCGTCATGATGCCGGTCGTCCCGGCACCGTCCGACGGCAACCGGGTGGTACCGGACGAGCCGGAGGCGACACAGCTGTGGAAGTCGCTGCGCTGACCTGCGCGAATGCGGGGGCCGGAAATTCTTCGGGAAAAATCCGGGTGGGGTGTCGATCCCGGGGCTGTCCGTTCGACGCATGGGTGAGAGGCCGGGAACGAGATGCCGGTCCGTGACGAGAAAGCCGGAGACGATCATGCCCCGCTACCTGACGATGGTCCGTATCGACGAGACGAGCGCCCCCGCCGAGGGCCCCGGTGAGGAGCTGATGCAGCGCATGGGTGAGCTGATCGAGGAGATGACGAAGGCCGGCGTGCTGCTCGACACCGCGGGGCTCACCCCGTCCGCGCAGGGCAAGCGCGTGCACTACGAGAAGGGTGACATCAGCATCACCGACGGCCCCTTCACCGAGTCCAAGGAGGTCGTCGGCGGCTACGCGATCATCCAGGCCAAGGACGAGGCCGAGGCGCTGGAGTGGACCAAGCGGTTCCTGCGCGTCCACGGCGAGGAGTGGACCGTCACCTCCGAGGTCCGCGAGATCATGGCGGGCTGAGGCCCCGGCCCGGTCCAGGGTCTGTCCGGCGGATCAGGTCGCGTGAAGGTGGCGGTACCTGCTCGTGCCGGTGTCTGATGGTGGGCTGTGACTGAGCACCGCGCCACGGCCCACCCGGACGCCGCCGCCCGCGCCATCGAGACCGTCTTCCGCATCGAGGCCCCGCGCATCATCGCGGCCGTCACCCGGGTCGTGCGCGACGTCGGCATCGCGGAGGAACTGGCGCAGGACGCCCTGGTCACCGCCCTGGAGCAGTGGCCGCGGCAGGGCGTCCCGGACAGCCCGGGCGGCTGGCTCACCGCCGTCGCCCGGCGCCGCGCCGTCGACCTGGTGCGGCGCCGCGAGAACTACGCCCGCAAGCTCCAGGAGGTGGGCCGGGCCACGGAGTTCGCGTACGAGGAGCCGGCCGTCGCCGACCCGGACGACATCGACGACGACCTGCTGCGCCTCGTCTTCATGAGCTGCCACCCGGTCCTCTCCGCCGACGCCCGCGTCGCGCTCACGCTGCGGCTGCTCGGCGGCCTCACCACCGCCGAGACCGCCCGCGCGATGCTCACCCCCGAGCCGACGGTCGCCCAGCGCATCGTCCGCGCCAAGCGCACCCTCGCCACCCGCAACGTCGCCTTCGAGGTGCCGGCGGGCCCCGACCGGGAGGCCCGGCTCGGCTCGGTCCTCGAAGTCATCTACCTGGTCTTCAACGAGGGGTACGCGGCCACGGCGGGCGACGACTACCTGCGGCCCGGCCTGTGCGAGGACGCCCTGCGGCTCGCCCGCGTGCTCCAGTCCCTGATGCCCAAGGAGCCCGAGGTCCACGGCCTGGCCGCGCTGTTGGAGCTCCAGTACTCGCGGGTCGCCGCCCGCACCACCGCCGACGGCGCGCCAATCCTGCTGCGGGAGCAGAACCGGGCGCGCTGGAACCCCCTGCTGATCCGCCGCGGTTTCGCCGCGCTCACCCGCGCGGACGCGGTCGCGTCCGGACCGCCCGGGCCCTACGTCCTCCAGGCAGCGATCGCCGCGTGCCACGCCCGCGCCCACACCTACGCCGACACCAACTGGCGCCAGATCGCCACCCTGTACGGCCTCCTCGCGGCCCGGACGCCTTCTCCGGTCGTGGAGTTGAACCGCGCGGTGGCGGTGTCCATGGTGGACGGCCCCGCGGCGGCCCTCACCCTCGTCGACGCCCTCACCGGCGAACCGGCGCTGCGGGGCTACCACTTGCTGCCCAGCGTGCGGGGAGATCTGCTGGAGCGGCTCGGGCGGGCGGACGAGGCGCGGGCGGAGTTCGCGCGGGCGGCGTCGCTGGTGCGCAACGCGCGCGAGAGGGAGTTGCTGACGCGCCGCGCGCAGCCGGGGTCCGCCCCGTCGGCGGCCGAGGGGCTCGAAGCGGGGCCGGGCCCCTCCGGCGACTGAGGTCCGTGGGCGCCGGTGGCCTCAGCGCACGGGGGCGCCCAGCAGCATGGTCGGGGCTCCCGCGACCCGGGTCAGGAACACCGTCGCCGACTGCTTCCCGTACGGCTTCGGCATCACCTTGCGCCGCAGCTCCTCCGGTTCGACGGCCGAGCCCCGCTTCTTCACCGTCAGCACGCCGACCTCCCGCTCCCGCAGCAGGGCCTTCAACTTCTTGACGTTGAAGGGGAGTTGCCCGGTGATCTCGTACGCGGACGCGTAGGGGGCCGCCCGCGCCTCGTCGGCGGTGACGTACGCGATGGTCTCGTCGATCAGCCCGCCGCCGACCTGCGCGGCCACCTCGGCGACCAGGTGCGCCCGGATGACGGCGCCGTCCGGCTCGTACAGGTACCGCCCCACCGGCCGCACGGCCGGGTCCGGCAGCCCCCGCCCGACCAGCTCCCGCGGCCCCGGCAGCAGCGTGGCGCGCCTGCGGCCCGGCTCCGTGCCGAACCACAGGACGGCCTCCTTCACGTCCCCGCCGTCCGAGATCCACTCGGCCTCGGCCGCCGCCGGGATCGCCTCGTGCGGGATGCCGGGCGCGATCTTCAGCGCGGCGCGGGGCGCGGCGAGCGCGGCCGCGACGGCCCAGGACAGCGGCGGGGAGTAGGCCTCGGGGTCGAAGATGCGGCCGCGCTTGTCGGAGCGCCGGGCCGGGTCGACGAAGACGGCGTCGTACGCGGCCGTGTCCACCTCCGTCACGTCCGCCTCCCGCACCTCGATCAGGTCGCCGAGGCCGAGCGCGGCGGCGTTGGCCCGCGCGACCGAGCACGTCCCCGGGTCGCGGTCGACAGCGAGCACCCGGATGCCCGCGCGGGCCAGCGCGATCGCGTCGCCGCCGATGCCGCAGCACAGGTCGGCGACGGACCGGACGCCCAGGGCGCGCAGCGACTCGGCGCGGTGGGCGGCGACGCGGGTGCGGGTCGCCTGCTCGACCCCGTTCGCCGTGAAGTACATCCGGCCCGCGTCCTCGGCCCCGAACTTCGCCACGGCCCGCTGCCGCAGCCGGGCCTGCGCGAGCGCCGCCGAGACGAGCGCGGCCGGGTGGTCGCGGCGCAGCCGGGTGGCGAGCGCGAGTTCCTGGGCCGGGTCGTGGTCGCGCAACGCGCCGAGCAGGGTCTGCCCCTCCGGGGTGAGGAGGGCGTGGATGTCGGCGGGGGTGGACGGAGAGCTCACCCGGTCCATTGTGGGCCAGTCGGAGGACGGTACGCGCAGGGCGGCGGTGTCACCCCCCGACCACGCCCCTGAACTGCGAAGATCCGTCGCCATGCGCCGAGTAGGACAAGATGAGGAAACGGGCCCGAGGGTGATGCGGGGGCGGTCTGTGGCTCTGCGGATGACGCGGGGCGGGTCTGTGGCTCTACGGGTGAAGCGGGCCGCGTCCGGCGACGAGGCCGGGCCTGTCGCTGTCCCGCCCGAGCGGACATCCGCGTCCGATCCCCGGGCCGCGACGGCCGTCCTCCCGCCCGAGGGGGCAGCTGGGACCGTGCGCCAGGTCCGGTCCAGGGCGGGGGCAGCCGCGGCGGCGCCTTGGGTCGGGCCCCGGGCCGCGACGGTCGTCCTCCCGCCCGAGGGGGTAGCCGGGACCGTGCGCCAGGTCCGGTCCAGGGCGGGGGCAGCCGCGGCGGCGCCTTGGGTCGGGCCCCGGGCCACGGCGGTCGTCCTTCCGCCCGAGGGGGTAGCCGGGACCGTGCGCCAGGTCCGGTCCAGGGCGGGGGCAGCCGCGGCGGCGCCCTGGGTCGGGCCCCGGAGCGCGGCGGTCGTCCTTCCGCCCGAGGGGGTAGCCGGGACCGTGCGCCATGTCCGGTCCAGGGCGGGGGCAGCTGCGGCGGCGCCCTGGGCGGGTCCCCGGGCCACGGCGGTCGTCCTCCCGCCCGAGGGGGCAGCCGGGACCGCGCCCCTGGTCGGGCCCCGGTCGTGGCGACGGGCGGGCGGCGTCGGGCTGCGGCGCGTGGCCGCCTGCGTCGTGGCCGTCGCGCTGCTCGCCGGGTGCGCCCCTTCCGTCGACCCGCTCGCCCGCATGGGCAGGAAGGCGGCCCAGAAGGTCCGCCACGCACACCCCGGGGGCGGGGCGGCCGGCCAGGTCGCCGCGAGAGGCGCCGCCCCCGCCCCCGGCGCGCCGGCCGCACCGAGGGCCGCCCCCGCCCACCACGTCTTCCCCTCGCGCCCCCGTACCGCGCTCCCCCCGGTCGTGGACCGCGTCCCCACCCGGGACCGGGTCGTCTTCCTGGCCGTCGACGACGGCGCGGGCGCGGACCCCCGTTTCGCCCGCCTGGTCCGGGAGCTGCGCCTGCCCGTCTCGGTCTTCCTCACCCGCTCCGTCGCGGGCCCCGGCCGCGACCACCTCGGGGAGCTGCGCGCGCTGGGCGCCGGCATGCAGAACCGCACCCTGACGGGGCCGCTGCTGCCCGGCCTCGGCTACGTGGCCCAGCACGCCCAGATCTGCGGCCAGCAGGACCACCTGAAGGGCCGCTTCGGCGCGGCGCCACGCCTGCTGAGCCCGCCCTACGGCGCCTACGACGCGGACACGCTGCGCGCGGCGGGCGCCTGCGGCATCGACGCGATCGTCCTCACCCGCGCCCACGGCGACGGCGACCCCCTGCGCCCCGGCGACATCGTCCGCGTACCGGCGACGCCCTCGCTCACCAGGACGACCACCGCACTCCTGCACCGCATCCGGGCCCGGGGCCTCATGGTGGCCCGCCTGGAGAGCTACCTGTAGCCGGGTCAGAACCCGCCGAAAAGCACGCCGCGTCGCCGACGATTGGCACTCCGCTTGACCGAGTGCTAATCGCGGTCATAGTCTCGCTCCTGGCACTCACCACTGGAGAGTGCCAACAGCGACGGGCAGGTCCGGCACCTGCGACGACGGATCCACCTGGTCGCCACCTCAGACTGTTAACCCCGTGAGATCTCCGAAGGGGGAGACCGGATCGTGACGACCGCCAGCTCCAAGGTTGCCATCAAGCCGCTCGAGGACCGCATTGTGGTCCAGCCGCTCGACGCCGAGCAGACCACGGCCTCCGGCCTGGTCATTCCGGACACCGCGAAGGAGAAGCCCCAGGAGGGCGTCGTCCTCGCCGTGGGCCCGGGCCGCTTCGAGAACGGCGAGCGCCTGCCGCTCGACGTGAAGACCGGCGACATCGTGCTGTACAGCAAGTACGGCGGCACCGAGGTCAAGTACAACGGCGAGGAGTACCTCGTCCTCTCGGCCCGCGACGTTCTCGCGATCGTCGAGAAGTAAGCAGACCGAGCAGCAGCTTGCGCTGTGAATTGCGCCCCTGGCACCCGCGATCGTAAGAAGCCGGGGTCGGGGGCGCGGTTCGTGCACCCTGAAGTTTTTCCGTAGTTTTCGAGAGGGCTGAACCGCTCCCATGGCGAAGATCCTGAAGTTCGACGAGGACGCCCGTCGCGCCCTCGAGCGCGGCGTCAACAAGCTTGCCGACACGGTCAAGGTGACGATCGGCCCCAAGGGCCGCAACGTCGTCATCGACAAGAAGTTCGGCGCCCCCACCATCACCAACGACGGTGTGACCATCGCCCGCGAGGTCGAGGTCGAGGACCCGTACGAGAACCTCGGCGCGCAGCTCGTGAAGGAGGTGGCGACCAAGACCAACGACATCGCGGGTGACGGCACCACCACCGCCACCGTGCTGGCCCAGGCCCTGGTCAAGGAAGGCCTGCGCAACGTCGCCGCGGGCGCCTCCCCGGCCGCCCTGAAGAAGGGCATCGACGCCGCGGTGAAGGCCGTGTCCGAGGACCTCCTCGCGACCGCCCGCCCGATCGACTCGAAGTCCGACATCGCCGCCGTCGCCGGTCTGTCCGCGCAGGACAGCCAGGTCGGCGAGCTCATCGCCGAGGCGATGGACAAGGTCGGCAAGGACGGTGTCATCACCGTCGAGGAGTCCAACACCTTCGGCCTGGAGCTCGACTTCACCGAGGGCATGGCCTTCGACAAGGGCTACCTGTCCCCGTACTTCGTCACCGACCAGGAGCGTATGGAGGCCGTCCTCGACGACCCGTACATCCTGATCCACCAGGGCAAGATCGGGTCCATCCAGGACCTGCTCCCGCTCCTGGAGAAGGTCATCCAGGCCGGTGGCTCCAAGCCGCTGCTGATCATCGCCGAGGACGTCGAGGGCGAGGCCCTGTCGACCCTGGTCGTGAACAAGATCCGCGGCACGTTCAACGCCGTCGCGGTCAAGGCCCCCGGCTTCGGCGACCGCCGCAAGGCGATGCTCCAGGACATGGCCACCCTCACCGGTGCCACCGTCATCGCCGAGGAGGTCGGCCTCAAGCTCGACCAGGCCGGCCTGGACGTGCTGGGCTCCGCGCGCCGCGTGACCATCACCAAGGACGACACCACGATCGTCGACGGCGGCGGCAACAAGGCCGACGTCGACGGCCGCGTCAACCAGATCAAGGCCGAGATCGAGAACACGGACTCCGACTGGGACCGCGAGAAGCTCCAGGAGCGCCTCGCGAAGCTCGCCGGCGGCGTCTGCGTGATCAAGGTCGGTGCCGCGACCGAGGTCGAGCTCAAGGAGAAGAAGCACCGTCTGGAGGACGCCATCTCCGCGACCCGCGCCGCGGTCGAGGAGGGCATCGTCTCCGGTGGTGGCTCCGCGCTCGTCCACGCCGTGAAGGTGCTGGGCGACAGCCTGGGCAAGGAGGGCGACGAGGCCACCGGTGTCGCCGTCGTCCGCCGCGCCGCCGTCGAGCCGCTGCGCTGGATCGCGGAGAACGCGGGCCTTGAGGGCTACGTCATCGTCTCCAAGGTCGCCGAGCTCGAGAAGGGCTCCGGCTACAACGCCGCGACCGGTGAGTACGGGGACCTGGTCAAGGCCGGCGTCATCGACCCGGTCAAGGTCACGCGCTCCGCGCTGGAGAACGCGGCGTCGATCGCCTCGCTGCTCCTGACGACCGAGACGCTGGTCGTCGAGAAGCCGGCCGAGGAAGAGGCCGAGGCCGGTCACGGTCACGGTCACGGTCACTCGCACTGACCCGCTCCGCTGAAGTGACCTGAGGCCCGGCCCCCTGTGTTCTGGGGGGGCCGGGCCTTCTGGTTGCGCGGAGACGCGTCTGCCTGGTTCCGACCGTCGCCGGGCGCGCCACCGTCGTGGCTGGTCGCGCAGTTCCCCGCGCCCCTGAAGGGCCTGCGGCCTTCAGGCAAGGCTGCGCGCAGCGCATGCCTCCAGGGGCGCGGGGAACTGCGCGACCAGCCCCCACCGGGCCCGCACCCGAAAACGCATCAGGCCCCCGGGGACACACACCCGGGCCGCACCCCAAAACGCCGCCCAGCCGCACCCCGAGCAGCCAACTACTGCGGCCCGTACTTTCGCCCCGTCCGAGACGTGACCCCGCCGAGCAGGGACCGCGGCGTCACCTTGGCCACCCCCATCAGCGCCTTGTAGCGCGGATCCGGGATGGAGAGGGACTTGCCGCGGGAGAGATCCGTGAGCGCCGCCGCGACCAGCTTGTCGGCGTCCAGCCACATCCACTTCGGGATGTTGTCCGTGCCCATGTCGGCCCGCTGGTGGAACTCCGTACGGACGAAGCCGGGGCACAGCGCCATCAGCCGCACGCCGGAGCCCGCCAGGTCCTTCGCCACGCCCTGCGTGAACTGCACGACCCACGCCTTCGACGCCCCATAGGTGCCGCGCGGCACGAACGCCGCCACCGACGCCACGTTGATCACGCCGCCGCGCCCGCGCCCGCGCATCACCTCCGTCGCCGCCGACGTCAGCCGCAGCACCGCCTCGCAGTGCACCTTCAGCATGGTCAGCTCATCGGCGAGGGGGACTTCCAGATAGCGGCCCTTGTTGCCGAACCCGGCGTTGTTGACGAGCAGGTCGACCGCGGCCTTGCGGTCGCCGAGCCGCTTCTCGACGGCCGCGATCCCGGTGTCCGTGGCGAGGTCGGCGGTGAGCACCTCGGCCTCGATGCCGTGCCGGTCGTGCAGCTCGGTCGCCTGCTCCTGGAGCCGCTTCGTGTCGCGCGCGACGAGCACCAGGTTGTGGCCGTCGGCGGCGAGGCGCCGGGCGAACGCGGCGCCGATGCCCGCGGTGGATCCCGTGATCAGTGCCGTAGTCATGGACCAAGGTTAGTGACGCCCGGGTGGTGCTCGTGATCACCGGGGCGCCACTGACCAACACCTTCACACCGTGCGCGCGCCGCCGTACTTCTCCACGTACGTCCGTGCCACCCGCACCACCTCCGGGTGGAGCGCGTCCCCCGCGGCGAACACCCGCGGCAGCAGCTCGCGCTCGGTCATCAGGGCCCGGAACTCGAAGGCCACGGTCACCTCGTGCGCGGGCCGGTGCACGATCTCGATGGCGTCCCCCGCCCGGATCTCGCCCGGCTCGATCACCCGCAGGTACGCGCCCGGCCGCTGCTCCCGCGTGAACCGCTTGACCCAGCCCTTCTCACCCAGGTGCCCCTGGAAGGTCTGGCACGGGATGCGGCTGGCGCTGACCTCAAGAAGCAGGTCGGCGCCGATCCGCCAGCGCTCGCCGATCTTGGCCCCGGCGACGTCGACGCCCTCGGTGGTGAGGTTCTCCCCGAAGGTGCCGCTGGGCAGGGTCCGGCCGAGTGCCTGCTCCCAGGCGTCCAGGTCCTCCCGCGCGAACGCGTACACGGCCTGGTCGTCACCGCCGTGGTGCCGGGTGTCGCACACGGCGTCCCCCGCCAGCCCGCTCGCGCCGGTCCCCTTGGCTCCCGGCGCGGCCACCCGCACGGGCCCGGTGACCGGCTGCTTGTCGATGCCGGTGACGCCCTCGGGCTGGTCGGTGTAGTCGACGGCCCCGGGCCGGCCCAGATTGAGTGAGAGCAGCTTCATGACAGGGAACGCTACGGGACCCGTGACCAAAGCCGCCACGCATTAATCGGCGTTCACCCCAAGCACCGCTTATCCTTGAACCATGATCGAGGCCCGTCATCTCCGTGTCCTGCGCGCCGTGGCCGCCACCGGCTCCTTCTCGGCGGCCGCCCGCGAGCTGGGCTGCACCCAGCCCGCCGTCAGCCAGCAGATGAAGGCCCTGGAGTCCTCGGCCGGCACCCCGCTGCTGATCCGCACGGGCCGGGAGATGCGGCTGACCCAGGCCGGCGAGGCGCTCGTCCGGCACGCGTCGGGCATCCTCGCCGGGCTCACCGCCGCCGAGGAGGAGGTCGCCGCGATCGCGGGCCTGCGCGCCGGCCGCGTCCGCCTCGTCTCCTTCCCCAGCGGCAGCTCCACCCTGGTCCCGACGGCGCTGGCCGCCCTGCGCGCCGCGCACCCCGGCACCCGCGTCTCGCTGGTGGAGGCGGAGCCGCCGCGCTCGGTGGAGATGCTGCGCGAGGGCGACTGCGACGTGGCTCTCGCCTTCCGGTACGAGGGGGCCCACGCGGCGCAGGAGTGGGACGACCTGGTGGTCCGCCCGCTGCTCGCCGACCGGCTGGTGGGCCTGGTCCCCGAGGGCCACCCGCTGGCCGGGGCCGGCTCGGTGACCATCGACGCCTTCGCCGGCGACCCGTGGATCGCGGGCTGCCCGCGCTGCCGCCGCCAGCTCGTGGAGGTCTGCCGCACCGCCGGGTTCGCGCCGCGCATCGACTTCGCCACCGACGACTATCCGGCGGTGGTCGGTCTCGTCGGCGCGGGGCTCGGGGTCGCCGTCCTGCCCGAACTGGCCATCGAGTCCGTTCGCCCCAAGGGTGCACGCACAGTGACGGTCGAGCCCGCCGTGCGGCGCGAGATCGTCGCGCTCACGCTGCCCGATCTGGCCCAGGTCCCGGCGGTCGCAGCCACCCTCGACCAGCTGGCGACGGCCGCCGCCCGCTGAGCCCGCGGCCACCTCGGACCCGGCAGGGGCGTAGCCGCCCCCGGGCGCGCCCACGACCGGCTGCCGGGCCGCCCCTTCGCAGAAACGTTCCTTCAGTTGCCGGAGGCGGTGGCCGCGCCTCCTTCGGAACCCGCCGCCGCGGTGACGAGCCGGTGGCGGGCGCGCCCCATCAGCTCTTCGCGCTCGTCCTCGGTCAGCCCGCCCCAGACGCCGTACGGCTCGCGCACCTGGAGGGCGTGAGCAGCGCACTCGGCGCGGACCGGGCACCTCATGCAGACCTCTTTCGCCGAGTTCTCGCGCGCGCTGCGCGCCGCTCCCCGCTCGCCTTCCGGGTGGAAGAAGAGCGAGCTGTCGACCCCGCGGCACGCCGCGAGGAGCTGCCAGTCCCACAGATCGGCGTTCGGTCCGGGAAGGCGGGAGAAATCTGCCATTGCGTTGTCCCCTTGTAGCCGGTTGTGACGCGGACGCGGTGCCATGACCGTACATCTACGATCTAAGGAGATGAAAATATGACTCATCGCGAATCTAGCTACAGACACCAGCAAAAGGGAAGAAAAGCCACTAAATGGGGCATGGCTTGTGAGGAAAACCGGCAGGTGCGGGGCGGCGTCTGCCCTGTGTCCGGCTCCTCACGTAGAGTGCCGAACCAGGCCGTCCGACCCGTAACTCTTTCGAGTGACCGTCGTTGGAAGTGCGGAGGCGGTTGAAGGAACAAGCGCTCGGGCATCTGTCCGGTGGTTTGCGAGTGTCGACCGCACAGGTGACGATTCGTACAAAGCCTGGAGGCTCAAGGTGACGCGCATCAGCTGCGGAGGACGGTCATGACATCCGTCCTCGTCTGCGACGACTCCCCGCTTGCCCGAGAGGCGCTGCGCCGCGCGGTCGCGACCGTACCCGGCGTCGAGCGCGTGACGACCGCGGCCAACGGCGAGGAGGTCCTGCGCCGCTGGGGCGCCGACCGCTCGGACCTGATTCTGATGGACGTACGCATGCCCGGACTGGGCGGCGTCGAGACGGTCCGGCGGCTGCTCTCCGCCGACCCCGGTGCGCGCATCATCATGCTCACCGTGGCCGAGGACCTGGACGGCGTGGCCCTCGCCGTCGCCGCCGGCGCCCGCGGGTACCTGCACAAGGACGCGTCCCGCGCCGAGCTGCGGGCCACCGTGACGCAGGCGCTCGCCGACCCGACGTGGCGGCTCGCCCCGCGCCGGCTGCGCTCGGCCGAGATGGGCGCGGCGCCCACCCTCACCGCGCGCGAGATCCAGGTGCTGGAGGGCATGAGCCACGGCCGGTCGAACGCGGAGATCGGGCGCGAGCTCTTCCTCTCCGAGGACACCGTGAAGACGCACGCGCGGCGGCTGTTCAAGAAGCTCGGCGCCTCCGACCGGGCGCACGCGGTGGCCCTCGGCTTCCGCTGGGGCCTCGTGCGGTAGCGCTCCTCGCCGGGAGCGCCGGACGCCCGGTGGTGGCGTGCGGATTTCGTGGTGGCTCAGCGCGCCCCGCGGCGGAGCCGCCGACCGGACCGTCCCGCGCCCCCGGCGGGGCACGGCGGACGGCGCTCTCGCGTTTCGCGCGTGATGCCGCATCCTTGGAGGTGTGGAGTTCCTCGGGGACGGCGATTCGGGCGAGCAGGGTCAGCGAGAGGGGAGGGCGCAGGAGATGAGTTCCGGCGCACCTGCTCATAACGCTTCGGTGCACAACCAGGACCGCGGTGCCACGGACCGCGCGCAGGCAAGGCACCATGGTCCGATGCGCGACGACGAGGCACCGGCCCGGCAGGGGGTCATCGGTACGCTCGTCGGCCGCGCTGTCGACGGCGACCAGCAGGCCACGCACGACCTGCTCGCGCACGTCCATCCGCTGGCCATCCGCTACTGCCGCACCCGGCTCTCCCGGCTCCCGGGCGACGCGCGGCACTTCGTGGAGGACCTCGCCCAGGAAGTCTGTGTCGCGGTGCTGCTCGCGCTGCCGCGGTACAAGGACACCGGTCGCCCCTTCGAGGCCTTCGTCTTCGCCATCGCCGCGCACAAGGTCGCCGACCTGCAGCGGGCCGCGATGCGCGGCCCCGGCTCGACGGCCGTGCCCTCCGACGAGATGCCGGAGCGGCCGGACGACTCGCTCGGCCCCGAGGAGCGGGCGCTGCTCAGCAGCGACGCCGAATGGGCCAAGAAGCTCCTCGCGAACCTGCCGGACAACCAGCGGGAGCTGCTGCTCCTGCGGATCGCGGTGGGGCTCACCGCGGAGGAGACCGGACAGATGTTGGGCATGTCACCCGGCGCCGTGCGGGTCGCCCAGCACCGGGCGCTCAGCCGCCTGCGGGCCCTGGCGGAGCAGTAGCAGACCTTCCCGGTCGCATACGTGGAAACGTACGAAGTGGACCGATGATCTTGCTGGTGGAATGAGACACCCGTGGTTCCCGTTAGCATGGACATCCGCACCGATCAAGGCCATTTGGGGAAGGTGTCATGACTGCAAACGGCGGTCCCTCGACCGGGGTGCCCGACAAATTCGCGACACTCGGGCTGACCTACGACGACGTGCTGCTGCTGCCGGGCGCGTCGGAGGTGCTGCCGAACGCGGTCGACACCTCGTCCCGCATCTCCAGGAACGTCCGGGTGAACATCCCGCTGCTCTCCGCGGCGATGGACAAGGTCACCGAGGCCCGGATGGCGATCGCCATGGCCCGTCAGGGCGGCGTCGGCGTGCTGCACCGCAACCTCTCCATCGCGGACCAGGTGAACCAGGTCGACCTGGTGAAGCGGTCCGAGTCCGGCATGGTCACCGACCCGATCACCGTGCACCCGGACGCGACGCTCGCCGAGGCCGACGCGCTCTGCGCCAAGTTCCGCATCAGCGGCGTCCCGGTGACCGATCCGGCGGGCAAGCTGCTCGGCATCGTCACCAACCGCGACATGGCCTTCGAGAACGACCGCAGCCGTCAGGTCCGCGAGGTCATGACGCCGATGCCGCTCGTCACCGGCAAGGTCGGGATCAGCGGTGTGGACGCGATGGAGCTGCTGCGCCGCCACAAGATCGAGAAGCTGCCGCTGGTCGACGACGCCGGGGTGCTCAAGGGCCTCATCACCGTCAAGGACTTCAAGAAGGCCGAGCAGTACCCGAACGCGGCGAAGGACGCCGAGGGCCGGCTGCTCGTCGGCGCCGCCGTGGGCGCGAGCCCCGAGGCGCTGGAGCGGGCCCAGGCGCTCGCCGGGGCGGGCGTCGACTTCCTCATCGTCGACACCTCGCACGGCCACAACAGCAACGCGCTGAGCTGGATGGCGAAGATCAAGTCGAGCGTCGGCATCGACGTCATCGGCGGGAACGTGGCGACGCGGGACGGCGCGCAGGCCCTCATCGACGCCGGTGTCGACGGCGTCAAGGTCGGTGTCGGACCGGGCTCGATCTGCACCACGCGCGTGGTCGCCGGCATCGGCGTCCCGCAGGTCACCGCGATCTACGAGGCGGGGGTCGCGGCCCGCGCGGCCGGCGTCCCGGTCATCGGCGACGGCGGCCTGCAGTACTCCGGCGACATCGGCAAGGCGCTCGCCGCCGGCGCCGACACGGTGATGCTCGGCTCGCTCCTCGCGGGCTGCGAGGAGTCGCCGGGCGAGCTGATGTTCATCAACGGCAAGCAGTTCAAGTCGTACCGCGGCATGGGGTCGCTCGGTGCCATGCAGTCGCGCGGCCAGGGCCGCTCGTACTCCAAGGACCGCTACTTCCAGGCCGAGGTCTCCTCCGACGACAAGCTCGTGCCCGAGGGCATCGAGGGCCAGGTGCCCTACCGCGGCCCGCTCGCCAACGTGCTGCACCAGCTCGTCGGCGGCCTGCGCCAGACGATGGGGTACGTCGGCGCGGCGAGCATCGACGAGATGGAGACCAAGGGCCGCTTCGTGCGCATCACGTCCGCGGGGCTCAAGGAGAGCCACCCGCACGACATCCAGATGACGGTCGAGGCGCCGAACTACAGCCGTAAGTGACACCGACGCCTGGTGAGGGGCGGTCCCGCATTGCCGGGGCCGCCCCTCACCCGTGTGTCGGGGATACTGGACGGGCAGACCAAGAGGGAAAGGCCCACACAACGTGACTGAGATCGAGATCGGGCGCGGCAAGCGCGGCCGCCGCGCGTACGCCTTCGACGACATCGCCGTCGTACCGAGCCGGCGCACCCGCGACCCGAAGGAGGTCTCGATCGCCTGGCAGATCGACGCCTACCGCTTCGAGCTGCCCTTCCTGGCCGCGCCCATGGACTCCGTCGTCTCCCCGGCGACCGCGATCCGGATCGGTGAGCTGGGCGGCCTCGGCGTGCTCAACCTCGAAGGCCTGTGGACCCGGTACGAGGACCCGCAGCCGCTGCTCGACGAGATCGCCGGGCTGGACACCGACGACGCGACGAACGCCACCCGCCGCCTCCAGGAGATCTACGCGGCGCCGATCCAGGCCGAGCTGATCAAGCAGCGCATCAAGGAGGTGCGCGACTCCGGTGTGGTCACCGCCGCCGCGCTCTCCCCGCAGCGCACCGCCGAGTTCTCCAAGGCCGTGGTGGACGCGGGCGTCGACATCTTCGTGATCCGCGGGACCACGGTCTCCGCCGAGCACGTGTCGGGCGCCGCCGAGCCGCTCAACCTCAAGCAGTTCATCTACGAGCTCGACGTGCCGGTGATCGTCGGCGGCTGCGCCACGTACACGGCCGCGCTGCACCTGATGCGGACCGGCGCCGCGGGCGTCCTGGTCGGCTTCGGCGGCGGCGCCGCGCACACCACGCGCAACGTGCTGGGCATCCAGGTGCCGATGGCCACCGCCGTCGCCGACGTGGCCGCGGCCCGCCGCGACTACATGGACGAGTCCGGCGGCCGGTACGTGCACGTCATCGCCGACGGCGGCGTGGGCTGGTCCGGTGACCTGCCGAAGGCGATCGCGTGCGGCGCGGACGCCGTGATGATGGGTTCGCCGCTGGCCCGTGCGACGGACGCGCCCGGCCGCGGCCACCACTGGGGCATGGAGGCCGTGCACGAGGACGTGCCGCGCGGCAAGAAGGTCGACCTGGGCACCGTGGGCACCACCGAGGAGGTCCTCACCGGCCCCTCGTCCACGCCGGACGGGTCGATGAACATCTTCGGCGCGCTCAAGCGGGCCATGGCCACGACCGGCTACAGCGAGCTCAAGGAGTTCCAGCGGGTCGAGGTCACGGTGGCGGACTCGCAGCACCGGCGCTGACGCCGTGCCGTAGCAGGAGTAGCAGGAGTAGCAGGACATGAGTGGGGCCCCCGCCGGTTCGGCGGGGGCCCCACTCATGTGTGGTGCGTGGTGGTGCGGGTCAGGCGGCGGCGCGCTTGGCGGCGCCGAACGCGGCGAAGCCGCCGACCGCGAGGAAGAGCCACGTCTTGATGTCCGCCTCCTGCTTCCACGCCGCGTTGAGGTCGCGGAAGTGCTGGAAGAGGACGTCGAGGAAGGACATGTCGGCGTACTCGCCGATCGCCATCGCGTAGCCGGTGAGCTGGCCGAGGTACACGGCGGCGATCGCGAGGAGCGCGCAGACGGCCGGGAGCACCGGGTTGCGGCCGCCGAGCTTGCCCGCGGCGAAGCCGATGACGGCGCCGACCGCCACGGCCGCGTAGCCGATCTCGTGCTCGGTGGCCTTCATGACGGCGCCGTAGATCCAGGCCGTGACGAGAGCCAGGACGACGGCGGCGACGATGCCGAGGGCGGCCTTCCCGCCGCGTCCGCCCTGGGCGGGCAGCGGCGCGAAGCCGCCCGGCTGGGCCTGCTGCTGCGGGAACGGCGCGTACGGCTGCTGCGGGGCGCCGGGCTGCGGCGGCTGCTGCGCGTACGGGTTGCCGTCCTGCGGCTGTGACTGTGACTGTGGCTGTGGGTGCGGCGGCTGGGTCATGCGGTCCCCCCGAAGAGTGAGCATGGGCACGGGTGTGCCCAGAAAGCCCGCACAGTAGCAGTTCAGAGCCGGTGGGCGGCGCCCGCCGGAGTCGCACCCCTGGTGTCCAGGAGCAACTGCGCCTTGACCGCCAGGCCCTGGAGGTCGTACGTGCGGTGCTGCTGGAGCAGGATCGTCAGGTCGGCGCCGGCCGCGGCCTCGTAGAGGGAGTCGGCGCGCGGGACCGGGCGGTCCAGGATGTTCCAGGAGGGGACGTACGGGTCGTGGTAGCTGACGGCCGCGCCCAGGTGCATGAGGCGGGTGGCGATCTCCTGGGCGGGGGCGCCCTGCTGGTCGGCGAGGTCCGGCTTGTAGGTGATGCCGAGGAGCAGGACGCGGGCGCCGCGGGCGGACTTGCCGTGCTCGTTCAGGAGCGCGGCCGCGCGCTGGACGACGTAGGCCGGCATGTGGTCGTTGACCTGGCGGGCCAGCTCCACCATGCGCAGCGGGCGGGCCGGCAGGTGGCGGCCGGTGAGGTCCTGGGGGAGGGCGTGGCCGCCGACGCCGGGCCCGGGGCGGAAGGCCTGGAAGCCGAAGGGCTTGGTCTCGGCGCAGCGGATGACGTCCCAGAGGTCCACGTTCAGGTCGTGGCAGAGCACGGCCATCTCGTTGACCAGGGCGATGTTGACGTGGCGGTAGTTGGTCTCCAGGAGGTGGACCGTCTCCGCCTCGCGGGGGCCCCGGGCGCGGACGACCTTGTCGGTGAGGCGGCCGTAGAAGGTCGCCGCGGACTCGGTGCAGGCCGGGGTGTACCCCCCGATGACCTTGGGGGTGGCGGCGTAGGGGCGGCTGCGGTTGCCGGGGTCGACCCGGCCGGGGGCGTGGGCCAGGTGGAAGTCGCGGCCCGCACGCAGCCCCGAGCCCTCTTCGAGGAGGGGGAGCAACACGTTCTCCGTGGTGCCGGGCGGGACCGGCGACTCGATGATCACCGTGGTGTGCGGGCGCAGGTGGGCGGCGAGGGTGCGGACGGCCTCGGTGACGGGGCCGAGGGAGGGGGCGCCGTCGGCGCCGGGCGGGGTGGGGGCGCAGACGACGGCGGTCCGCACCCGGCCCAGTTCGGCGGGGTTGGCGGTGGGCCGGAAGCCGCCCGCCAGCATGCGGCGGACGTCGGCGGCGGTCAGGGCCGCGTCGTCGCCGTCGCCGGGGACGCGGCCCGCGGCGAGGTCGCGTGCGCGGTCCGGATCGTGGCCGACGGTGGCGATGCCTGCGGCGACGGCGGTCTGCGCGAGCGGCAGGCCGAGGTGGCCGAGGCCGATGACGGCGAGGTCTGCGGGCATGGTGCCGTCCTTCCCGGGAGGCGGACCGGCTTCTAGCCGGAGCGGGACGAGTGCGCAAGCCCGGTGGTCAGGTCGGGCGAGCGCACTGTCACACTAGGAGTAAATATGACCGATATGCGGTATTGCGCCGCGTTCGGTCGTGGAGTGTTGCCCGGGCGGTCGCGTAGTGGCTGGAACCGGTCAGGGAGTGAAGAATCGGGGCAAGTCGCACTTCGTGCCCTGCTTGCGCCCTGTGAGCCCGGGTACATCTGCCGGTGAGGCCGGCGCCACGACAGCGGGAGGCAGCAGTGAAGGCAGCGACACTGGGACCCGGGCAGCGCGCACAGGCCCTCGCGACGATGGCCGAGGGCGAACTGGACATCCTGGTCGTGGGCGCCGGGGTGGTGGGCGCCGGCACCGCACTCGACGCGGTGACCAGAGGCCTGTCCACCGGCCTCGTCGAGGCGCGGGACTGGGCGTCGGGCACGTCCAGCCGGTCCAGCAAGCTGATCCACGGCGGCCTGCGCTACCTGGAGATGCTGGACTTCGCCCTCGTCCGGGAGGCGCTGAAGGAGCGGGGGCTGCTCCTGGAGCGGCTCGCCCCGCACCTGGTGAAGCCGGTGCCGTTCCTCTACCCCTTGCAGCACAAGGGGTGGGAGCGGCTGTACGCGGGCTCGGGCGTCGCTCTGTACGACGCGATGTCCATGGCGCGCGGGCACGGGCGCGGGCTGCCCACGCACCGGCATCTGACCCGCCGCCACGCGCTGCGCGTCGCGCCCTGCCTGAAGAAGGACGCCCTGGTCGGCGCCTTGCAGTACTACGACGCGCAGATGGACGACGCCCGCTATGTCGCGACGCTGGTGCGCACCGCCGCCAAGTACGGGGCGAAGACCGCCAACCGGGCCCGCGTGACCGGGTTCCTGCGCGAGGGCGAGCGGGTCGTCGGCGCCCGCGTGCGGGACATCGACGGGGGCGCGGGGGGCGGCGAGTACGAGATCCGCGCCAAGCAGGTCGTCAACGCCACCGGCGTGTGGACCGACGACACGCAGGCCATGGTCGGCGAGCGCGGGCAGTTCCACGTCCGCGCCTCCAAGGGCATCCACCTCGTCGTGCCCAAGGACCGCATCAACTCGACGACCGGGCTGATCCTGCGCACCGAGAAGAGCGTGCTCTTCGTGATCCCGTGGGGACGGCACTGGATCGTCGGCACCACCGACACCGAGTGGGACCTCGACAAGGCCCACCCGGCGGCCTCCAGCGCCGACATCGACTACCTGCTGGAGCACGTGAACTCCGTGCTGGGCGTGCCCCTTACGCGCGACGACGTCCAGGGCGTCTACGCCGGGCTGCGCCCGCTGCTCGCCGGGGAGTCCGACGCCACCAGCAAGTTGTCGCGCGAGCACACCGTCGCCCACCCCGTGCCCGGGCTCGTCGTGGTGGCGGGCGGCAAGTACACGACGTACCGCGTCATGGCGAAGGACGCCGTCGACGAGGCCGTGCACGCGCTCGACCAGCGGGTCGCCGAGTGCGTCACCGAGGACGTGCCGCTGGTGGGCGCCGAGGGGTACCGGGCGCTGTGGAACGCGCGGGCGCGGATCGCCGCGCGCACCGGCCTGCACGTGGTGCGCATCGAGCATCTCCTCAACCGCTTCGGGGCGTTGGCGCAGGAGGTGCTCGAACTGATCGCCGCCGACACCGGTCTCGGAGCGCCGCTGACCGGCGCCGACGACTACCTGCGGGCGGAGGTCGTCTACGCGGCCTCGCACGAGGGCGCCCGCCACCTCGACGACGTGCTGACCCGGCGGACCCGCATCTCCATCGAGACGTTCGACCGCGGGACGCGGTGCGCGCGGGAGGTGGCCGAGTTGATGGCGCCGGTGCTGGGCTGGGACCAGGACCAGGTCGAGCGGGAGGTCACCCATTACGAGAAGCGGGTGGAGGCCGAGCGCGAGTCGCAGTTGCAGCCGGACGACCTCACGGCCGACGCGGCCCGGCTGGGAGCGCCCGACATCGCACCGTTGTGACGGTTCGCCAGGTGGCCGGATCGGGCCGCCGGGGGCGGGCGCCGGGCCGCTTCGCGCCCCGGTGACCAGGAGTGTCACCCCCAGGCCCTTGCTCTTGGTGACGAGCAGCGGAAGAGTGGGCCCCACAGAAGGATCAACGGGCGGCGCGGCCGCCCGGATCCAGACAGAGAAGAACCGCGGTCACAGGTATGACCGGGAGTGTCCGGAGTGCGGGCAGGACGGTCCCTTCGCCCACGCGGTCCGACTGACGGGACGTTCTGTGCGAACGGCGTCCCAGGGGCGACCCTGGGCGTCGGACGGTCCTCGCGTGAGGGACAATGAAGGCTCTGTCAGGGCGGGTTGCAGAGGGGACGCATGTCGGAGGCGGAGCGGGCGGGCGAGGCCCGTCAGGACAAGAGCGCTCGTCAGGACGCGTCCGTCAAGGACGCGCCGGACACCGGCGACGACCGGGACGGGCAGGGTCCCGCCGGTCGGGAGTCCGCTTCCGGCCGGGACGGGACCGGACGGCTGCTCGCCGGGCGGTACCGGCTCGGCGACGTGCTCGGCCGGGGCGGCATGGGCACCGTCTGGCGGGCCAAGGACGAGACGCTCGGACGGACCGTCGCGGTCAAGGAGCTGCGCTTCCCGTCGAGCATCGACGACGAGGAGAAGCGGCGCCTGATCACGCGCACCCTGCGCGAGGCGAAGGCGATCGCCCGGATCCGCAACAACGGCGCCGTCACCGTCTTCGACGTCGTCGACGAGGACGACCGCCCGTGGATCGTCATGGAACTCGTCGAGGGCAAGTCCCTCGCCGAGGCCGTGCGCGAGGACGGCGTGCTCACCCCGAGGCGCGCGGCCGAGGTCGGCCTCGCCATCCTCGACGTGCTGCGCTCCGCGCACCGCGAAGGCATCCTGCACCGCGACGTGAAGCCGTCGAACGTGCTGATCGCCGAGGACGGCCGGGTGGTCCTCACCGACTTCGGCATCGCCCAGGTCGAGGGCGACCCCTCCATCACCTCCACCGGCATGCTGGTCGGCGCGCCCTCCTACATCTCGCCCGAGCGGGCCCGCGGCCACAAACCGGGCCCCGCCGCCGACATGTGGTCGCTCGGCGGACTGCTGTACGCGGCCGTGGAAGGCGTGCCCCCGTACGACAAGGGGTCGGCGATCGCGACGCTGACCGCCGTGATGACCGAGCCGGTCGACCCGCCGAAGAACGCGGGCCCGCTGGAGCCGGTGATCTACGGGCTGCTCGCCAAGGACCCCGCGCAGCGGCTCGACGACGCCGGGGCACGGGCCCTGCTGAGCGATGTCGTGCACGCGCCCGTGGCGGAGCCGGTCGCCGAACCGGAGCCGGCCGACGCCACCAGGGTGGTGCCGCTGCCGCCGGTGCCGGGCCCCGACGAGGCGCAGGGCAAGGCCGGTTCGGCCGCGGGCGCCAGGAGCGAGGAGGCCGCGGAGAAGCTGCGCGGCGCCCTCAAGTCGGTGCGCAAGGCCGCCGTCGCCGCGACCACCGCCCGGGAGAAGCCCGCCGCGGCCACCACCGCGTCGGCGTCCGCCGCCGGGCGCATCCCGGCGCAGCCCGGCGGGCCGCCGCGCACCCCCGCCAGGGCCTCGATCACCGACGTCGTGCCGCGCCGCACGCTCGCGATCATCGCGGTGATCGTCGTGCTCGCCGTCATCGGCGTCGTCCTGGGCCTCACCCTGGGCGGCGACGACACCGGTGGTGACGCCAAGGGCGGCGACAAGGCCACCTCGGCCGGGGCCACCGGCTCCGGCGGCGACCAGGGTCAGGCCCAGGACGACGACAAGGACAACGGCAAAGAGGCGAACGGCCAGGACGACGGGAAGGGTTCGGGCGAGAGCGAGAACGAACCCGACGAGAACGAGCCGGACGAGAACGAGAGCAGCGGGAGCGGCTCCGGGCAGGGGGCCTCGCCCAGCAGCGACGCCGGTTCCGGCGCGGACTCCGACACCGCCACGTACAAGCACTCCCAGGGCTTCTCGATCGGTCTGCCCAAGGGGTGGAAGTACGCCTCGACCAGCGCGGCCGGGGCGCGCTTCACCGGGCCCGACGGGCAGAAGCTGCTGGTCGGCTGGACCGGGACGCCGAAGTCCGACCCGGTCCAGGACTGGCGCAACCAGGAGAACTACATGCGGCGGTCCCAGTACCACCGCATCCGGATAGAGGCGGTCGACTACCGCGGCTGGTCCACGGCCGACTGGGAGTTCACCTACGTCGACGGGGGCACCAAGTACCGCTCGATAGACCGGGGTTTCGTGGTCAACGGGTCGCTGGGGTACGGGCTGATGTACACGGCCAAGGACGCCGACTGGAGCGGTGCGGGGCGCGCGTCGACGTGGAAGACGTTCACGGAGTCCTTCAAACCCAAGGCGTGACCGGTCGTTCCGTCACTGTGCGTAGAGCCCGGCGGTCCCGCCGGGCGAGCTTGTCGGCAAAGCGTAAGAGTCCTGACCCTGGAGGCCCTTCGGCACGTATCGTGAGTGCCTGCGGACCGTACGCAGCCGTATCGGGAGGCGACGTGACGCGACAGTTCGTATAACTGGGCACGAAGCGAACGGAATTGACCGCAGCGCGGATCAGGAGCGCGGATCAGGGAGGCGTCGTGGACGAGTACGCGGGACGGGTGCTCGCCGACCGTTACCGTCTGCCCGTGCCGGCCGCCGACGCGTACGAGTTCGCGGAGACCCGCGCCTTCGACACGTACAGCGGGCAGGAAGTCCTGGTGCGGCAGGTGCCGTTGCCGGAGGTCGTCGAGGCCGAGGTGCTCGACGCGGACGGGCTGCCGGAGGGGTTCAGGCCCGGGGGGCCGGCCGTCCGGGGCTCCGCCGAGCCGGCCGTCGCGCGGGCCATCGAGGCCGCGCAGGCCGCGGCCCAGATACCCGACCACCCCCGGCTCGACCAGGTCTTCGACGTGTTCGCCGAGGGCGGCTCGCTGTGGGTCGTCAGCGAGGTCGTCGCGGCGCGGCCGCTGGCGGCGGTGCTGGCGCAGGCGCCGCTCAGCCCCTACCGGGCCGCGGAGGTCGCCTCCGACGTGCTCACCGCGCTGCGGGCGCTGCATGCGCACGGGTGGGTGCACCGGAACATCACCGCGCGGACCGTGCTGGTCTGTGACGACGGGCGGGTCGTGCTGACGGGGATGGCGGCGGGGGCCGCCGAGGAGGCCCTGTGCGGGTTCGATCCGCGGCCCGTCGCGGAGAGCGGGGCGGAGTCCGGGGGCGGGGCCGAGCCGGAGCCTGAGCCTGAGTTCGAGAGTGAGCCCGAGGCCGCTCTGCCTGAGGTGCAGCCCGATCCCGGGGACTTCCGGGCCGCCCGGGCCGGGGCCATCGCGGCGTATCGCGCGGGGGCGCGGGCCGCGGCGGGCGGGGAGGCCTGGCACGGGGCCGTGCCCCGGCCCGGGCGGGGTGACATCTCGCCCGAGGGCGGGGGGGTGCGGCCCGCGCGGTGGGACGAGCTCGTCGCCGCCGAGACCGAGGACACGGGGCTCCGCCCCGGACCCCGCTCCTCAAGCGCCGGAGGGGCTGGATCTGCGTCCGGTGGGGCTGAGTTCGCGCCCGGTGGGGCGGAGTTCGCGCCCGGTGGGGCTGAGTTCGCGCCCGGTGGGGCTGATGAGCGGTGGGGCGCCGACGCCGAGGACACGGGGCTCCGCCCCGGACCCCGCTCCTCAAGCGCCGGAGGGGCTGGGTCTGCGTCCGGTGGGGCTGAGTTCGCGCCGGGCGGGGCGGGGAGTGCGCCCAGTGGGGCTGGATACGCGCCCGGCGGAGCCGGGAGTGGGCTCGGGGGTGTGGCCGCTGAGCGGGCTCGGCAGGTGCGGATGACCGTGGTGGGGCCCGTCACCGAGCGGTGGGCGCCCGAGCAGGCCTACCCCGTGCAGGAGAGCTGGCAGCTGGCCCCGCCCGTGGGGCCCGCCACCGATCTGTGGGCGCTGGGCGCCCTGCTCTTTAGGGCCGTGCAGGGACACGCGCCGTACCCGGAGGAGTCCACCTCGGAGCTGGTCCAGATGGTGTGCGCGGAACCGCCCGCGTTCGCCGAGGAGTGCGGGCCGCTGCGGCCCGTCGTGGAGTCCCTGTTACGGCAGGACCCCACCGAGCGGCTCGACTTCGAGGAACTGCGGGGCTGGCTGCGGTCGTTGGTGCGGTCCGCGCCGGAGCCGGAGGCCGGGGCGAACGTCGTGCCCGCGCCCCCGTTCGACGCCACCCGGCTGCCGATCGTACGGCGCAGGGGCGAGCTCGTCCGGCGGCGCGCCCGGCACCGCCGCGGCCGGGCCGAGCGCGCCCCGAGGCCCGCGCGGGCCCCGAAGCCGCAGAAGGCACCGAAGCCGCAGAAGGTGCCCAGGGCCCAGCGCGTACCGAGGGCGGAGCAGACGGCCGCGCTGCGGGCCGAGCGCGTCGAGCGGGACGCCAGGGCCCCGCGGGCGCCGGGTGCGCGGCCCGGCCGGGCGCCCGGTTCGCTCGGGCGGCGGCTGCTGATCCTGGTGCTGGCCGGACTCGTCGGCGCGGTGGCGTACGCGATGGTGTTCATGCCGAAGGACGAGGCCGGGTCCGGGACGAAGGAGAACGCGAACTCGGTGGGCGGCGCACCCGAGCGCACCCCGCCCAGGCCGTCCGCAACGCCGGACGGCAAGAACAGCTCCGGCCCGTCCAGCACCCAGCCGCAGTCCGACGTCGCCGCGGGCTTCACCCTGCGCAAGGACCCCGAGGGCTTCGAGGTCGCCGTCGCGCGCGGCTGGCAGCGGCAGGGGAAGAACGGGCGGGGCCAGGTCCGGTACACGCACGGCGACTTCGAGCTGCTCCTGGTCCCCGGCCGCGACTCCACGTCGGCGTACGGCGACGACCCGATGAAGTACCAGCGCGAGCACGAGCGGGAGTTGCAGCCGTTCCGCGACTCCACCTGGGCCACGTCCAGCGGCATGAAGACCATCGACGTCGGCGGGCGGCCCATGGCGGAGGGGCAGTTCACCTGGGAGGGCTCCGACGGGCACGAGGTCTTCGTACGCAATCTGGCCATGGTCGTCGGCGGCAGGTTCCACGTCGTCCAGGTGCTCGGTCCTGAGGCCGAGCGCGACGAGGTGACGCGGCTGTACGACCAGGCCTCGGCTACCTACCAGTACGGCGGCTGAACCGGGAAATACCGGACGCGACGCGCGTCACAGTGCTGTCTCCATGGCACCCCGCCTGTTCCTTGAGCGGCGCCCGCTCCCTAGTGTGGCCCTGTCAAGACCATGGGTGGGAACGTGAATCAGATGCAGGGCCAGCTCCTCGCGAACCGCTACCGGCTCGGTGAATCGATCGGCCGCGGCGGCATGGGCCGCGTGTGGAGCGCCCATGACGAAGTGCTGCACCGGGCGGTCGCCGTCAAGGAACTGACGGCGGCTCAGTGGGTCGCCGAGGCCGACCGCGCCATCCTGCTCGCACGGACCCAGACGGAGGCGCGGGCCGCCGCGCGCATCAACCACCCCGCCGTCGTCACCGTGCACGACGTGCTGGAGCACGACGACCGGCCGTGGATCGTCATGGAGCTGGTGGACGGGCCTTCCCTGGCCGACGCCGTCAAGGAGCACGGCCGGATCGTGCCCGCCGAGGCGGCGCGGATCGGGCTGTGGACGCTGCGGGCCCTGCGCGCGGCGCACCGGGCCGGCGTACTGCACCGCGACGTGAAGCCGGGCAACGTGCTGCTCGCCAAGGACGGCCGCGTCAAGCTCACCGACTTCGGGATCGCCCAGGTCGAGGGCGACTCCACCATCACACGGACCGGCGAGATCGTGGGCTCCGTCGACTATCTCGCCCCGGAGCGGGTGAGCGGGTCCGAGCCGGGCCCCGCCTCCGACCTGTGGGCGCTGGGCGCCACCCTGTACACGGCCGTCGAGGGTGTCTCTCCCTTCCGGCGCACCTCCCCGATCAGCACGATGCAGGCCGTCATCGAGGACGAGCCCGAGGTCCCCGAGTACGCGGGGGCGATGGGGCCCGTCATCAGCGCGCTGCTGCGCAAGGACCCGGCCGACCGGCCCACCGCGGACGAGGCCGAGCTGATGCTCGCCGAGGCCGCGGAGGGGCGGCGGGCCGGCGCGGCGCAGGCCTACGTGCCGACGCGGGTGGAGCAGGCGCCGGACCCGCGGCCGGTGACCGCGCCCACCGTGACGCCGCCCGCGCCCCCGGCGCCCGCCACGCCCGGCGCGGCCGCACCGGGGCGGCGCTGGCCGCGGGTGCTGCTCGCCGCCGTCGCCGCGCTGGCGATCGCGGGTGGCGGGGTCGCCGGGGCGACGTACTACGCCGATCACCGCGACGGCGGCGGGAATTCGGCTCATCAGGACGCCGGCGGGCAGGGCGGCGCCGACGGGCAGCAGGACGGCAAGGACGCCACGTCGGGGCAGGGCGGCCAGTCCGGTGAGGACGGCAAGGGCACCGTGTCCGGGGCGATACCCGACGACTGGGAGCGGGTCCAGGACGTCGAGGGGTTCAGCCTGATGCTGCCGCCGGGCTGGAAGCGGCAGGCGAACGGGGAGCAGATCGACTACACGCCGGACGGCGGCCAGACCTTCGTACGGATCGCCGTCGACACGTCGCCCGACTGGCCCGACTCGTACCAGCACCAGCTCGACCTGGAGAAGAACCTTCAGGCCAAGCTGCCCGACTACCGGCGCGTGGCGCTCGACTCCAACACCTACCGGGACCGGCCCGGATCGCTCTGGGAGTTCACCTGGACGGCCGGGACCCAGGACGCGACGTCCGGCGCGCGGCACGCCATCGAGGAGACGTACCGGGAGACCGACGGTACGGAGTACGTCCTGTACCTCTCCGTGCCGGAGGCCGACTGGGACGGGGCCCGTGAGCAGTTCGACGCGATCCTGCGGGGATGGCAGCCCGCTTAACCGTCGTTGCTGACCGGAACGGTACAGTCCCCGCCCGCATGTGTGCGGCATGATGGGGCGCATGGGGACCGAGGGGGACAACGTCCGTGTGATCGGGGGGCGTTACCGGCTGGAGGCCAGGATCGGTCGGGGCGGCATGGGGGTCGTCTGGCGGTCCACCGACACGTTGCTCGCGCGACAGGTCGCCGTGAAGGAACTCGCCGTCGACGAGTCGCTCTCCGAGGCGCAGGCGCACGAACAGCGGGAGCGGATGCTGCGGGAGGCCCGCGCCGTGGCCCAGCTGCGCCACCCGAACATCATCGTGGTGCACGACGTCGTCCAGCACGACGGCCGCCCGTACATCGTCATGGACCTGGTGAACGGCGGCTCGCTCGCCGACCGGATCGCCCGGCACGGGCCCGTCGACGCCCTGCACGCCGCGCGGATCGGGCTCGCCCTGCTCGGCGCGTTACGCGTCGCCCACGCCGCCGGGGTGCTGCACCGCGACCTCAAGCCCGCGAACGTCCTGCTGGAGTCGGGCACCGCCCGGATCGTGCTCACCGACTTCGGGATCGCCCAGGTCGAAGGGGCCACCACGCTGACCGAGACCGGCGGGTTCGTCGGCTCGCCCGAGTACACCGCGCCGGAGCGGATGGCCGGGGACCGGTCGGGCACCGGGGCCGACCTGTGGTCGCTCGGCGCGCTGCTGTGCGCCGCCCTCTCCGGTGAGTCCCCTTTCCGGCGCGACTCGATGGGCGGCATCCTGCACGCCGTCGTCTACGAGGAGTTCCGGCCGCCCGCCGAGGCCGCGCCGCTGCTCCCGGTGATCCAGGGTCTGCTGGAGCGGGAGCCCGCCCGGCGGATGGGGCTCGACGAGGCCGAGCGGCTGCTGCGCGCGTACGTGGCCACGGGCGCGACCCCGCAGGCGGCGCCGCCCCGCATGGTGGTCGTCGCCGGGACGGACGTGGTCGTGGTGCACCGCCGCCGGGTCCCGACGCGGGTGCTCCTCGTGGCCGCCGCCTTCCTCGCCGCGGTCGCCGGGGCCGGTGTGGCCGCGGCCGCGCTCCTCGCCGACCGGGACGACAACGCGTCGCAGGGGCCGCCGAGTTCGACGTCCGTGCCGACGCGTACCGGGACGGCGTCCGGGTCGCCCACCCCGACCGTGACCGTCACCCGGGAGGAGACCAGGACGGCGACGCCGCGGCCCACGGCGCCGCCCGGGTACCGGACCGTCCGGGACCCGCAGGGGTTCACCGTCGCCGTGCCGCAGGGATTCTCCCGCTCGGTCGACGGGGAGCGGGTGCTGTACATGTCGCCGCGGCGCACCTTCCGGATCGGCGTGCGTACCGCGGGCCCGCTCTCCGGCGGCCCCGCCGCCGAGCAGCGCAGGGCGGCCGCGGACGGGCCGCGCTCCGACCCGGGCTACCGGGACGGCAAGGTCACCGACACCTCGCACGACGCGCACGACGCGGCGCTGTGGGAGTTCACCCGGGACGGGTTCAGCGCCGCCGAGGGGCCCCGGCGCACCATGGACCTGTGCTGGGAGGAGGGCGGCCGGGCCTATCACGTGTGGGTGTCGGCGCCGGTCGGCAGGATCGACGAGGCCCGCGGGTACTTCGACGCCGCCGTCGACACGTTCGTCCCTTCTGCGGGCAATTGATGGAGAACTGACGGGGATTGCCGAGGGATCGCCGCCGGATCACGGGGGGATTGCCGGCGGGCTGGGCACCGGGGCGGTCACAACTCCGTGACCGTGGTGGAAGCGGGGGCGCCCGCGCGGTAGGGATGGACCCATGAGTGACAACGGGGGCCCCTCCTACGGTCCGGACGAACCCACCAGCTTCGGTCTCCAGCCACCGCGGCCGGCGCCTGTGCACGTGCCGCACGAGGGGAACCCGTACGCGGAGGCGCCGCCGCCGCAGCCGGCGTACCAGCGACCCGCCCCACCCGTCCCCGCGCAGCCGGACCCCGGTGCCGGGCGGCTCGTGGCCGGGCGGTACCGCCTGCTGGGCAAGGTGGGCCACGGCGGGATGGGGACCGTGTGGCGGGCCAAGGACGAGACGGTGGACCGCGAGGTCGCCGTCAAGGAGCCCCGGGTCCCGGACCACCTGCCGGACCGGGAGCGGGCCACCGTCTTCGAGCGGATGCGGCGCGAGGCGCGGGCCGCGGCCCGGCTCGACCACCCCGCGGTGGTGACCGTGCACGACGTCGCCGTCGAGGACGGCCGGCCGTGGATCGTCATGGAGTTCGTGCAGGGCCGCTCGCTGGGCGCCGTGCTCCAGGAGGGCACGCTCGGCGCGCGCGAGGCCGCCCGCGTCGGCCTGGAGGTGCTGGGCGCCCTGGAGGCCGCGCACGCCGCCGGCATCCTGCACCGGGACGTGAAACCGGACAACGTCATGCTGGGCCGGTACGACCGTGTGGTCCTCACCGACTTCGGCATCGCCCAGATCGAGGGCGAGACCAGCCTGACGGACACCGGCGGCTTCATCGGCTCGCCGGAGTTCATCGCGCCGGAGCGGGTGCTGGGCCAGCGCCCCGGACCCGCCAGTGACCTGTGGTCGCTGGGCGTCGTGCTGTACGCGGCCACGGAGGGCGTCTCGCCGTTCCGCCGCAGCAACACCCCGGCCACCTTGCAGTCCGTGCTGAACGCGACCCCGGCCGCGCCCGCCGCCGCGCGGGGCCCGCTGGCCGACGTCATCGACGGGCTGCTGCAGAAGGACCCCGCGCGGCGGCCGGACGCGGCCCGGGTCCGCGCCCTCCTCCAGCGGGCCGCCGAACCGCCTGCCCCGCAGCCCACCCAGGTCGTGCGGAGCGGCCCCGCGCGGGGCGGGCTCCGGCTCGGCCGCACGGCCCTGATCGGCATCGGGGCGGCCCTCGTGGCCCTGGCCGCGACCGCGTACGTGGTGGTCGCCGACCCGTTCGCCGGGCCGCTGCCGGACGGCTGGACACAGCGCGAGGAGAAGGCGCTCGGCGTGCGCCTCGCCGTGCCGCGGGACTACCAGACCGGGCGGCCCACCGAGACCGACACGGACAAGGACTGGGTGACGTACACCGACTGGAGCGGCAGCATCCGGGTCGCGGTGAACGTGTCGCGCAAGAAGGACGACGCGCTCCACGCGATCAAGGGCTCCGCCCGCGCCCAGATGTACGACGACGACACCAAGTTCAAGGAGAGCGGCGACTCGAACCTGGACATGCCCGAGGGGGCGAGGACCGCGCCGGACGCCAACGCCGAGTTCCAGGGGCAGGACGCCGCGCGCAACACCGTCGCCTACAAGACGGACGACACCGAGAACCCCCGGCCGCGCGAGATCCGGTTCTTCTACTACAAGAACAAGGCGGGGGACATGTACCGGGTGTCGGTGGGCTATCCCGGCGCGGGCGACTTCACCGCGCGCGGCCGCGCGGTCGCCGGGGACGTCCTCGCCCACCTCGACATTGCCGAGAAATCGGCAAGCTAGCCGGTGGGGGCGGCAAAGCCCCTGATCAGCGGCTTTGCTGCCAGCGATCACTGGCGCGATGTGTGTAGCCGGTGAAAGCCCGTTACCGATGGGTACCGAAAGCGTCGGCTTCGGCATACGCTCCCCACCATGACGGAGTCGCAGGCCACCCCCGAGTACGCAGCCGACGCAGCGGGCCCCGAGACCGCGTCCCCCGCGGCGAGGGCCGGCACCAACCCCCTGGCCGCCGCCCCCGCGGGCGCGCGCACGGCCGCCGACGTGGTCACGCCCGAGCTGGTGGCCCAGCTCGTGCGGGGCGTGGTCGGCTCGGGGCGGACGGCGAACCACACGCCGTTCACCGGCGAGAAGCTGGCTGAGCTGCCCGAGTCGACGCCCGAGGACGTGGCGACCGCCTTCGAGCGGGCCCGCGCCGCCCAGGAGGTGTGGGCGCGGACACCGGTGCGCCGGCGCGCCGCGGTGCTGCTGCGCTTCCACGACCTGGTCCTGGAGCGCCAGGCCGAGGTGCTCGACCTGATCCAGCTGGAGACGGGCAAGGCGCGGCTGCACGCCCACGAGGAGGTGCAGGCCGTCGCTGTCGCCGCCCGCCACTACGGCCGCAAGGCCCCCGCGTATCTGAGGCCCAGGCGGCACACCGGCGCCGTCCCCACCCTCACCAAGGTGACCGAGCTGCGCCAGCCGCGCGGTGTCGTCGGCCAGATCGCGCCCTGGAACTACCCCCTCGAACTCTCCGTCGGCGACGCGCTGCCCGCCTTCGTCGCGGGCAACGCCGTGGTCATGAAGCCCGACACGGAGACCTGCCTGACCGCGCTGTGGGCCCGCGACCTCCTCGTCGAGGCCGGGCTGCCCGCCGAGGTCTTCCAGGTGGTCCTCGGTGAAGGCCCGGTCGTGGGGCCCGAGTTGGTGCGCCACGCCGACTACGTCTCCTTCACCGGCTCCACCCGCACCGGCCGCGAGGTCGCGCAGGGCGCCGCCGCCCGGCTGATCGGCGTCTCGCTCGAACTCGGCGGCAAGAACGCGATGCTGGTGCTGAAGGACGCCGACGTGGACAAGGCGGCGGCCGGCGCGGTGCGGGCCTGCTTCTCCTCCGCGGGTCAACTGTGCATCTCCATCGAGCGGTTGTACGTCCATGACGCCCTGGCCGACGCCTTCCTGGAGCGGTTCGCCGCCCGCACCCGCGCGATGCGGCTCGGCACCTCGCTCGCGTACGGCGCCGACATGGGCTCGCTCGTGGGCGAGCGGCAGCTGGAGACGGTGACCCGGCACGTCGAGGAGGCCGTCGCCAAGGGCGCCACGGTCGTCGCGGGCGGCGTGGCCCGCCCGGACATCGGCCCGTACTTCTTCGAGCCGACCATCCTGGACGGCGTCCAGGCGCCGATGGCGGTCTGCACCGAGGAGACCTTCGGCCCGGTCGTCTCCGTCTACCGCTTCACGGACGAGGACGAGGTCATCGCGCAGGCCAACGCGACGCCGTACGGGCTGAACGCCTCGGTCTGGACGAAGGACGCCAAGCGCGGCCACGCGGTCGCGGCCCGCCTGCGCACCGGCACCGTGAACATCAACGAGGGGTACGCGCCCGCGTACGGCAGCGTCCAGGCGCCCATGGGCGGCATGAAGGACTCCGGGCTCGGCCGCCGCCACGGCAGCGAGGGCCTGCTGAAGTACACCGAGGCGCAGACCGTCGCTCACCAGCGGGTGATGCCGATGGCGCCGTCCTTCGGCATGGACGACGAGAGCTACGCGAAGTTCATGACCCGCAGCCTGAGCGTCATGAAGAAGCTCCGGTTGCGCTGAGGGCGCGAGACCGTACCGACAGGTGGCTCCGCCGCGTGGGCGCCACCGGCCACACGAAACCCGCACTCGCATCCAAGGAGAACCGGCAATGGCGCTGGAGGAACACGACGGCCCCGGGTACGACTACGACGTGCTGGTCATCGGCTCGGGCTTCGGCGGATCCGTGTCCGCCCTGCGCCTCACCGAGAAGGGGTACCGGGTCGGCGTCCTGGAGGCGGGCCGCAGGTTCGCGCCCGGCACGCTCCCGAAGAACTCCTGGGACGTGAAGAACTACCTGTGGGCCCCGAAGCTCGGCATGTACGGCATCCAGCGCATCCACCTGCTCGGCAACGTGATGGTGCTGGCCGGCGCGGGCGTCGGCGGCGGCTCGCTCAACTACGCCAACACCCTCTACGTCCCGCCGAAGCCCTTCTTCGAGGACCCGCAGTGGAAGGAGATCACGGACTGGGAGGAGGAGCTGAAGCCCTACTACGACCAGGCGCGGCGGATGCTCGGGGTGCGGCTCAACCCGACGATGACCCCGGCCGACGTGCACCTGAAGGCGGCCGCCCAGGCCATGGGCATCGGTGACACCTTCCATCTGGCGCCGGTCGGCGTCTTCTTCGGCGACGGCGAGGACGCCGACGGGTCGGTGAAGGCGCGCCCCGGCCAGCAGGTCCCCGACCCGTACTTCGGCGGGGCGGGCCCCGCCCGCAAGGCGTGCCAGGAGTGCGGCGAGTGCATGACGGGCTGCCGGCACGGCGCGAAGAACACCCTCAACGAGAACTACCTGTACCTCGCCGAGAAGGCGGGCGCGGTCGTCCACCCGATGACGACCGTGGTGTCGGTGACCGACGACTCGCAGGGCGGCTACGCGGTCGCGACGCTGCCCACCGACGACCGCAAGAAGTCGGCGGGCCGCGTCTTCACGGCCCGCAAGGTCGTCGTCGCGGCGGGCACCTACGGCACGCAGACGCTGCTGCACCGCATGAAGTCCAGCGGTCAACTGCCGTATATATCGTCCCGGTTGGGCGAGCTGACCCGGACCAACTCCGAGGCGCTGGTCGGCGCGCAGACCTCCGAGCGGCGCTACCGCAAGCGGCACGGCACGAAGGTCGACTTCACCCGGGGCGTGGCGATCACCTCCTCCGTCCACCCGGACGCGAACACGCACATCGAGCCGGTCCGCTACGGCAAGGGCTCGAACGCGATGGGCAGCCTCTCCATCCTCCAGGTGCCCTACGCGGAGAAGTCCTCACGGGTGGCGGGCTGGCTGGTGAACGCGGTCAAGCACCCCACCCTGATGGCGCGTTCGCTCTCCAACCGCCGCTGGTCGGAGCGGACCATCATCGGCCTGGTCATGCAGTCCCTGGACAACTCGCTGACCACGTACCTGAAGCCGGACGGCGTCGGCAAGGGCCTGCTCACCGCGGGGCAGGGCCACGGCGCGCCCAACCCGAAGCAGATCGAGGCGGCCTCGCGGGGCGCCGCCGCCATCGCCGCCGAGATCAACGGCTTCGCCGGGTCGAACGTCGGCGAGCTGATGGGCACCCCGCTGACCGCCCACTTCCTCGGCGGCTGCCCCATCGGCGACAGCGCGCGCACCGGTGTCATCGACCCCTACCACCGGGTCTACGGCCACCCCGGGATCTCCGTCGTGGACGGCGCCGCGGTCTCCGCCAACCTCGGCGTGAACCCGTCCCTGACGATCACGGCGCAGGCCGAGCGCGCGATGTCGTACTGGCCGAACAAGGGCGAGGCCGACCCGCGTCCGGCGTCCGGCGCCGCCTACGTCCGGCTCGCGCCCGTCGAGCCGAAGAACCCGGTGGTCCCGCCGGAGGCGTTCGGCGCGCTGAAGCTGCCGTTCCTGGGCATGCCGACGGTGCCCGCCCAGAAGCAGGACCGGCGGTAGCGAGCCGCACCGGTCCCGCGACCGAACACGAAGGACCCGTACGCGAAGGACCCGGACGCGACGAACGACCCGAACGCGAAGGACCCGCACCCCCCTCCGAGTGCGGGTCCTTCGCGTACGGGCGAGGTGCTTACGCCTCGTCGCCCGCCGCGCGGCGGCGCACGGAGTAGACGACGCCGGCGCCGGCCAGGACGGCGAGGCCGCCGACGACACCGACGGTCGGCAGCATCGAGCTGGAACCGGTCTCGGCCAGCGTGCCCGCGAGCGGGGTGCTGCTGGACTGCGGGGCCGGGGTGTTGCCCGGGCGCGGCGCGCTGGTGGCCGGCGCGACCGTGCCGGGCTTCGCGTCCGCCGCGAGGATCTCGAAGCGGTACTCCTCGTCCTCGGGGACGCTGAAGCCGCAGAGGCCGTCGGTGTTCACGCTGGTGGCGAAGGCCACCGAACCGCCGATCCCGGTGGGCGCCTTCGCGTCGACCTTGATCCGCAGGGCGATGTCCGCGTGCTTGCCCGGCGCGATGGCGCCCGCGTCACCGAAGGACAGGGCGTCCCGGGCGTAGACCCCGGTGTCGAGGTCGTGCCAGCCGGAGGCGTCGGAGTACTGCACGCGCAGGTACTTGGTGATCTCCGTGGTGTCCGCGTCGTAGGCGTACGCGAACGCGTAGAGGTCAGCGGTGACCGACTCGAAGGCCGTCTCCGTCTTGTTCGAGACGCGGAAGGTGAAGCCGTGCCAGCCGGAGCCCGCGACGATCTTCGACGGCAGGCCGCGCAGCTCGGCGAGGGTGCCGGGGCTGTCGTCGTAGTCGGCGCACTCCTCGTCGCCGGCCTCGTCGCCCGGCTCGTCACCGGGCTGCTCCGTCTCGTCCTTCCCGCCCTCGTCGTCGCCCGGGTCCGTGTCGCCGGGGGGTGTGGCGGTGTCGTCGGTGCCCGGCGTCTCGGTGTCCGGCGCGCCCGGGTCCGTGTCGCCAGGGGCGGTGTCGCCGGGGTCGGTGTCACCCGGGTCGGTGTCGCCCGTGTCCGGCGCCTGCGGGTCCGTCCCCTCGCCGTCGCCCGCCGGGTCCCCGGTCTCGGCCGTGCCCTCCTCGGGCGTGGCGGGGGAGGCGGAATCCGTGGCCGCCGGGTCGCTCTCGGCGGACGCACTGCTGGCGGGCGTCTCCACGGCGAACGCGGCCGGTGCTGAGAGCAGCGCGATCGGCGCCAGGGCGGCCGTCGCGGCCGCCGTCACCAGTGCGCGGCGAAGCTTCATAGGGACCTCGTTCGGTACGAAGGGACGGCCCCGCCGTGACGGACGCGGACGTGGCCGTTGTTCAGCACGTGTGACCTTCCGCGCCCGGTAATGGTTGTCCCAAAACTCACACGGTCTTTATGTGAACTGGATCACTACTCGACAGCGGTGGGCCGCGACGGACTGGTAAAAGCCGCAGCTCCAGGCTTTGGTGACGCCCGCCGCGGAGCCGGGGGCGAAGCCGCTCGGCGCGGCGCAGTTGGGGCAGGCCGTGGTCACCGCGGCGGACCTGAAGGCGCCCTGGGCGAGGCCCCCGCCCTGGGCGACGAGTCCGTCTCCTACGGGATGACCGGGATGACCGGGAAGACCGGCGAAGGCCGCGGGCGCCGGGGAGCAGTCGTAGGTATGCGGTAGCCGCAGGTGCGCGCGAAGGGCCCCGCAGGACGGATCTGCGGGGCCCTTCGCCCTTCGGCTCCGACGTCAGGGCAGCGTCGGTGCCTGCGGAGCGGCGCCGGGGGGAGTGCGCCGCGAGTCTGGGGGCCGACGCACGGACGGAGCCGGGGACGGGACGCGCGGGTGTGGGGGGCGTCCCGCGCGGCGTGCTCGTCGTGGTCGGTGGTGCGGTTCGTTCTTCGGTACTGAGTGGGAGCAGGAGGCCGGCCGGCCCCGGGCGTCCCCGGGACCGACCGTTCTCTTGGGTGACCGGGCTGCTGTCCCCTGCCGTCCGGTCACTGCACTGGAGTGAGGTCCCACGACGTACGGCATGACCGTGACGTCTCATCCCTCCAGCAAAGCCACGCGTGGTTCGATCGGCCCGCCCCTGGCTGGCACGGACATGGAGACCAACGAAGCCCGCCGCGTCCGGGTCACGCGCCGTACGGGTGAGTGCGGAACCGAACTGGGATGCGGGGTTCAGACGCGGCCTCGGCACAGCTCCAGGAGGGTCATGGCGAGGGACGTGCCGGGCTTGCCGAGGGCGTCCCGGAAGTGGGCGAGGACCTCCAGCTCGCGGGAGAGGTGCACCCGCCGCCCGCCCGCGGCGAGCCGCGCCTCCTGGACGACGGCGGAGACGGCCGTGCGTTCCTGGACGAGGCCGATGATCCGGTCGTCGAGGGCGTCGATGCGGGCGCGGGCGTCGGAGATCACCTCGGCGGTGCCGGGACCGGCGGCGGTGGCAGTGGCGGCGGCGGGCCGGGTGGTCGGGGTGGGGGTGGTCATGGCGGGGGCTCCGGTTTCCGGTGTCGGGCGGAGCCCCGGGCCGGCAGGGCCCGGACACGACAGACGCCCCGGGCCTTGTCGGCCCGGGGCGCCTGTGGAAGTCGCTTGTCAGTGGCTCAAGCAGCACGACCATGGCACCCGGCGGGCCGGCTGCCATAGGTAAAGACGAAGGTCGTCTGCGAGAACATGCGGCCGACTATAGCGCGCTTCTTCCGAGTCCCTCCGGCGGTTTCCCTCAAGCCCCTCCGGCGATTGAGGAGCGGGGTCCGGGGCGGAGCCCCGCGTCCTCAAGGGCAGCTGGGCCGAACCGGTAGAATCACAAGTACGACCCCCCGCTACGCCGCCGGAAGGCAACCCGTGTCATCAGCGACTTCCGCTGCCGCCGCCCCCGACACCGTCCTGGTCGTCGACTTCGGTGCGCAGTACGCCCAGCTCATCGCCCGCCGTGTCCGTGAGGCCCGGGTCTACAGCGAGATCGTGCCGAGCACCATGCCGGTCGCGGAGATGCTCGCGAAGAACCCGGCGGGAATCATCCTCTCCGGCGGCCCCTCGTCGGTCTACGCGGAGGGCGCCCCGCGCCTGGACCGCGAACTCTTCGAGGCCGGCGTCCCCGTCTTCGGCATGTGCTACGGCTTCCAGCTGATGGCGACGGTCCTCGGCGGCACCGTCGACGACAACGGCGCCCGCGAGTACGGCCGCACCCCGCTCGCCGTCTCCAAGACCGACTCGACGCTCTTCGAGGGCACCCCCGCCGAGCAGCCCGTGTGGATGTCGCACGGCGACGCCTGCTCGGCCGCGCCCGAGGGCTTCACCGTGACGGCGTCCACGGACGTCGTGCCGGTCGCCGCCTTCGAGAACGACGAGAAGAAGCTGTACGGGGTCCAGTACCACCCCGAGGTCATGCACTCCACCCACGGCCAGCAGGTCCTGGAGCACTTCCTGTACCGGGGCGCGGGCATCAAGCCCACCTGGACGACGGGGAACGTGATCGAGGAGCAGGTCGCCGCGATCCGCGAGCAGGTCGGCGACAAGCGCGCCATCTGCGGCCTGTCCGGCGGCGTCGACTCCGCGGTCGCCGCGGCCCTCGTCCAGAAGGCCGTCGGCTCCCAGCTGACCTGCGTCTACGTCGACCACGGCCTGATGCGCAAGGGCGAGACCGAGCAGGTCGAGAAGGACTTCGTCGCCGCGACCGGGGCGAACCTGAAGGTCGTCGACGCGAGCGAGCGGTTCCTGAAGGCGCTCGCCGGGGTCTCCGACCCCGAGCAGAAGCGGAAGATCATCGGCCGCGAGTTCATCCGGGTCTTCGAGCAGGCGCAGCTGGAGATCCTCCAGGAGGACGGCCCCGAGGTCGCCTTCCTCGTGCAGGGCACCCTCTACCCGGACGTCGTCGAGTCCGGCGGTGGCACCGGCACCGCCAACATCAAGTCCCACCACAACGTGGGCGGGCTCCCCGACGACATCGAGTTCGAGCTCGTCGAGCCGCTGCGCCAGCTGTTCAAGGACGAGGTCCGCGCGGTCGGCGCCGAGCTGGGTCTGCCGGACGAGATCGTCCAGCGTCAGCCGTTCCCCGGCCCGGGCCTCGGCATCCGGATCGTCGGCGACGTCACCAAGGAGCGCCTGGACCTGCTCCGGGAAGCCGACGCGATCGCCCGCGAGGAGCTGACCGCGGCCGGACTCGACCGCGAGATCTGGCAGTGCCCGGTCGTGCTGCTCGCCGACGTCCGCTCGGTCGGCGTCCAGGGCGACGGCCGCACCTACGGCCACCCGATCGTGCTGCGCCCGGTCTCCTCCGAGGACGCCATGACGGCGGACTGGACGCGGATGCCCTACGAGGTGCTCGCGAAGATCTCGACGCGGATCACGAACGAGGTCAAGGACGTCAACCGCGTCGTCCTCGACGTGACGAGCAAGCCCCCGGGCACCATCGAGTGGGAGTAGTCCCCACCCGCCGTACGTGACCGAGGGCGCCGCTCACCGCAGGGTGGGCGGCGCCTTCGCGTCCGGTGCCGCCCGGTTCACCTGCGCCGAAGCGTGCGCACGGGCGCGCCCGGCCGCCACACCTGGGCCACCAAGTACGTGTCGTCCTGGACGGACGTGCGGGTGACCTCGGTCAGCTCGGTGCGGAAGAGGTGGAAGCCGGCCGGGTCCGGGACCGCCACCCGGCCGGTGTAGCGGGCGATCACCGCGGGGTCCTCGACGAGCAGGGCGCGGCCGCTGACGCGGACGTCGCCGCCGCCCATCGTGGTGCCCTCGCCCGGATTGGCCTGGAGCGCGAACCGCGCATCGCGCAGGAGGTCGCGGGCCTTGAGCGAGCCCGGCATCATGCCGAGCCACAGCTCGCCGTCGAGGAACCGCACTTCGAGCCCCGAGGTGCGGGGCGAGCCGTCCGCGCGCAGCGTCGCCAGGACGTGGTGCGTGTGCAGGGCGAAGCGGTCCTCGACGGTCCTGGCGAGCTCCGGCTCGGCGGTGGTGAAGGCGGCCCAGTTCGACGTCATGCGCCGAGTCTGCCCCCGATACCCGACACCTTCCGTCCGGATTCGCGGGCGGTCCGCCGCACTCTCTTCACAGCGGGGGCCTGTCGTCCTGGCGGGCGCGGAGGTACCTTCCGCTCCATGTCGACGCAGAACCCCGCCCCCGTCCCCGCCGACCAGCTGCACTTCGCCATGCCGCCGGTGCACTCGACCGCGGCCGACGAGCGGCGGTACCGCAAGGAGCGGCTCGCGGGGGCGCTGCGCGTCTTCGGGCGGCTCGGGTACGAGGACGGGGTGTCGGGGCACATCACCGCGCGGGACCCGGAGTTCGAGGACTGTTACTGGGTCAACCCGTTCGGGATGCCCTTCCGGCACATCACCGTCAGCGATCTCGTCCTGGCCAACGGCGAGGGACAGGTCGTCGAGGGCCGCCACCACGTCAACCAGGCCGCGTTCACCGTCCACGCCGAGGTGCACCGGGCCCGGCCCGAGCTGGTCGCGGTGGCGCACTGCCACTCCACGTACGGGCGGGCGGTGGCCGCGCTCGGCGAGCTGGTCGAGCCGATCACCCAGGAGGCCTGCGCCTTCTACGAGGACCACGTGCTGCTCGACGAGTACACGGGGGTCTCCGTCGACGCCGGGGAGGGCAAGCGGATCGCTGTCGCGCTCGGCGCGTACAAGGCGCTGGTGCTGCGCAACCACGGGCTGCTGACCGTCGGGGACTCGGTGGACGCGGCGGCCTGGTGGTTCATCGCCCTGGAACGCTGCTGCCAGGTGCAGCTCGCGGCGCGGTCGGCCGGGCGGCCCGTCCTCATCGACCGGCGCCAGGCCGTGGCGACCCGCGACCGCACGGGCGGCGACCTCGTCGCATGGATCAACTACCAGTCCCTGTGGCAGGACATCACGCGCAGCGAACCGGAGCTGCTGGACTAGACCGTGTCCGGCGTAGCGCGGCGCGCGGCTCACCGGAAGTCGCGCAGCACGACCCGCTTGACGCGCGTGAACTCGGCGTCCGTGAGCACCCCGTGCCGGTGCAGCTCGCCCACCTCCCGTAATCGGCGCAGCAGTACGTCGTGGTCGAAGGGCGACGGGACCGGCCGCGCGGGCCGGTCGCGGGGCGCCGAGGGGTGCGGCAGGCGGGCCGTGACGGCCGCCGCGACCAGGGCGGTCAGCAGGTCCTTGCGGGCGTTGCCCCACAGGTCGAGCGCGTACGGGTCCTTCTCGGGCGGCAGCCTCGCGTAGGCCGGGTCCTTCAGGACGAACCGCAGCACGCCGTCCTCGTAACCGGAGTTGGGCACCCAGTCCACGCCCGCGAGGGCGTCCAGGGCGATGACCCGCGGGCCCGTCGCCCGCTTCAGCCGGTCCGAGGTCTCGCTCCAGTCGATCCGGACCCGGCTGCCGTCGAAGGAGACCACGCCGTCGCTGGAGCGCACCGAGACCGGCACCGCGGGGCCCGGGACGAGGTAGGAGTCGGCGGGCCCGTCCGGGAGCTGCTCCAGGAGCAGTGCCTGCCGGATCTCCTCGGCGACGTACTCCGCGACGCCCGAGCGGTCCGCGTCCACCGCGAGCCGGAAGGGGTCCGCGGTCTCCGGCAGGCGGCCGCCGGTGGCCTGTAACAACGGGTCGGCGGCCTCGCGCAGGGTGAGGCGGAGCCGGCCGCGCCTGCGCTCGGGCTCGTAGGCCACCCCGGAGACGGCCGCGAGCGGCACGCTGATCTGGCCGTACGTCTGCCGCAGCAGGGCCACGCTGCGGTGCAGGCCCGGGGTGATGCGGACGGTGGTCCCGTCGAAGGCCCAGGTTCCGTCCCGCTGGATGATCTCGGCCATACGGAAATTCTCGCAGCGGCGTCAACACGACGGTCAACGCCGGCGCGGGCCGTTCACCCCGCAGGACCCGACCCGTGCGCCGGAGCGTGCGCCGTGTGCGGCACAATTCCCTTTCGATGCAGCGAAGTTGACCGGACCGGTGGCACAGAGGCTGAGGGTGGGGGCGTCGCGGTGGCGATGCAGGAAGCGCGACACGGGCAGGGCACGCACGAGGGCGGCTGCACCTGCGGCAGCTGTCCGCACGGCGCGCGGGAGGGGCACCGCAGGGCCGTGGCCGCGTTCCTCGCCCAGCGGGACGGGCTGGCCGCAGGGAACGGCCTGCCGGCCGCCGTCGCCCACTCGGCCGGCGCCTCCCGCCAGTGGATCTCCGACGAACTGACGCAGTCGGCCCGGGCGGTGGCCGACCGGGGCCGGGAGGAGGGCGCGGCCTGGCGCGCGGGCCTGTGGCCGCGGACCCTGGCCGTGGTGTGGGGCGGCGTCGGCGTGCTGCTGCTCGTCCAGGCGCTCACCGCGGTCGGCGCGGGCTGGGGCGCCGCGCGCACGGCGGGCCTGGTCGCGGCGGTCGTCACGGCCGGACTGCTCAGCGGCGCCGCGGCCCTGCACCGGGCGCGCGGCGGCGTCCTCGCCCCGGTGACCGGCGAGGACAACCGGCTGTCGACCTCGCGCGCGGTCGCCGGCGGCTTCGTCGTGTTCGCCTTCTACGCGGTGCTGGTCCTCGCCGGTGAACTGGCCGCGGCGGCCGGGCCCGGCGCCCGCGACGACCTCATCGACGACCTCGGTCTCGCGCGCGGTGCGGGCCTGCTGACGGTCATCGCCGCGGTGTGCGGCGTCGCGGTCCTGGTCCGCCGGGTGGTCGGCCTGCGGGTGCTCGGCCAGCGGCTGCAGAAGGTGCCCGCGGCCCGGCCGCGCGCCGCCGACCTGCTCACCGACGACTCCGGGCGCGGCAGCTTCACCGACACGCAGTACGTCGCCGTGTGCGCGGCCGCGCTCGTGTGGGCCGCGACCCGGCTCGCCCGCCGCCCGGAGCAGCTGCCCGATCTGCCGTGGGGGCTGGTCGTCCTGGTGGCGGTGTCCGCGGCGACGTACCTGTGCGGCAAGTACGCGGAGGGCGGGCGGCCCGTCGTCCTGTCGGTGGTGCGGGCCCGGGAGGCCGGGGACCTGGACGCGCCGATCCGGACCGGCGACGACATCGAGATCCGCGGCGCCGGGTTCGTGCCGCCCGGCGCGGGCACGGCGGACCAGCTGGCCCGGGTCACCGTGCGGATCGGCACCGTCCACGTGCACGTGCCGCTCGTCCCGGTGCCGGGCGGTTTCACCAACCCGGCGGACGCGCTGCTGACCGTGCCGGTGCCGGTGGATGTAGAGCCGGGGCGGGTGGAGGTGCAGGTGGTGACGGCGGCCGGGGTGGAGACGAATCGCTGCGTGGTCGACGTCGTCGACTGAGGGCCGGGTTTCCGGCCGGGCGGGGTGGTCGGTGAGCCCGGGCGGCGCCTCGTACGTATGGTCGGGTAGAGGCCTCAGGCGCGAGAGACGGGCGGACCAGTCATGGCGCACGGTATGCGGACGGATGCGGGGGGCGGGTACGGCGACGGGTACGGGCGCGGGGGGCACGGGCGCGGGGGTGGGTACGGCGGTGGCCCTGGCGGTGGTGGTCGGCGTGCCGCCCTTGAGCGGTACGCCCTGGTGCCGCTGCGCGTCTTTCTCGGCGTCACCTTCATCTACGCGGGGCTCGACAAGCTCACCGACAGCGCGTTCTTCCACGCGAGCGGGGCCGGGTCCATCGGGGAGCAGATGCGGGGCGTACGGGACGTCGCCGCGATCCCGGCCCTGGTCGACCTGGCGCTGAAGTCCCCGGCGGGGTTCGGCTACGCGATCGCCTTCGGCGAGTTGGCGGTGGGGGTCGGTACGTTGCTGGGGGTGTGGGGGCGGGTGGCGGCGCTCGGGGGTGCGGTGATCTCGCTGAGCCTGTGGCTCACGGTCAGCTGGGCGGCCACGCCGTACTACCTGGGTAATGACCTGGCTTATCTGATGGCGTGGGTGCCGTTGGTGGTGGGTGGGGCGGGGGTCTGGTCGGTGGATGTCTGGCTGGCGCGGCGGCGGGGGCGGGGGTGAGCGGGGCTCGGACCTTGAGATCCGGCTGCACGTCCGGTGGGGGCTGGTCGCGCAGTTCCCCGCGCCCCTAAAAAGACTTTGTCTGCGGCTCCGGTGGGGCTTCTCGCGCAGTTCCCCGCGCCCCTGAAGGCATGCGGCTTCGCCGCTGCCTCAGGGGCCCGATGAGATGGCGCACGCAGTGCGCATCTCAGGGGCGCGGGGAACTGCGCGAGAAGCCCCACCGGCCGGATTGCCGAAGTACTGCCCAGGGGCGGGGCCCTGGACGACCGGGGCCGCGTCGAGGTCCGGCAGGGACTATCGTGCCCGGCGCTGAGCCGAACCGCGGCGGACGCGGACGACCTGGGTCACCGCGCCGACGAGCACCGCAAGCCCCAACCCCCCGCACACCACCGGCACCCCCACGAACCACGCCACATCCCACGCACCCCCCGCCTCACCGAAATACACCACCGCCGTCACGATCAGCACGAGCCCCGCGATCAACCGCCCGGGAGAGAAGTCACGCCGCACGGGTCACCTCCGCCTGTCCGAGACCGACCTCGACGTGCAGTTCCAGCACCCCGCCCCCGGGCGTCCGCCCGCCCGGCGGCTCCAGCGTCACCGTCTTCTCGACGTCCGGCCGCACATCCACGTCGTTCGACTCGTCCCCGGGCACCTGGATGTCCCCGACGCCGACCTCGGCACGCAGCTTCACCGTGCCCCCGGCCGGCAGCACGATCTTCGCCTGGCCGGCGCCGACCTCCACGTGCGTGGTGACCGTCGAGCCCCTCGGCACGTCCACCGCCGACAGGTCCAGCGTGCCGACCCCCGAGCCGAGTTCGTAGTGCGGCCGCACCGCCGCCACGCTCGCCGGAGTCCAGTCCGTGCGGACCCACTCGGTGCCGATGGAGGCGGGCAGCGCGGCGGAGGCGACCAGCAGCCCGGCCGTGATC
Organism: Streptomyces sp. NPDC049813; assembly: GCF_044465085.1. Lineage (NCBI taxonomy): Bacteria > Bacillati > Actinomycetota > Actinomycetes > Kitasatosporales > Streptomycetaceae > Streptomyces > Streptomyces sp. NPDC049813. Next base: position 231,071 of record NZ_JBITLI010000002.1, on the reverse strand, counting down.
ACCGCCAGCACGATCGACCCCACCCCGGTCCGCCCGCGGAACGCGCTGACCGCGATGCCCAGGCCGAGGACGCCGAGCGCGCAGGCGAGCCCGGTCTGCAGGCTGTCGCCGAACGTGCGGGACTCCCAGGACGCCCCGGTGGCCGCGGCCCCCGCGACGAGCGCCGCCAGGAACGTGAGGCCGCCGATGTTCCGCGGCCCGCGCGGCCGCGCCGCCGCGCCGGAGCGCCGGGCGCCGGCCCCGCTCCGGGCGGCCCGCGCGGGACCCGCGTCCTCGCTGCCCGCGGGCCCCCAGAAGTACCCGGTGCCGCCGACGTACGTACCGTCCTTGACGATCGGGTCCCGCCACCACGACGGCGCCGGGGAGACGGGCGGCGCCTGTGCCTCGGGCGGGGCGTCGGCGGCGGCCTGCGCGGTGACGGGCGCGGGGTCGGCGGTGCGGCGCGCCCGCGACCAGTAGCCGGTGCCCGCGAGCAGCAGGGCGAGGACGGCGGCGAAGGTGAGCGCCCCGCCGTTGTTCAGCATCGACAGGAAGACGCCGCAGCCGACCAGCGCGGTGACGATGGCGGCGAGCCCGGGGCCGTCGACCCGGCCGGTCAGGAGCTTGCGGAAGTCGTTCTCGTCCTCGTCGTCGTAGGGCACGAACAGCCAGGCGAAGCCGTAGAAGATGAGGCCGATGCCGCCGGTCACGGCGAGGACGGACAGCCCGATCCGGAAGATCACCGGGTCCATGTCGCAGTGCCGGCCGAGGCCCGCGCAGACCCCGCCCAGCGCCTTGTGCCGCCGGTCGCGGGTCAGGCGGCGCGGCGGGGCGGGCGGCTCCGGCTCGGGCGCCGTGGCCACGGATCGTTCCGTGTCGTGCGGGACATGCTCCGTCATACGTTCATGGTGACCGGCCCGGGCCCGCCGCGGGAGCCGGGGCGACCCTGGCCGCACCCTGAGATCACCCCTGAGGCGACCCCGGACCCGCCCGGCGCGCGCCACGGCCCCGGTCCGGGCCCCACCCCCAGGATCAGGGGCGTCTCCGGGACCGACCCTGATGCCGGGGCCGGGCCGGGCGTGTGACGATCGGTGGCATGCAGGAAGCAGCGACCGCCCCTCGCGCCGGAACCGAGGAAGCCCGGGACCCGCGGCCGCCGCGCAAGCTGTACCGCAGCAGCGACGGACGCTGGCTCGGCGGTGTCGCGCGGGGTCTCGCCGGCCACCTCGGGCTGCCGGTCGTCTGGGTGCGGCTGGTCTTCGCCGGACTGTTCATGGCGGACGGCCTCGGGGCCCTGCTCTATGCCGCGTTCTGGTTCTTCGTGCCGCTGGGCGTCGGCGGCGTCGGCCCCGACCGGCCGACCGTGCTCACCACCGAGACGGCCCCCGACGGGCGCCGCCGGCTGGTCGCGCGCCGCCCCGACAAGGGGCAGATCCTCGCGCTGCTGCTCATGGTCGTCGTCGCGATGATCTTCGTGCAGAACGTGAACCTCACCGGTAACACCAAGGCGTACCTGGTCCCCACGGTCCTGGTCGGCGCGGGCGTCGCGCTCGTGTGGCGCCAGGCGGACAACGCGCGCCGGGCCCGCTGGGCCGAGGTCGGCCGCCGCAAGCGCACCCTGAACCTGGCCCGGGCCGCCGCGGGCGTCGTCCTCGTCGGCGCGGGCGTCACCGGCATCTTCGTCACGCAGGGCGCCACCGAGCACCTCGGCTCGATCCTCCAGGCGGCGCTCGCGGTCCTCGTCGGCATCGCGCTGCTCGCCGGCCCCTACCTGATCCGGATGACGCAGGACCTCTCCGAGGAGCGCCTGATGCGCATCCGCGCCCAGGAGCGGGCGGAGGTCGCGGCCCATGTCCACGACTCGGTCCTGCACACCCTCACCCTGATCCAGCGCAACGCGGAGAGCCCGGCCGAGGTCCGCAGGCTGGCCCGCGCCCAGGAGCGCGACCTGCGGGCCTGGCTCTACAAACCGGCCGCCGCCGAGAACCCGCAGGAGCCCGAGACGGTCGCCGAGGCGGTCAAGCGCCACGCGGCGGAGGTCGAGGACAAGCACGGGGTCCCGCTGGAGGTCGTGGTGGTGGGGGACTGCCCGCTCGACGACGGTCTGCGGGCACAGATGCAGGCCGCGAGGGAAGCGATGGTGAACGCGGCCAAGTACGGTGGCGAGGGCGGGGCGGTCCAGGTCTTCGCGGAAGTCGAAGGCGGGGAAGGAGCGGCGGGCGGCGAGGTGTTCGTCTCCGTACGGGACCGGGGGCCCGGCTTCGACCTCGACTCCGTCCCGGCCGACCGCATGGGCGTAAGAGAATCGATCATCGGCCGGATGGAGCGCAACGGCGGCACGGCCCGGCTGCGGGCCGTGCCGGACGGCGGCACGGAGGTCGAACTGACCATGAAGAGGGCGGAGAGGACGTCATGACGGAACCGATCGAGGAGACCGGCCCGGGGCGGCACGTGCGGGTGGTCCTGGTCGACGACCACCGCATGTTCCGCACCGGTGTCCAGGCGGAGATCGGCCGCACGGAGACGACGGGCGTCGAGGTGGTCGGCGAGGCCGCCGACGTCGACCAGGCGGTCACGGTCATCGCGGCGACCCGCCCCGAGGTCGTCCTGCTCGACGTGCACCTCCCCGGCGGCGGCGGGGTCGAGGTGCTGCGCCGCAGCGCCGCGATGATGGCGGACGCGCAGCACCCGGTCCGCTTCCTCGCGCTGTCCGTGTCGGACGCGGCGGAGGACGTCATCGGCGTGATCCGCGGCGGGGCGCGCGGCTACGTCACCAAGACGATCACCGGCACGGACCTGGTGGAATCCGTCTTCCGCGTGCAGGAGGGCGACGCCGTCTTCTCGCCGCGCCTGGCCGGCTTCGTCCTGGACGCCTTCGCGTCCACCGACGCGCCTCCGGTCGACGAGGACCTCGACCGCCTCACGCAGCGCGAACGGGAGGTGCTGCGGCTGATCGCGCGGGGGTACGCCTACAAGGAGATCGCCAAGCAGCTCTTCATCTCGGTGAAGACGGTCGAGTCCCACGTCTCGGCGGTGCTGCGCAAGCTCCAGCTCTCCAACCGCCACGAACTGACCCGCTGGGCGACGGCCCGCCGCCTGGTCTGACGCACCGTCGCGCCCCCCGGGCGGGGTGCGCGGCCTGGTTCTGGGCGGCCCGGAGTTACTGGTCCGTATGGGCGATATGTCCATTACGCTCCATCTGTATGCCTGTGAGGAACCGCACCGCCGCTCCCCGTCCTGACCCCTGGCTCGTCCGGGCCCTGCCGCGGCTGCGCGGTCTGGAGCCCATCAGTAGCTACGGGTATGCCGGGGAGCTGCTGCACGACGACGGGCGCGCGGACGTGCAGGCGTACGGGGCGCGCGTCGTCGATCTGTCGGTGCGGGTCGGGGAGGCGTTCCTGTCCTACGGGGCCTCCGCCGAGGAAGCCGTCGCGGGAATGCTCGTCACCGCCGAGACGTACGGGCTGAGTTACTGCGAGCCCGGGGTCACGCTGGGGGCGGTCTCCCTGTCGGCGTACGCGCCGGGCGAGTTGACGCCGCTCCACGCGACCCGCCTGATCCGCAAGCACGCCACCGACTTCCGGGCCCTCGGGCGCCTGCACGCCCTGGTCGACCGGATCAGCGGGCACGGCCTGTCGCTGGAGCAGGCCCGCGCCGACGCCTGGCGACTCCTCGACGCGCCCGCGCCCGCGGGGAGCCGGCGGTGGGCGCGGTGGCGGGTGCCGGTGCAGACCGGGCTCGTGGCGGCGGGCGGCGGGCCCGTCTTCGGCGGCGGTCCGGTCACCTCGCTGTGCTCGTTCGTCGCCGGGGTGCTCGGTTCGCTGCTGAGCGGATGGCTCGGGCGCAACGGTGTCCCCGCCTTCTACCGGTACGCCGTCGCCTCGATGCCGGCCGCGATGACGGCCCTCCTGGTCAGCCGGTTCGCGCCGCCCTCCGCCGTGCAGGCCGTCGTGGTGGCCGGGGTGCTCGGGCTGCTGCCCACCGTGACCTTCGTCAGCGCCGTGCAGGACGCGCTCGCCGGTCACTATCTGACGGCCGTCGGGCGGCTCTTCGACGCGCTGCTCGTCTTCGCCGCCGTCGTCGCCGGGGTGGTCGCCGTGCTCGGCGCCGGGCGGCTCGTCGGGCTCGGCGTGCCGATCGTGCCGTCCGTGCGCCGCTCCGAGCACTTCGGCGCGCCGGGCGTGGGCGCCGTCGTCTTCGCGGTGGCGGTGGCGGTGGCGGCGCGGGCCCGGACGCCCGGGCGGGACTGGCTGCCCGCGGCGGCGCTCGGGCTCGGCGGGTTCGTGGTGTCGGTGGAGTTCGAGGTGCTGGGGTTGTCCTCGCTGCTCGGTACGGGGCTTGTGGCGGCGGTGGTCGGCGGCGCCGGGCACCTCGTGGCGCGGCGGCGCCGGGAGTCGGCGTTGCCGCTGGTCGTGCCGGGGATCGCGCCGCTGCTGCCGGGCGGGGCGCTTTACGCTGCGCTGGGGGCGTTGGCTGCGGGGCGGACGACCGTCGGGGTCGGGGGGATGGTCAATGTGGCGGCGGTGACGCTGGCGCTTGCGGTGGGGGTGGGGTTGGCGGGGGAGGTGGGGCAGCTCGTGCGGAGGGTTCGGGCGGGGGGCTGAATTCGTGGCGGGCCTGCCCGGGCTCGGGTCACGGGGCTCTGCCCCGGACCCCGCTCCTCAATCGCCGGAGGGGCTTGAATGGCGGGGTTGAGTTGGTGGCGGGCCTGCCGGGCCCCGGGTCACGGGGCTCCGCCCCGGACCCCGCTCCTCAAGCGCCGGAGGGGCTGGGATTGGCGGAGGTCAGCTGGTTGCGGGCGTCGGCGTGCGGGTCCAGCCCGCCCACGCCGATGTGATCATGTCGCGTACGTCCCGACGCGCCGTCCACCCCAGCTCCTTCTCGATCCGCGTCGCGGACGCCACCACGCGCGCCGGGTCTCCGGGGCGGCGGGGCGTCGTGCGGGGCGCGCGGTCGTGGCCCGTCACCTCGGTGATGAGGGTGATGAGTTCGCGGACCGAGACGCCCTCGCCGCGGCCGATGTTGAGGGTGAGGTCCGTGCCGGGGGCCGCGTCGGCCAGCCGGTGCGCCGCCGCCACATGGGCCTCGGCCAGGTCGGCGACGTGAATGTAGTCGCGCACGCAGGTGCCGTCCGGCGTCGGATAGTCGTCGCCGAAGATGCGCGGCTCCTCACCCGCCGTCAGCCGCTCGAAGACCATCGGGACGATGTTGAGGACCCCGGTGTCGGCGAGGTCGGGGGCGGCCGCCCCGGCCACGTTGAAGTAGCGCAGGGACGCCGTCGCCATGCCGGTGGCGCGGCCCGTCGCCCGGACCAGCCACTCGCCCGCCAGCTTCGTCTCGCCGTACGGGCTCATCGGCACGCAGGGCGTCTCCTCCGTGACGAGGTCGACGTCGGGCGTGCCGTAGACCGCCGCGGAGGAGGAGAAGACGAAGGAGCGCAGGCCGGCCGCGGTGACCGCGCCGAGCAGGACCCGCAGGCCCTCCACGTTCTGGTGGTAGTAGTGCAGCGGCCGCCCCACCGACTCGGCGACCTGCTTCTTCGCCGCCAGGTGGATCACCCCGGTGACCGCGTGCTCGGCGAGCGTCCGGTCCAGGAGCGCCCGGTCCAGGATCGAGCCGGTGACCAGGGGGACGTCGGACGGTACGCGCGCGGCCAGGCCGGTGGACAAGTCGTCGTAGACGACGGCGCGTTCGCCCGCCGCCCGCAGCGCCCGCACCACGTGGGCGCCGATGTAGCCGGCCCCGCCGGTGATCAGCCAGGTCGTCTCGGTGGTGGTCATGTGGTCGCACACCCCTCGTGGCCGGAGAACGGGAACTCAGTGGAACAGCCGGGCCGCCCGGCGCCGCAGCACCGAGACCACCCCGCGTGGCCCGGCCGCCGTGCGCAGGGCGAGGGCCCCGGAGTGGGTGGCGTAGGGCTGGGCGAGCAGCACCCCGTGGCGGCGGCTCGGTACGGCGACCCGGCGCAGCAGGCCCGGCCGGCGGACGGCGTGCGGCGTGGCGTCGCGGTGGCTGCCGTCGGCGAAGTGCAGGCGCAGCCGGATGTCGCAGGTGCCGGGGCGGCCGAGCGCCGACAGGTCGAGTACGGCCGTCGCCACCCAGCTGGCGTCCTCGGGGCCGCCGTCGGAGAGCGCCGTGAACGTCGCCGCGCGCCGTTGCAGGACCGAGCCGTGGCGCCGGTCCACCAGCTCGACGTCGACCGTGCGCGGGCCCGCGTCGGCCACCCGCCCGTACAGCTCGCGCAGTTGCAGCGTGAGCCGGGTCCCCCGGGCGCGGGGACGCAGTTCGCCGTCGACGGTCACCGGCAGCTTCTGGACCGGGCGGTGCAGCAGGTGCTCCAGGGAGACCTGGGGGAGGTCGGGCGCCCAGACGGGCGTGCCGTCGGGGGCGCGCGCGTACGGGGGCAGCAGCCGGGCCGGGCGGGCGGCGAGCTCCTTGACGCGGGGCAGGTCGCGGGGGGCCGGGGAGGCGAGGACGAGGCGGCCGACGACCCGGCCGGGCGCCGGGGCCGCGTCGAGGTCGGCGGTGTCGAAGGTCTCCAGGTAGGCGCGGGTGCGGGTCCACCACTCGGCGCGGTAGCCGGGGGAGCGCAGGTCGAGTTCGCGCGCGTACATCCGCAGGGAGTGGTCGAGGAAGGCGGTGCGGGCGGCCCGGGCGAGTCGTTTGTGCGAGGCGTCCAGGAGGAGCGCGACGGACTGGCGGTGGGCGTCGAGGCGGGCCTGCCAGTTGTCGATGCCGGCCCGGTCGAGCGAGAGGGAGAGCTTCTGGGCCGCGCGGCGCACGTGCCACACGTAGACCCGGTCGGGGATCAGCGCCATGCGCGGCGAGGCGGCGAGCACGCGCGCCGTGAACACGAAGTCCTCGTAGACGAACCGGCCGTCGGGGAAGCGGACGGCGTGCTCGCGCAGGAAGTCCGTGCGGTACAGCTTGTTGACGCACAGGGTGTCGGTCACCAGGCGCGGGCGCCGCTCGGGGCGGGCGACGACGGCGGCCTTCGCGTACAGCTCGGGCTGCCAGGGCACCTCGCGCCCGGAGGGGAGTTCGCGCCGCACGCACAGCCCCGCGGCGACCTGCGCGCCGTGCCGTCCCGCCGCGCCGAGCAGCGCGTCGACCGCGCCCGGCGGCAGCACGTCGTCGCTGTCGAGGAACATCACGTACGCGGACGTGGCGCGGTCGATCCCGTCGTTGCGGGGCGTGCCGCAGCCGCCGCTGTTGGTCGCGCGGTGCACCACGCGCAGCCGGGGCTCCCGCTCGGCGAGCGCGTCGAGCAGGGCGCCGCTGCCGTCGGTGGAGCAGTCGTCGACGGCGATCACCTCGCGCACGGCGGGCCCCTGGTCGAGCGCCGAGCGCACCGCGTCGCCGACGTGGGCGGCGTCGTCGTACCCGATGACGACCACGGTGACGCCCGGGTCCGGGGGGCCCGGGTGGTGCGCGGGAGGTTCGGGGCGCTCGGGGTGCTCGGGGTTCGCGGAGTTCACGGGGTGAATTGTAGGGCTTTAGGCTAATTGTCCAATTAGGCGAGCGGATCAACCGGTTGTCGGAGTGGCGGCCGGGCGCTTCCCGCGGGGCTCCGCGGAGAGGTCCGCGCGAAGGCTCGCCCGGAGGTCGGCCCGGGGGTTTGGCACCGTCGCCTTCCACAGGCGGCGGAAGGAGAGCAGCGCCGCGCCGAGCAGCAGCGCGTTGCGCACCACCATCACCGCCACGCCCGCCCACGTCCCGGCCATCACGTCCGCGTACAGCACCGGGTACGCCAGGGCGCTCACCCCCGCCGCCGCGAGGATCAGCAGCGCGACCGGGCGCTGGGTGGTGTGCCGGGAGGTGAGGCAGACCGCGGCCAGGCCGAGCAGCCAGACCAGGTACTGGGGGCTGATCACCCGGCTGGTGACGGTGAACGTCAGGACGGCGCAGAGCGCGGCGTCGTACGGTGTCGCCGCCGTGTGGTGCCTGGCCCGCAGCCGCCACCACAGCAGGATGACGAAGGCCGCCGCGGTCAGCGCGACCGCGGCCGCCGCGACGGTCCCGACGTGCGGTCCGACGAACTCCATCGCGCCGTACCGGTAGCGCACCCGGCCCGGCCAGCCGGCGTGGCGGGCCAGCCCGAGGGCCGTGCCGCCGAGCGACTCGATCTGCACCCCGCGCCCGCCCTGTCCGCTCAGGAACGACAGCGGCGAGCGGAACGCCACCGCCAGGACCAGCAGCATCGCGGCCGCGGCGGCGAGCGCCGCGCCCCACGCCTGCCGCGCCGTACGCCCCCGCTCGACGCCGAGCAGGGTGAGCGCGGGCCAGACCTTCACCAGAGCGCCGAGCGCCGCGAGGGTCCCGGCGACGCGGGGGGAGCGGCCCATGCAGAGCAGGGCCAGGACGGCGAGGGCGGTGACCTCGACGTCGTAGCGGGCGAGCGGGATGTGGAGCAGCAGGGGCAGGCCCGCGGTCCACAGCCAGGCGCCCGCGGGCTCGCGGCCGCCACGCGCCAGGGCGTACCCGACCAGCGCGTCCGTGGCGAGCGTGAGCGTGACGAACGCCTGGAAGTAGGTGAGGCCCGGGAGCAGCCCCGGCGCGAGGAGCAGCGGACCCGCGCCCGGCGGGTACTGCCACAGCGGGTCGCCGGCGGGGAAGCTGCCCTGGGCGAGAGTGGTGCCCCAGCGCGCGTACAGCTCGTGGACCTCGCGGGCGACGCCGCCGACCCCGAGGGGGTGCGCCGCCTCCTGGACGAGCAGCAGGAGCATCGCGGCGCGGGTGAGCAGCCAGCAGGCGGGGAGGGCGAGGCGCGCCGGGAGGGTGCGGGCGGCGGGGGACGGATCGAGGACGGCGGGGTGGTCTCGCGAGTCGATTGTCACGATGTGGGAGCGTATGTCCCATGTTGACGCTACGCGGTGACCCGGGGCCGCGTTGTCGCTGCGCGGTGACCCAGGGGTGCGTTGCTGTCGCTAGCGTTGTTGTCGCTAAGCGGTCACCCGAGGGTCGCCGCGTCCAGTGCCGCCGTCAGCCGGTTCAGGCGCTCGCGCAGGTCCTCGATCTCCGCGAGGTCGAAGCCGGTCGCCCGCGCGATGCTGCGCGGCACCTCGGCCGCCCGCTCCTTGAGCGCGGCGCCCGCCTCGGTCGGCGTCACCAGCACCGAGCGCTCGTCCCGCGCGCTGCGCTCGCGCCGCACGAGCCCGCTCGCCTCCAGCCGCTTGAGCAGGGGCGAGAGCGTCCCGGAGTCGAGGCGCAGGCGCTCGCCGAGGCGCTTGACCGGCAGTCCGCCGCCGGCCGGCTCCTCCCACAGGGCCAGCATGACCAGGTACTGCGGGTAGGTGAGGCCCAGGTCCTTGAGGAGGACGCGGTAGAGGCCCCCGAAGGCGCGCGTGGCCGCGTTCAGCGAGAAGCAGATCTGCCGGTCGAGCCGGAGGAGGTCCTCGGCGGGACGGGTGCGGGTCATGGCTCCAGGGTAGCCGACGGCGTCATTCAGTTGTGCGCAACTGAATTGCGTGCTCTACTTGTCTCCGTCGTCATCCGCGGCCGGTGCGGCAACCAGCGCCGGGCGCGGACCGTTCTCGCGAAGGAGCCCCTCATGGACGCCCTGTACACCGCCGTCGCCACCGCCACCCACGGCCGCGACGGGCGCACCGTCTCCTCCGACGGCGTCATCGACCTCCAGCTCGGCATCCCCACGACCATGGGCGGCAACGGCCAGGGCTCCAACCCGGAGCAGCTCTTCGCCGCCGGGTACGCGGCCTGCTTCGGCAGCGCGCTCGGGCTCGTCGGCCGCGCCGCCAAGGTGGACGTCGCCGACGCGGCCGTCACCGCGGAGGTCTCCATCGGCAAGGAGGGCGAGGGCTTCGGCCTCGCGGTCGTGCTCCGCGTCGAGCTGCCGGACTCCGTCGACGAGGAGACCGGCCGCAAGCTGGTCGAGCAGGCGCACCAGGTCTGCCCGTACTCGAACGCGACCCGCGGCAACATCGACGTCGACCTCGTCATCGAGTAGCGGGCGCGGCGCGGGGCCGCGGGTCGCCCGGGTGGGCCCCCGCGTCACCCGGGTGGGTCAGCGGCGAGTGACCCCGGGGGCCCGTGGGGGTTGGGCACTCAATGAAGATCCTGACCCGCCCCCCTGCCCCGTCCCGCCCGGCCGTCCCCGGCGCCCGCCGCCCCGGCGCGCCGCCCGGCGGACCGGCCCGCCGCTGGGCCCTGCCGCTCGCGGTCCTGGGCGGAACCGCCCTCGTCGCCGTCCGCGCCGCCGCGCTCGGCCAGTGGATCGTCGACGACGCGGCGGTCACCTTCGCCTACGTCCGCAGCGTCGGGGAGGGGCTCGGCCCGGTCCAGCAGGCCGGCGCCCCGCCCGTCGAGGGGTACTCGAACCCGGCCTGGCTCGCCCTGCTGCTCGCCGGGCGCGTCCTCGGCCTCTTCGACCACGGCGCCTGGTTCGGGGTGAGCGACCTCGCCCTGTTCCCCAAGGCCCTCGCCCTCGCCTGCGTCGCCGGGACGCTGGCCTGCGTCGGGGCGGCGGCGCGGGTGGCGCTGCCCGCGCGCGCCTGGCCCGTCGTGCTCGGCACGGGCGCGCTGCTCGCCGCGAACGAGTCCTACGTCGTCTGGTGCTTCTCCGGCCTGGAGAACTCCCTGTACGGGCTGCTCGCCGCGGCCCTCGCCCTCCTCCTCGTCCGCGCCGTGCCCGGCCGGGACCCCGGCGGGCCCGGCCTCGCCTGCGGCGCCGCCTGCCTCGCGCTGCTGGCGGCGCTGACCCGCCCCGACGGCGCCGTGCTCGCCGCCGCCCACCCCCTCGCGATGCTGCTGCTGCGCGGGCGGAGCGCCCTGCGGACGGCGCTGCTCAGCTGCGGGGTGTTCGCCGCCGGGTACGGCGCCTTCTTGCTGTGGCGCCACGCCGAGTTCGGGCGCTGGGTGCCCAACACCGCCGTCGCCAAGTCCCAGCGGCCGCCCGGCCTGGCCGAGGTGGCGAAGGCGGGCGAGCTGCTCGGCTATGCGGGGTGGGCGCTGGTCCTGGTCTGCGTGGCCTGCGCCGGTCTCGCCCTGGGGCGGCCCGGGCCCGTGCGCCGGGTGCTCGCCGCGCTCTGCGTGCCGCTCGTCCTCACCCTGCTCGCGTACGGCGCGCTGGCCCGGGACTGGATGCCGTTGTACCGGTTCGCCACCCCGGTGTGGGTGCTCGGCTCGGCCGTCGCCGCGCTCGCCGTCACCGCCGTGGCGGGCGAGGCGCGGCCCCGGGCCCGGGCGCTGCTCGGCTGCGCGCTCGCGGGCGGCCTCGCGCTCTCCCTCGCCGGGCAGCAGGCGCGCGGCGCCGGGTTCCGGCACGAGCCGACCCTTTCCATGTGCTGGGTCGCCGACCGCTACGGCCGCACCTTCGACGCCTACGCCGACCGGCTCGGCCTGCGCCCCGGGGCCACCGTCGCCCTGCCCGACCTGGGCGGCACGCTGCTCACCAGCCGGCTGCGGGTCGTGGACGTGGCGGGCCTGACCGACCGCCGCGTCGCCGACGCGTACGCGGCCCACGACAGGGGCGCCCTGGTGCGCTACGTGCTGGACGAGGTCCGCCCCGAGCTGGTCCATACGCAGGGCGCCTGGCCAGCGAAGTCCGGCCTCACCGGCGCGCGCCTCGCCGCCGCCGGGTACGTGCCGCTGTACCGGGAGGGGAACGGCGGCGACTACGTCCTGGCCGCCGCCGTGCCGGGCGGCGCCCGCCGCGTCGACGCGGTCCGCGCGTGGGCGAAGCCGCGCCTGGACCGGATGAACCACGCGAAGCGGCACGAGCGCGGCCACCTCGGCGACTGCGGCCCCCGCCTGCTCCCACCCCACCCCGCACCCCCGGCCGCCGCGCCGGCCCCGCCCCCGCACGC
>NZ_JBITLI010000002.1:0-219172 GCF_044465085.1 Streptomyces sp. NPDC049813 | reverse complement strand
GACGAGGCCCCGCACGGCACCGCCCGCCCGATCCCCCTGGCGGAACTCAGGCCGCCCGCGCCGGTGGTCCCGGTCGCGTGGCGGGGGCCGGGTGAGGGCGATTCGGGCGGCAGCGCTCAGCCGTCTCCGCAGGCCGAGCCGGTGCCGTCGGCCGACGCATGGCGGCCCCCGCACGACGAGGCCCCGCACGGCACCGCCCGCCCGATCCCCCTGGCGGAACTCAGGCCGCCCGCGCCGGTGGTCCCGGTCGCGTGGCGGGGGCCGGGTGAGCGTGGCCCGCGGAGGAGTGCCCGGCCGATCGCCTCGGTCGGACTCCGGCCGGCCGCGCCCGTGGTTCCCGTCGCCCGGCGGAAGCCGCCGGGCGGCGCTCACCCCGTCCCCCTCGCCGGGCGGTGGGTGCGGCTGTGACCACCGCGCTTCTCCCCGCTCAGCCGCCGCTGCGGCAGCGCGCCCGCGCGGCCCGGGCCGGGCGGCTCGACTCGCTCACGGGGCTGCGGTTCCTCGCCGCGTTCGCCGTCTTCGCGCACCACTTCACGGGCGCGAGCCCCTCCGGCGGCGTCGCCCACGCGCCCGTGCTGTTCCCCTACACCACGATGGGCGTCAACGGCGTCGGGTTCTTCTTCGTCCTGTCCGGCTTCCTGCTCGCCTGGGGCCACCGCGCGGGCAGCGGCGCCAAGGAGTTCTACCGGCGCCGGGCGGGCCGCGTCCTGCCGCTGCACCTCGCCGCGACCGTGCCCTGCATCTGGGTGTTCCACGTGTGGGGCGGGGTGCCGTGGGACCTGCCGAGCTTCCTCGCGTCGCTGGTGCTCGTGCAGACCTGGTTCCCGGGCGTCGTCCCGATGTTCCCCGGCAACGGCGTGTCGTGGACGCTCAGCGTCGAGGTCTTCTTCTACCTGCTCTTCCCGTTCGTCATCCGCGGCGCCTACCGGCTGCGCACCCGGACCCTGTTCGCCCTCTCCGGGTCCGGGCTCGTCGCGATGTGGGCCGTCAACTGGTGGGCGGCCGCGCACCTTTCCCCGTTCCACCGGGAATGGCTGATGCGGCTCCCGGTGACCCGGCTGCCCGAGTTCGCGCTCGGACTCACGCTCGCGCTCGCCGTCGGCCGGGGCCTGCGCCTGCCGCTGCGGCCCGGCGTCCTCGCCGCGCTCTTCGCCGGGTACACGGTGGTGTACGTACACCGCGCCACCTGGTGCCCCGGCGCCGTAGCCGACCAACTGGCGTGGACCGTACGCCCGTTGGTCGCGCTCTTCTCCGCGCTGGTCATCGTCGCGTACGTGCAGCGCGAGCGGGCCGGGTGGCGCGGCTGGCTCTGCACCCCGGTCATGGTGCGGCTCGGGGCCTGGTCGTACGCGTTCTACCTGCTGCACCAGACCGTGAACCGGCTGATCCTCGACCGCTGGGGCCGGGCCGAGCCGGGCAACCTGTCCGTGTTCACGCTGCTCGGCGTCGCCTCCGTCGTCGTCGCGCTGTCCTGGGCCGCGTACACCTACGTCGAGGAACCGGCCCGCCGCTGGTGGAGCCGGAGCCAAAGCACGTAGTGTGACGGCCAGTTGACAGTGCGTGACATGGCGGGGCATTTGGGCGTAGTGTCCCGCTCCATGGCATGGAAGAAAGCTGTCAACGACGCCCTCCGGACCCTCACCGGATACCAGTTGACCCGGCCGCGGGTGCCCGCCCCGCGCGCCGAGGCGCCGAAGGCCCCCGAGCCCGCGCCCCCCACGCCACCCGCACCGCCCGCGCCCGGCCCCGGCAAGAGCGAGAGCGAGAGCGCAAGCGCGAGCGCGAGCACGAGCAAGGGGCCGCGGCTGCCCGTCGACTACGACGACGAGGCCAAGGAGACGATCCGCGCGGTCAAGCCGTGGACCATGACGTCCCCCGAGCGGCTCAACGCGTTCATCCTCGCCACCCGGTACGTCGTCCGGCACGGCATCCCCGGCGACATCGTCGAGTGCGGGGTGTGGCGCGGCGGTTCCATGCAGGCCTGCGCCAAGACGCTGCTGGGCTGCGGCGCCACCGACCGCGACCTGTACCTCTTCGACACCTTCGAGGGGATGACCCCGCCGACCGACGAGGACCTGCGCCGTGACGGGACGCCCGCCGCCGACATGCTCGCCCGGCACGGCAAGGAGAACGCGATCTGGGCGTACGCCACCCTCGACGACGTCAGGTCCGGTTTCGAGCAGGTGCCGTACCCGGCCGAGCGCGTCCACTACGTGCAGGGCAAGGTCGAGGAGACCGTGCCGGGTCAGGCGCCGGACCGGATCGCGATCCTGCGGCTCGACACCGACTGGTACGCCTCCACCAAGCACGAACTCGACCACCTCTACGACCGGTTGGTCCCCGGCGGCGTCCTGCTCATCGACGACTACGGCTACTGGCAGGGCTCCCGCCAGGCCGTCGACGAGTTCCTCGAGCGGACCGGGGAGCGGTTGTTGCTGCTGCGGATGGACGAAGGGCGCATCGCGGTGAAGCCGTGACCCCGCGCGCCCGCCCCGCCCGCCCGTGACGTCCGGTCCCCGCGCCGCCCGGTGCGGGGGCCGCCGCGCGCTCACCCAGATGGCCCAGGACCGGTGACCGGGCACGGCGGCACCGGTTGTCCACCCGAAGGCCCCCCGTCGTCCGCCGGAAGGAATGTGCGCAGCGCATGACACCCCGCCTCACCGTCGTCGTCCCCGTATACAACGTCGAGGAGTACCTCGGCGCCTGCCTGGAGTCGCTGGCGGCCCAAGCCGTGCCGGACCTCGAGGTCGTGCTGGTCGACGACGGTTCCACCGACGGCAGCGGCGGGATCGCACGCGCGTACGCCGCGCAGGACTCCCGGTTCCGGCTGGTCGAGCAGGCCAACGCGGGCCTGGGCGCCGCCCGCAACACCGGCGTCCGGCACGCCACCGGCAGCCACCTCGCCTTCGTGGACAGCGACGACGTCATCCCCGAGGGCGCCTACGAGCTGATGCTCGCCACCCTTGAGGAGTCCGGCTCCGACTTCGTCACCGGCAACGTCTTCCGGCTGCGCGCCGACGGCACCGCCGACCAGTCGCCCATGTTCCGCAAGGTGATGGCCGCCGGCCGCGTCGCCACCCACGTCACCCGGGACTGGGACCTGCTCGCCGACCGCATCGCCTGCAACAAGGTCTTCCGGCGCGCCTTCTGGGACGAACACGCCCTCGCCTTCCCCGAAGGCGTCCTCTTCGAGGACATCCCCGTCGTGCTGCCCGCCCACTTCCTGGCGCGCTCCGTCGACGTCCTGGAGGAGACCGTCTACCTGTGGCGCGACCGCGAGGGCTCCATCTCCAACCGCCGTGCCCTGCCGCGCGCCGTGCGTGACCGCACCGCTTCCGTCACCCACGTCAGCCGCTTCCTCGCCGGACGCCCCGAGTGGCAGGAGGGCAAGCGCCGCTACGACGCCTCCGTGCTCGGCGGCGACCTGTGGATGTTCATGGAGGCGCTCCCGGACGGCGACGCCGCCTACCACGAGGCGTTCCTGGACCACGCCAACGCCTTCGCCGACCGCGTCGACCCGGCCGTCGTCGACACCCTGCCGCTCGGCCTGCGGGTGCGCTGGCGGCTGATCCGCGAGCGCCGCCTCACCGAACTCCTCGCCTTCATGGCGTACGAGAACGCCAACTCCGGTGCCTTCCGGGTCCGCCGCGGACTGCGCGGCCGGCGCGCCGACTTCCCCGCCCTGACCGGCCGGCTGCCCCGCAAGGCCGCCGCCCTCACCCGGGCCGAACTGCCGCTGGAGGCCCGCGTCACGCACGCCGCCTGGAGCGAGGACGGCCTGCTGCGCCTCAAGGGCTACGCGTACGTGCGCAACCTCCCCCCGGGCCGCATCCGCGCCCGCGTCCGCGTCGCCTGGCTGCGCGCGGGCCGGCGCCGCGCGGTGCCGCTGTGGCTGCGCACCGTCCGCTCGCGCGAGGCGACCCTCGCCTCCCGGCAGGGGCTGCACAGCTACGACCGGACCGGGTTCGAGACCGCCCTCGACCCGGCGCGGCTGGTCACCCGGCGGGCCGCCACCACCTGGAAGCTGGAGCTGGGCGCGTACGCGGGCGGCCTGCTGCCGCGCACCGGACCGGTCCGGATGAGCGGCACCTGCCCGCTGCCCGTGCGCCACCTCGACGACTTCCTGCGGATCAGCCCCACCCTCCAGCGCGGCCGGCTGCGCCTGCGCGTGGAGCGGCTGCGCGCGCGCCTCGCCGGGCACGAGAGCGACGGCCGGCGGGTGCGCGTCACCGGCGAGCTGAAGTCCGCGAGGCAGCCCGCGCCGGTCGCCGTACGCGTCGAGAACTGGCGGACCAAGGAGGCCCACGACCTGCCGCTCACCCGCGACGGGCGCACCTTCACCGCCGACGTGCCGCTCTCCCTCTTCGGCGGCGCGCAGGGCCCCGCGGACCCCTGGGGCGTCGCCCTGGTCGGCGCGGACGGCGAGGCGACCCCCCTCGCCGCGCGCCCCGACACCGCGCCCGGCCGCTACGGCCTCGGCGGCGGCCGCGAGCTGATGGTGCTCGCCAACGCCTCCGGCAACACCGAACTGCGCGACCAGACGGTCCGGCCCGTCGTCGACACCGTCCGCTGGGAGGAGGACGGCCGGCTGCTGCTCGCGGGCAGCTACCCGGACACCGCCCGCCGCGAACTGGTCCTCGTGCACAGCGGCCACGACGAGGAGGCCGTGGTGCCGCTCCGGCTCGCCGACGGCCGTTTCGAGGCCGTCCTGTCCCCGCAGGCGCTCCCCGGACCGGCCGGGACGCTGCCGCTGGCCGAGGGCAACTGGTACCCGTCGCTGCGCGCGAGCGGCGACAGCGACCCCGACGGGCGCGTCCCCGTCCTCGTCGCACCCGTCCGCCACCCGGACCTGCCGCTCGTCCGGACGCTCGGCGGCCGCGACTTCGTCGTGCAGCGCCGCCACCACGACCACCTCCTGCTCACCTCCGGCACCTCACTGCCCGAAGCGGACCGCGGCCGCGGCGCCCAGCAGGCGCTGCGCCGGGCCTACGTGGTCCAGCGCACCCTGCCGCGCCGCGACGCCGTCCTCTACACGAGCTTCGACGGCCGCCAGTACTCCGACTCGCCGCGCGCCGTCCACGCCGAGCTGGAGGCCCGCGGCGTCCCCCTGGAACACCTGTGGGCCTTCCGCGACCAGCAGGTCGAACTGCCGCCCGGCGCCACCCCCGTCGCCATGTGGAGCGCCGCGTGGCACGAGGCGCTGGCCCGCAGCCGGTACATCGTCACCAACACGCACCTGCCCGCCTGGTTCGAGCGCGCGGAGGGCCAGTACGTCGTCCAGACCTGGCACGGCACCCCGCTCAAGCGGATCGGCCGCGACCTGCTGGGCAACGCCTCCGCCGACGCCCAGTACATCGCCACGCTGCCCGCCCGCGCCGACCAGTGGTCGCTGCTCGTCTCCCCGAACAGCTTCGCCACGCCGGTCCTGCGCGGCGCCTTCGGCTACACC
Source organism: Streptomyces sp. NPDC049813 (assembly GCF_044465085.1). Lineage (NCBI taxonomy): Bacteria > Bacillati > Actinomycetota > Actinomycetes > Kitasatosporales > Streptomycetaceae > Streptomyces > Streptomyces sp. NPDC049813. The sequence continues at coordinate 213,723 of NZ_JBITLI010000002.1, read as the reverse complement.
GGCTCCGTCCTCGCCGGCGGCTACCCGCGCAACGACGTGCTGCACGCCCCCGACCGGGAGAAGCACGCCACCGCCGTCCGCGAACGCCTGGGCGTCCCCGAGGACAAGCGCGTCATCCTCTACGCGCCGACCTGGCGCGAGAACCAGCCCCGCCGCTCCGGCCGGTACGGGCTCGACCTCCAGCTCGACCTGGCGGCGGCCCGGGCCGCCCTCGGCGACGACCACGTCCTGCTGGTGCGCCGCCACTACCTGGTCGGCGGCTGCGTCCCCGAGAACGACTTCGTGCGCGACGTCACCCGGTACCCGGACGCCGCCGACCTGCTGCTCGTCGCGGACGTCCTGGTCACCGACTACTCCTCGATGATGTTCGACTTCGCGCAGACGGGCCGGCCGATGCTGTTCCACACCTACGACCTCGACCACTACCGGGACTCCCTGCGCGGCTTCTACTTCGACTTCACCGCCCAGGCGCCCGGCCCGCTGCTGCGCAGCAGCGACGAGGTGATCGCCGCGCTCCTCGACCCGGACGCCGCGGTCGCCGGGCACCGGGACGCCTACGCGCGGTTCCGGGAGGCGTTCTGCGACCTCGACGACGGCAGCGCCGCCGCGCAGGTCGCCGACGCGATGCTCGCCCACGGCGCGGACGGAGGCCACCGATGACCCCCGCCACCACCCCTGACGTCAGCGTCCTCCTCGACTGCCCGGCGGGCACCGACCCGGCGCGGCTCACCGCCACCCTGCGCTCCGTCCAGGACCAGACCCACGGCCGCACCGAGGCCGTGCTCACCGGCGACGGCGCCCCCGAGGCGGCCGCCGCCCACCCCGGCCGGGCCCGCACCGGCGCCCCCCGCGGCACGTACGTCCTGCCGCTGGCCGCCGGCGAACTCCTGGAGCGCGACGCCTGCCGCAACCTCCACGCCACCGCCCGCCGCACCGACGCCGACCTGATCGCCGGCCGCTGGACCCGGCTGACCGGCACCGGCACGAAGGACTCGAAGGGCTCGAAGGAACACAGCCCCGCCTGGCAGAGCGCCCTGTACGCGCGCTCCCGGGTGCTGACCGCCGCGGACCAGGCGCCGGAGCTGCTGACCCGGCCCGCGCTGACCGCCGGGTACTGCGTGCGCAGGACCCTGCTGGAGGCCGCCGCCCCCGGCGCCCGCGACGGGCTCGACCTCGCGCTCGCCGCCCGGCGCATCGCCCTCGTCCCGCAGCTGATCACCACGCACCGCGCCGCCCCCGACCCCCGCACCGGGCTCCAGGCCGCCGCCGCCCGGCACCGGCACGCCCTCGCCCTGCTCACCGACCCCGCGCTGCGCGCGGCCCGCACCCACGCCTTCGCCGCCGACGACGTGCTGCCCCTGGTCCGCGCCTTCCCCGGACTTCCCCGCGCCCGCCGCGCCGAACTGGCCGCCGAATCCGCGCGGTTGCTCGACGGGCTGCTCGACGCGGCCGCGCTCGACGGGCTGGCGCCCCTGGAGCGCGTCGCCGTGGCGCTGCTCGCCGCCGGGGACGCCGACGGCGTGCACCGCGCCGCGCACGCCCTGCAACGGCCCGGCACCGTCGTCTCCGCGCTGACCCGCACGGACGGCCGCGTCCATTGGAGCCCGGAGCACCGGGGCCCCGCGTACGACGTGACCGAACTCGGCCACCAGTACACGCCGCTCACCGGACTCGCCCTCCTCACCCGCGTCACCCGCTGCGCCCGCGAGGACGGCCTGCTCGTCGTCGAGGGCGAGACCGTCGTGCCGCTCGGCCTGACCGGCGACGCCCGCCCGCAGGCCCTCACCGGCACCCTCGACCTGCGGGTGCGCGGCGGGAGCCGGACGGTGACCGTGCCCGCCGACGACGTCCGGCTCCAGGGCGGCGCCACCCTCGCCTGGCGGGCCGCCGTGCCGCTCACCCGGGCCCTGCGCCCGCGCGGCATCGGCGACCGCGTCTGGGACCTGCGGCTGCGCCTGGCCGCCGACGGCGCACTGCTGCGCCCGCTCGACCTGTGCGCCGGGCCGGACACCGTGCCAGGACCGGCCGCCGCGCTCCCGGCCCGGCCCCGGCTCACCCGGCTCACCGGCGACACCTGGCAGCCCTACGTCACCGCCCGCCACCACCTCGCCCTGTGCCTGCTGCCCCGCGCCCGGCCCGCCCGCACGGCCGCCGCCGTCGCCCGCTACCTCACCCGCTTCCGGCCCGCCCGGGCGCTGCGCACGCTCGGCAAGAAGCTCCGGAGGCGGTACGACGCCCTGCACACGCGGCGCTTCAAGACCCGCGTCTACCAGCGGTTCCTGCGCCACCTCCCGGTCAGCCGCGGCACCGTCGTCTTCGAGAGCCACATGGGCAAGAGCTACAGCGACAGCCCGCGCGCCGTCCACGAGGAACTGGTGGCCCGGCGCCGCGGGGCGCGCGTCGTGTGGTCCTACGCGACGTCCCCGGCCGGCTTCCCCACGGACGCCACCCTCGTGCGCCGCTGGTCCTGGCGGTACCTGTGGGCCCTCGCGCGCGCCGAATGGTGGGTCGACAACCAGGGGTTCCCGCACGCCCTCGACAAGCCGCGCCACACCACGTACCTCCAGACCTGGCACGGCTCCGCGTACAAGCGGATGGGCTTCGACGAGATCCGGCACCGCACGCAGAACGCCCCGCAGCGCGAGAGGCTCGCGCGCGCCGTCGCCCGGTTCGACCACTTCCTCGTCCGCTCCGAGCACGACGTGCGGACCCTGGCCCGCGCCTACCGCCTGCCCGAGGAGCGGCTGCTGCGCGTCGGTTACCCGCGCAACGACCGGCTGGTGGCGGCCAGGAGGCGTGACGAGCGCGAGGGCCGCTTCCCCCGCCCGGCCCCCGCCGCCGCCCTCGGCATCCCCGACCACCGGACGGTCGTGCTGTACGCGCCCACCTTCCGCGGCACCCCGAAGAACCGGACGGCCCGACTGCCGCTCGACGTACGGGCGTTCGCCGAACGGTTCGGTGACACGCACGTGCTGCTGGTGCGCGCCCACTACCTGGAGGCGGCGGCGCTGCCCGCCACCCCGCCCGGCACCGTCCTGGACGTCGGCGCCCACCACGACGTCCAGGAACTCCTGTGCCTGGCCGACGTACTGATCACCGACTACTCCTCCGTCATGTTCGACTACGCCCTCCTGGACCGCCCGCTCGTGCACTTCGCGCCCGACCTCGACGCGTACACCGCCGAGCGCGGCAGCTACTTCGACCTGCGCGCCCGCGCCGGCGGCCCGGTCGCCGAGACCCAGGAGGAGCTGCACCGCGTCCTCGCCGGGATCAAGGAGGCCGACGGCGACTGGCAGGAGGCGCGGCGCGCGTTCGCCGCCGAGTTCGGCACGTACGACGACGGCGGGGCCGCCCGCGCGGTCGTCGACGCGCTCTTCACGCGAAAGGCAGGTTCATGACCGCGGCCCGCGACCTCTTCCTCGTCGCCAACAGCACCGACGAACTCGGCGGAGTCACCGCCTGGACCCACCAGATGGCCCGCCTGTTCACCGGCGCGGGCCACCGCGTGCACGTCGTCGGCGTCCACGAGTCCGAGCTGAAGATGGCGGTGCCCCAGGCCCCCGGCTACGCCGTGACCAGCCTCTACGAGCGGCATCCGGCGACCGCGCGGCCGCTGCGCGGCGCCCGCAGGTTCAGCCTGCCCGCCCGGCGCGCCGAGCGCCGGCGGGTCGCCGCGAAGAAGCGGGCCCGCGCCACGCTGGAGTCGGTCCTCGCCCCCGCGCCGCCCGGCTCCGTCGTCGTCGTCACGCAGGTGTGGCCGATGGAGTGGCTGCGCGAGATCGACACCTCGCACCTCACGGTCGTCGGGATGAGCCACGAGTCGTTCGCGTACTCGCGCGCGAGCCACCGCTACCACTGGATCAAGCGGCACTACCCGCACGTCGACCGCTGGCTGGTGCTCACCCAGGAGGACGCCGACGTCTGGGCGGCCGAGGGCCTCAACAACGTGGACTTCATGCCGAACGCCCTCGCCCACCTGCCCGACGTGCCCTCCCCGCGCACGGAGAAGGTGGTCTGCTCGATCGGCCGGCTCGCCGACCAGAAGGGCGTCGACATGCTCCTCGACACCTGGGCGAAGGTCGCGCCGTTCCGCGCGGACTGGCAGCTGCACGTGTACGGGGCGGGCGCCGACGAGCCCCAGCTGCGCCGGCACTGCCGCGAGCTGGGCCTCGACGGGTCGGTGCGGTGGCGCGGGCGCACCGACGACGTGCCCGGCGCCCTCGCCGCCTCCTCGGTGTTCGTGCAGTCCTCCCGCGGCGAGGGCTTCCCGCTGGCCCTCATGGAGGCGATGGCCGGGGCCGTGCCGTGCGCCGCGTTCGACTGCGCGCCCGGCGTCCGCGAGATCGTCCGCGACGGCGAGGACGGCCTCCTCGCCCCGGTCGGCGACGTTGACGCCCTCGCCGACCGGCTGCTGCGCCTGACCGGCAACCCGCGGCTGCGGGACGCGATGGGGGAGCGGGCCCGGGTCAACGTGCAGCGGTTCTCCGAGGAGCGCGTCCTGGAGCTGTGGGAGGACCTGTTCGCGCTCCTGGAGCGCTGACCCCGCCCCGTACGGGCTTCAGCGGCGGCCGAGCAGGGAGCGCAGCGGGTTGCGGGACCGGGAGCCGCTTTGCCGCGGTGCCGCCGCGGGCTGCGACGCGGCCTGCGCCTCCGGCTGCGGCTGCGACTCCGCTTCCGGCTTCTCGGCGGCGTACCGGGAGCGCGGCTGCGCGGGCTGCTTCGCCCTGCGGCCGTCGATCCGGATCATCGAGTGCCCGGCGACCTCCTCGGCCCCGTGCCAGAAGTCGTCCCGCCCGGCGAGCATCGCGCCGAGGTCGCCGCGCACCGGCTCGAAGGCACCCCAGGTCCCGTAGAACTTGGTCGCGGTGATGCACAGCGGCTTCAGCCCGGTCGTGGCGACGGCGCCCCAGGTGGCCGCGGCCACGCCCGGACAGTGCTCGGCCCGGAAGTCGTCGAGGACCACGACGCCGTCCTCGCCGAGCAGGGTGCGGGCCGCCGCGATGTCCCCGTGCACGTGCTCGTACAGGTGCGAGGCGTCGACGTGCACGAAGCGGCAGCTGCCCGCCGCCACCCGGTCCGTGATCACCTGTGAGGGGCCCTGGACGACCCGTGGCAACTCCTCGTGGAAAGCACGGTAGTTGGCCTCGAAGGCGGTCCGGGTCAGCGTGCTGTACGACTTGTTCATCTCCTTGTCGTTGGCCGTGTCGGAGGCCGGGGAGTCGAAGAGGTCGCAGACCGTGAACGTCTCGCCGTCGGCCAGGTACTGACCCATGAAGATGGCGCTCTTGCCGAGGTAGACCCCCAGTTCGAGCAGGTCGCCCGCCTGCCCGCGCTCGCGCTGCCGGGTCAGGAACCAGTCGAAGAGCACCTGGTCGATGGGGTGGAACCAGCCTTTGACCTCGTCGAGGGCGGCCGGGCGTGGCAGAGCGGGTGCCTCGTGCTGCATGTCTTCTCCCGTGTCGGATGGGGCTCGGGGTGCGGGCGGACAGCCGTGCTGGGGCGTGGGGGCAGGCGCGGGCCCGGTCCGGAGGGACGTGCGGGTCACGGAGGCCATCAGCACTGGGTAGGACCGCCGGGTGTCCGGAGGATGGCCGGAAAGCGACGGGCAGCCGTCCCGCGCGATGAACAGCCGGTGCGGGCCCGGAACAGAGGTGAGGGGTGGACCGTGTCCCGGCCCACCCCTCACCTCGTACGACGCTCCGCTACTTCACGGCGCCCGCCATGACACCGGAGACGAACTGGCGCTGGAACGCGAAGAACACCGCCAGCGGCACCACCATCGAGATGAACGCGCCCGGGCCGAGCACGTCGACGTTGTTGCCGAACTGCCGGACCTGGGTCTGCAGCGCGACCGTGATCGGCTGGCTGTCGGTGTCCGTGAAGATCAGCGCGACCAGCATGTCGTTCCACACCCACAGGAACTGGAAGATGCCGAGCGAGGCGATCGCCGGGCCGCCCAGCGGCATCACGACGCGCAGGAACAGGCGCAGCTCGCCCGCGCCGTCCAGCCGCGCCGCCTCCAGCAGCTCGCGGGGGATCTCCGCGAAGAAGTTCCGCAGCAGGAACACCGCGAACGGCAGCCCGAACCCGACGTGGAAGAGGATCACGCCGAAGATCGACCCGAAGATCCCGATGTCGCCGAAGAGCTTGGCGATCGGCACCAGCGCGAGCTGCACCGGCACCACGAGCAGCCCCACCACGACGAGGAACCACCAGTCGCGCCCCGGGAACTCCATCCAGGCGAAGGCGTATCCGGCCAGCGAGCCGATGACGATCACCAGCAGCGTCGCGGGGACCGTGATCAGGGCCGTGTTGACCAGGGACCTGGTGACGTCGGAGTTCTCCAGGAGGCGGGCGTAGCTGTCGAAGGTGAGCTGGGACGGCTTGCCGAACACCTTCCACCAGCCGCTGCCCGCCATGTCGTCGGGGCTGCGCAGCGAGGAGAACAGCAGGCCGACCGTGGGCACCAGCCAGACCGCGCCGACCAGGACCAGGACGAACTGCAGGACGCCGCTGCCGACCTTGTCGGTGACGCGGCTCGCGAGCGACCGCGGCTTCTTCACTGTGTCGTCGACGGTGGTCATCGTCGTTCCTCCCGCCGCAGGCGCCGCATGTTGAACCACATCACCGGGATCACCAGGAGCAGCAGCAGGACCGCGATGGCGCTGGCCAGCCCCTCGTTGCCCTCGCTGAACGCGGACCGGTACAGCTGCAGCGCCAGCACGTTGGCGTCGTCCTGCGAGGAGCCCGGGGCGATGATGAAGATCAGGTCGAAGATCTTCAGGACGTTGATCATCAGCGTCACCAGGACGACGGCGAGCACCGGGGCGAGCAGCGGCACCGTCACGCGGCGGAACACCTGCCACTCGCTCGCGCCGTCGACCCGGGCCGCCTCCAGCAGCTCCCGGGGGATGCTCGCCAGACCGGCCCCGATCAGCACCATCGCGAAGCCCGCCCACATCCACACGTACGAGACCATGATCGAGGTGGTCACGATGTTGAGGTAGAGGTCGAAGCCGCCGAGGTGGATCGTGAAGTACTTCTTGTCGCCGAGCCAGTCGACGCCGTTGTAGGCCTCCTCGAAGTTCGAGGGCGGCAGCCGCAGCCGCGCGCCGTCGGCCGCGGCGGGCAGGCTGAACGTGCCGTCGGACGCGGCCGTCGCGGACGCCACCACCTTGCCGCCCTTGACCGCCTCGATCCGCATGCCCGGGTAGCCGAGCTCGGTGGCGTCGATGCCGTTCAGGCCGCCCGCGCCCTTGCCGAGGGTGAAGTCCTGCCAGACGGTGCCGGTGACCCCGGCGCCCGCGGCGCGCGGCTCCTTCGCCGGCGCCGCGTCCTTCGGCATCTGGTCGGCGGCGACCCCGACGAGCGCCAGCTTCACCGGCTGCCCGGCCCGCACCGGCTCCTTGGTGAGGTAGGGGCCGCCGCTCTTGCCGGCGAGCGCGCCGTTGGGCCGCGGATGCGCCTTCGGGAAGGCGGACGACCCGGCGAACGTGTCGTGGACGCCGACCCAGACCGCGTTCACCGCGCCCTTCTCCGGGTCCTGGTCGTAGACGAGCCGGAAGATGATGCCCGCGGCCAGCATCGAGATGGCCATCGGCATGAAGACGACCAGCTTGAACGCGGTGCCCCAGCGGATGCGTTCGGTGAGCACGGCGAAGATCAGGCCGAGCGCGGTGGCGACCGTCGGGGCGAGCACCACCCAGAAGATGTTGTTGTTGATCGCCGCTTTGGTGTCGGCGCGGGTGAACAGCGTCTCGTAGTTGTCGAACCCGATGAACGAGCCGCCCGACGCGTCGAAGAAGCTGCGCACGAGCGAGTACCCGATGGGGTACACGACCAGCGCGCCGAGCAGCACGAGCGCGGGCAGCAGGAAGAGCAGGGCGACCGTTCTGCGGGTGCCCGTCACGCTCTTGGACCGTGGGGGTTTCCTGGCGGGGGTGGGCCCGGACGGCGCCGCCGGTGCACCCGTGGTGACGGGCTCCCTGGCGGTGCGGTCCGGGCCTTCCCCGGCGGCGGCCGAGGTCATCGCCGCGTCAGTCCTTGTACGCCTTGGCCGCTTCGGCCTCCAGCGTCGCCTGGGTGCCCGCGATGTCCTTCGGGTTCACCAGGAAGTCCTGGAGCGCCTTCCACTCGCCCTTGCCGGGCGTGCCGCCGAAGGCCTGCGGGGTCTGGTCCGACATGTCGAAGCGGAAGTCGTCGCCCGCGTCGATGACGGCCTTGGCGATGGTGCGCTGCACCTCGTTCGGGTACGCCGACACGTCCACGTTCTTGTTCGGCGAGAGGTACCCGCCGAGCTTGGCCTGGATCGTCGCCGCGTCGGGCGAGGCCAGCCAGGTCACCAGGGCCTGCGCCGCCGGGGAGTCCTTGAGGATCACCGCGGCGTCACCGCCGCTGACCACCGGCGCGTCCGCGCCGACCGCGGGGAACGGGAACACCTTGGCGTCCGAGCCGATCTTCGCCTTGGTCTGCCCGATGTTGACCTGCGCGAAGTCGCCCTCGAAGACCATCGCGCCCTTGGGCTGATCGCCGCCGGTGAAGGTCTGCTCGACCGACTTCGTGAACTCGGTCTGCACGGCTCCCTTGTTGCCGCCCGCGAGGAAGTCGCTCTTGCCCCACAGCTGCGCGAGCGTGGTCAGCGCCTGCTTGACGGACGGGTCCGTCCACTTGATCTCGTGCTTGGCCAGCTGGTCGTACTTCTCGGGGCCGGCCTGCGAGAGGTAGATGTTCTCGAACCAGTCGGTCAGCGGCCAGCCGTCGGCCCCGCCGACCGACATCGGCGTCACCCCCGAGTCGTAGACCGACTGGGCGGTCGCCAGGAACTCCTTCCAGGTCTTGGGCTCCTTGGCCGCCGCGTTCTCGAAGACCGCGTTGTTGTACCAGACCAGCGACTTGTTCGCGGCCTTGTAGTACGCCGCGTACTGCGTCCCGCCGACCTTGCCCAGGTCCTGCCAGCCCTGGCTGTAGTTCTTGGTGAGCTGGGCCTGGGCGTCCTTGCCGAGCGGCTTGGCCCACTTCTTGTCGACGGCCTGCTTGATGGCGCCGGGCTGCGGCAGCATCGCCACGTCCGGCGGGGCCCCGCCGGCCACCTTCGACCCCAGGAAGTTGATGATCGGGTCCTGGGCCGGTACGAACGTCACCTTGGCGCCCGTCCGCTTCTCGAACTCGGCCAGCACCTGCTTGAAGTTCTTCTGCTCGTCGCCGGTCCACACCGCGGCGATCTCCAGCGACTCACCGTCCAGCTTCGGCAGTCGGACCCCGGAGGCGGGTTTCGTGCTGTCGCCCCCGCTCGCCTTGTCGTTCTTGTCGCCGTTGTCGTCATCCCCGCACGCGGTGAGCCCGAGGGCCAGTGACCCGACGGCCACGGCCACGAGGGCTCGGCGGAATATGGGTGTACGAAGAGTGCTGCGCATCGCTGCCCCGTTCTCGTCCTGAACGCTGAACGTACGTACTGAGCGCTGTCCCGTGCGCACTGGTCTACGCCCGACCAGGGGAAACCGGCAAGAGTGCCAGGGCCGTCCCGGCGGTGATCGTGACGGGGTCGTGATGCGTCAACGCCGTTACGCGGGGCACGAGTTGCCCCGAGCACCCGGGTGACCTCCCGGGCGAGGCCCGCCAGTACGCGGGCGCTCCCCGCCCTGGGCAATCTGCCTCCTCCTGACTCCGTCCGGGGCCCAGAGCGGCAGGCAATGCAGGACGCCCCCGCCTTGGGCAATCTGCCGCCAAGGGCGGCAGGGTGGGCAAGGCGGCCCCCAGCGCCGGGCGCGCTCATCGACGACCCGGACCCGAACCCCGCTGCCGGGCACACGGGCAGCCCCGCCGCGACAACCCCGCCGGGCGCACATCCTGCCGGGTCCACCCAAGCGCAGGCCCTCACAGAAGCGAGGGCACCTCCCGCGCCGCCACCGACCGAGCGGCCCGCTCCAGCGCACTGGCCAACAACGCCAGATCCGTCGGCCCGTTCCCCAACTCCCGTACGGGCCGCCGATCCGGCGGATCCCCCATCCGCGCCCAGTCGAGCCCGACCACCGTCGGCCGCTGCGTGGCCGTCCGGGGGATCCGTCCGGTCACCCGGCCCGCCTGCACCCCCACGTCCCGCCCGTCGGCCCCCCGCAGAACCCCGCGCCCCGGCGCCGGATCCTCCGCACCCGACCCGGCCGGGTCAAGGACCACCGACGGCAGCCCCGCCCACCCCGGCGCCGCGCCGGAGGCGAACGCCGCCACGAGATGGACCCCGAGCCGCTCCCCGTCCCGCGCCACCGCCTCCAGGGCCCGCACGACGGACCCCGCGGCGGGCCGCCCCGGCGAGCCGAGCGGCGGCGCCAGCAGCGCGTCCAGGTCGTCGACGATCACCACGAGCCGCGGCAGCACCGGCCCGGCCTCCGCCTGCTTCGGCGCCCCGCCGGGCCGCAGCCGGATCGTGGCGGCGCTGGGCGGCGCGTCCAGATCGGCGGCCCCGCCCGAGCCCGCCCCGCCGGAGGACGGCCCCCCGGCGGACGGTGCGCCGCGCTGCGCCACCATCCGGCCCGAGACGGCCCGCTGCGTGTGCCACTCCGTGAAGTGCGTCCGCCCCGTCAGCTCGGCCCGCCGCTTCAGCTCCGTGGTCAGCGACTGCGCGAACTCCCGCATGCGCACCGGGTCGTTGGCCGCCAGGTGCGTCGTCACGTGCGGCAGGTCGGTGCAGACCCGCAGCCCGTCCACCCGCTGGCCGCGCTCGCCGCCGGTACCGCCGCCCTGCCCGTCCACGAGCACGACACCGAGCCGGTCGGGCCGCTCGGCGGCGGCCAGGGACGCGGTGACCGAACGCAGCAGCTCCGTACGGCCGCTGCCCGCGGGCCCCTCGATCAGCAGATGCGGCCCGTCGGCGGCCAGATCGACGGCGACCGGGCCGCGCGGCCCCGCCCCGAGCACCGCCCACACCCGCCCGCCCAGCGACCCCGGATCGTCCGCGGCCGCCGCCCAACGGGCCAGCAGCGACGCCGGGGTGGCCCGCGCCAGGCCCAACTCGTCCAGCAGCCGCGCCGACTGCGGCAGCGGCGCCGACACCCGGGCCTGCCGGGACCCCGGGCCGCCCGCCGCGTCCGTACGCAGCGGCGCCAGCGCCCGCGCGAACCGCTGCGCCCAGGCGAGCGACACCGCGTCCACCGTGGCGACCGTGCCGTGCCCGGCGAGCTGACCGTGCGCCGCCCGGTGCAGCCGCAGCGCCGTCGCCACGTCCCCGCTGAGCAGCGCCACCGCGCCGCACGCCCGGAACGCCGGGCTCTGCGCGCACGCCTCCTCGTACGTCTCCGCCACGGGCGACGCGGGGGAGGCGGGGGCCGCCTCGGCCAGCGCGAGGACGTGGATCCCGGCCGGGGCCCCTTCGGCGGCGAGCCGCGCGGTGGCCTCCCGCAGCGTGGCGGAACCGGGGTCGCCGTCGACGACCACGATCGTCGGCACGACGGTGCCGTCCCCGCCCGCCGCCGGGTCGGCGCGGCCGGGCCGGAACCCCGCCGCGTGGTCGTCGAGCCGCCGCAGCAGCTCGCCGGTCCGCGCCGCCGCCTGGTCACGGTCGTACGCGAGCAGCAGCCGGCAGTCCTGCCCGTGGGCCGGGCGCACGTGCGGCAGCCAGCCCAGCCAGGACCACTCCGCGACGCGCTCCTCGACGGTCCGGGCGCGGTCCGTGGCGATCAGTACGATCTCCAGCCGGTCCGGCGCGTGCAGCGCGGCGAGCTGGGCGAGCGCGCAGCGGGCGAGCCCCGTGAGGCGGGCCCGCGGACCGGCCAGGCCGAGCGCGCCGGCCTCGGCGATCCCCACGGTCACCGGCACCGCGGGCAGCAGCCCCGCGCCGTCCGGGCCCGTGCGGTCCACGGTGCCGAGCCGCACGGCCAGCGCCTCGGGGTGCCCTGGCCCGCGCTCCCACAGCCGGGGCCCGGGGCCCAGCGCGGTCAGCAGCAGCGCGGCGGCGTCCGGCCAGGTCTCCTCGGTGGCCCCGGTCACGCCCGCCGGCACGGGCTCGGGGGTGTGCGGGGTGCGCAGTGCGTACGGTTCGTGGATCTCGTGCTGCTGGTCCTGCTCGTCGCGGCCGCGGCGCAACAGCCGCCCCAGGCCGCCGCGCCGGCGCGCGGGACGCGGCAGCGGGGTGCCGCGCGGCGGGGTGCCGAGCCGGGTCCGCTCCACCTCGGGCGGCCCACCCTGCCCCGGCACCTGGGCCCCGCCCCCGTACCCCTCCCCGGCGGCTCCCCAGGAGGCATCCCCGTACGCATGCCGCGTCTCGTCCGACCCCGCGCCCGAGGCGCCCCGGGCGAACCCGTCCCGCCCCTCGCGCCGGCTCCCGCCCCACGACCCCGCAGCGGCCGTGCCCCGGGCGTCGTCCCCGGCCCCCGCCCGGCCCCCGTCCCACGAGGCCGCGCCGCGACCGCCCGCAGCGCCGTACGCGGAGGCCTGCCGGGGCCCGGGGAGGCTCTCACCCCTGCCGCCGTATCCGGAGCCCCGCCCGCTGCAACTCGCCCCGCCGTACCCGCCCGCCTGCGCGGCACGGCCCGCGTCGCCGTACCCGCCCGCCTGCCCGGCAGGGTCCGCGCTGCCGTATCCGGCCGCCTGCCCTGTACCGCCCGCCCCGCCGTACCCGCCCGCCTGCCCGGCAGGGTCCGCGTCGCCGTTTCCGGCGGCCCGCCCGGCACGGCCCGCGTCGCCGTACCCGCCCGCCTGCCCGGCACGGCCCGCGTCGCCGTATCCGGCGGCCCGCCCGGCACGGCCAGAGTCGCCGTACCCGCCTGCCTGCCCGGCAGGGCCAGAGTCGCCGTACCCGCCCGCCCGCACGGCACGGCCCGCGTCGCCGTATCCGGCCGCCTGCCCGGTATCGCCCGCGTCGCCGTATCCGGCGGCCCGCCCGGCACGGCCAGAGTCGCCGTACCCGCCCGCCTGCCCGGTACCGCCCGCGTCGCCGTATCCGGCCGCCTGCCCACCACGGCCCTGCCCGCCATCACCGGAGCCCCGCCCGGCCCCGGCCCCGTCGTCCCCGGGGGCCCGGCCGGGCCCGACCTGATCGCCGTACGCGGAGACCGGCCGGGGCCCGGCCCCAGCCCCCTCCTCGCCCCCGGCGCCCTGCCCAGGGTCCCGCCCGGGCCCGCTCGGGTCGTCGTGGCCGGAGCCGCGTACGGACTGGCCCGCACCCGCGGCCGAACCCCCGGCGGAGCCGTCCGCGGGGGGCTGGGACGGGATCAGGCCGGGGACGCTCACGCGGACGTGGCCCTCCCCGTCGGGCGCCGTCCGCACCGGCGCCGCGGCATCCGCGCCTCCCGCGACAGCGACCCGCAGGGCCGATTCGCCGAGCCGCAGGAGGGCGCCGGGGGAGAGGCGGACGGGGCGGTCGCCGAGGGGGCGGCCGTCCACCGTCGTGCCGTTCGTCGAGCCCAGGTCCACCACCGAGACCGCACCATCAGCGGCCAGCGTCACCGCGCAGTGCAGCCGCGACACGTCCGGGTCGTCCAGCGGCACGTCCGCGTCGGCGGAGCGGCCGACGCGGATCTGCCCGCCGTGCAGCAGGTGGACGCCGCCCGCGTCCGGCCCGGCCACCACGTGCAGCTGCGCGGCCGCGCCGTCCGGCTCGGGCCCGGGGTCGGTGGGCGCGCCCAGCGACAGCACCGCCCCGTCGATCAGCGGCGGGTCGCCGAGCAGGCAGCGCTGCGCGTCGAGCCGCTCGGCCCCCGCGTACAGGACCGTGGACGGCGCGTCGCCGCCCGCGACGGCGGCGGCGAGGCCGGAGGCGACGGCGGCGAGCGCGGTGCCGCCGGGCGCGGTGACCAGGACGTCCACCGCGCCGCCCGCGGCTCCCGCGCGCGCGGACGCGTCGGGGCGCGTGCCCAGGGGGTCTACGACGGTAAGGCGGATCTGCATCGCCGTCTGCGGTCCCTTCTGCGCGGGCGCCCGGGACGGAACAGCCCGCGGTCCCCCCACCGCAGATTCCCCCATCGCTACGGGCACGTCAGCCAGTGCTGGAGGCATCCTCGCACCTGCCACCGACAACACGCCCGCCCCCCACCCGTAAGTGATCTTGATTGGTCGGCTCTGCCCGCAAAAGTGCCTGCTGCGGGCCGCAAGGCAGCCGCTTGAGATCGGTCACGTCGCCGCGCGGCAACCAAGGGCGCGGCCCTTGCGTCTTCCCGTCGGACACGGGTGTGCCCGGGGCGACGGGCACCGGGACGGGCAGGAGGCCCCCGCGATCGACCGCCGGTACCCCGGACGCCGCCACTAGAGTGGGCCGCGACACCCGGGACCGGGACCAGGCAAGTGCAGACCAAGCAAGTACCGATGCAGGGAGCGCATGACGTGCGGCCGGTAGGGAGCAAGTACCTGCTCGAGGAGCCGCTCGGACGCGGCGCCACGGGCACCGTCTGGCGGGCCCGCCAGCGCGAGACCGCGGGCTCCGAGGCGGCCGTCGCCGGGCAGCCGGGCGAGACCGTCGCGATCAAGGTCCTCAAGGAGGAGCTGGCGAACGACGCGGACGTGGTGATGCGCTTCCTGCGGGAGCGCTCCGTCCTGCTGCGTCTCACCCACCCGAACATCGTGCGCACCCGCGACCTGGTCGTCGAGGGCGAGCTGCTCGCCCTCGTCATGGATCTGATCGACGGCCCCGACCTGCACCGCTACCTGCGCGAGAACGGCCCGTTCTCGCCGGTCGCCGCCGCGCTGCTGACCGCGCAGATCGCCGACGCGCTCGCCGCCAGCCACGCCGACGGCGTCGTGCACCGCGACCTGAAGCCGGCGAACGTGCTGCTCAAATGGGACCAGGACGAGGGCGCGGGCATGCACCCGATGCTCACCGACTTCGGCATCGCGCGCCTCGCCGACTCCCCGGGCCTGACCCGCACGCACGAGTTCGTCGGCACGCCCGCGTACGTGGCCCCGGAGTCCGCCGAGGGCCGCCCGCAGACCAGCGCCGTCGACATCTACGGCGCGGGCATCCTGCTGTACGAGCTGATCACCGGCCGGCCGCCGTTCTCCGGTGGCTCGGCGCTCGAAGTCCTGCACCAGCACCTCAGCGCCGAACCGCGCCGCCCCTCGACCGTCCCCGACCCGCTGTGGACGGTCATCGAGCGCTGCCTGCGCAAGAACCCGGACGACCGGCCGAGCGCCGAGAACCTCGCCCGCGCCCTGCGCACCGTCGCCGGGGGCATCGGCGTGCACGCCAACAGCGCGCAGATCGCCGCGGCCGAGGGCGTGGGCGCCCTGCTGGCCCCCGATCCCGACCCCGCCCCGGTCCCGGGCGCCCCCGGCGCCGCCGACCCGACGCAGGTCCTGCCGGGCAACGCGCCCTCGTACGACCCGAACGCGGCGACCAGCGTCATGCAGCAGCAGGGGAACCAGCCCGGCGGGTACGGGGACGCGGACCCCACGTCCGTGCTGCCGAACCGCGGCGCCGCCGACCCGACCGCCGTCATGCCGCCCGTCCCGCCGCACCAGCCGGGTCAGAACCCGGCCGGCGGCGAACCGGAGGGCCCGCACCCCTGGCAGAACCAGCTGCGCGCGGCCCGCGACCGCAACGAGCAGACGCAGGTCCAGTACCTCGACCCGAACCAGGACCCGCTGCGCCGCCGCCCGCAGCGCCAGGTCGCGCGTCCCGAGCAGCAGCAGCGGCCGCAGCAGTACGCGCCCCAGCAGCGGCCCCAGCAGCCGCGCCGCCAGACCCCGCAGCCCCAGCAGGCCGCCCCGCAGCGTCCGCAGCGCCAGCAGTACGCGCCGCCGCAGCCGCCGCCGCGCCAGGCACCGCCGGCCCGGGAGCCGCGCGAGCCCCGCGGGCGCAGCGCCAACCCGATGAAGATCCCCGGTCTCGGCTGCCTCAAGGGCTGCCTGTTCATGATCGTGATCCTCTTCGTGGTGAGCTGGCTGGTCTGGGAGTTCACCCCGCTCCAGGACTGGATCGGCACCGGCAAGGGGTACTGGGCCCAGCTCTCCGACTGGTTCACGACGGTGACCGGCTGGATCGGTGACCTGGGAGGTCAGTAGCGGGCGCGACCGTTTCACGAGCGTTTCGCACGCGTTCCCGAGCGGGCGCGGACCCGCGACCGACCGTGAGTTTGCGGATTTGTCGACATCCGACGGGTGATTTCCCCCGCGGATGCGTTGGTTGGCGTCCGGGCCGCGTAGCTTGGGCGCCAACACGCGTCTGTAGGAGCAGTCTTGGCACGGAAGATCGGCAGCCGGTACACCGCCCACCAGATCCTGGGCCGCGGCAGTGCGGGCACGGTGTGGCTGGGCGAGGGACCCGACGGTCCCGTCGCCATCAAACTGCTGCGCGAGGACCTCGCCTCCGACCAGGAACTGGTCGGCCGCTTCGTCCAGGAGCGCACCGCCCTGCTCAGCCTCGACCACCCGCGCGTGGTCGGCGTCCGCGACCTGGTGGTCGACGGGAACGACCTGGCGCTGGTCATGGACCTGGTCCGCGGCACCGATCTGCGCACCCGCCTCGACCGCGAGCGGCGCCTGGCCCCCGAGGCCGCCGTCGCCATCGCCGCGGACGTCGCCGACGCGCTGGCCGCCGCGCACGCCGCCGGGATCGTGCACCGCGACGTGAAACCGGAGAACGTGCTGCTCGACATGGAGGGCCCGCTCGGCCCCGGCGGCGCGCACCCCGCGCTGCTGACCGACTTCGGCATCGCCAAGCTCATCGACACCCCGCGCCGCACCCGCGCCACGAAGATCATCGGCACGCCCGACTACCTCGCGCCCGAGATCATCGAGGGCCTGCCGCCCCGCGCCGCCGTCGACATCTACGCCCTCGCGACCGTCCTGTACGAGCTGCTCGCGGGCTTCACCCCGTTCGGCGGCGGGCACCCGGGCGCGATCCTGCGCCGGCACGTCACGGAGACCGTCGTCCCGCTGCCCGGCATCCCCGACGAGCTCTGGCAGCTGCTGATCCAGTGCCTGGCCAAGGCCCCCGCGTCCCGGCTGCGGGCCTCCGAGCTGGCCGCGCGCCTGCGCGAACTGGGGCCCCTCCTGGCGGGCATGGCCCCGCTGGACGTAGACGACCCCGACGACCCCGACGACCCCGACGGCCCCGACGACGCGGACGCCTCCGGCGCCGGTGAGGGAGCCGCCGCGGACCCGGCCACCGAAGCCTCCCGCCCGGCGGGGCCGGATCCGTCCGGGGCGGCCGCGCCCCGCCGCGGCGCGGTCTCCCTGGTCCCCGGCGCCGCCCCGGCGGACTCCAACCGCGACACCCACACCTCGATGCGGGTCCCGGCCCCGGACGAGCTGGCGGGCGGCGCCCGCGGCACGGCCCGTGCCCCCCGCGCCACGGGCGCCCCCCGCCCCGGCTCGGCCCGCAACCGGCACCCCGCGCGCCGCCGCCGCATCACCCTGGGGGTGGCCGGGCTCGTCCTCGCGGTGGCCCTGGGCGGCGGCATCTGGGCGGCGACGTCGTCCGGGGACGGGGAGCGGCCCCCCTCCGACGAGAACAACTCGGCACCGGCGGCACCGTAGGCGCGGGGCGGGTCCCCGTCCTCCCCGATGTGATGCCGCACGCAGTGCGCATCACAGGGGCGCGGGGAACTGCGCGACCAGCCCCCACCGGACGGGCACCCGCCCACGAACCCACCCACCCCCCCCCCCACGGCGCGAACCCGCACACCCCACCCCCGGGGTACGCCTCACACCGCCACCCGGCGGAGCCGTTACGCTGGACCCGTGGCAGTCGTCGATGTTTCCGAAGAGCTGAAGTCCCTCTCCTCGACCATGGAGTCGATCGAGGCCGTCCTGGACCTCGACAAGATGAGGGCAGATATCGCCGTGCTCGAGGAGCAGGCGGCCGCGCCGTCCCTGTGGGACGACCCGGAGGCGGCACAGAAGATCACCAGCAAGCTGAGCCACCTCCAGGCGGAGGTCCGCAAGGCCGAGGCGCTGCGCGGTCGTATCGACGACCTCTCCGTCCTCTTCGAGATGGCCGAGGAGGAGGACGACCCGGAGACCCGGGCCGAGGCCGAGACCGAGCTGACCTCGGTGAAGAAGGCGCTGGACGAGATGGAGGTCCGTACGCTCCTCAGCGGTGAGTACGACTCCCGCGAGGCCCTGGTCAACATCCGCGCGGAGGCCGGCGGCGTCGACGCGGCCGACTTCGCCGAGCAGCTCCAGCGCATGTACCTGCGCTGGGCCGAGCGCCACGGCTACAAGACCGAGGTCTACGAGACGTCGTACGCGGAAGAGGCCGGCATCAAGTCGACCACCTTCGCCGTCCAGGTCCCGTACGCGTACGGCACGCTCTCCGTCGAGCAGGGCACGCACCGCCTGGTGCGCATCTCGCCCTTCGACAACCAGGGCCGCCGGCAGACGTCGTTCGCCGGCGTCGAGGTGCTCCCCGTCGTCGAGCAGACCGACCACGTCGAGATCGACGAGTCCGAGCTGCGCGTCGACGTCTACCGCTCCTCGGGCCCCGGCGGCCAGGGCGTCAACACGACGGACTCCGCGGTCCGCCTGACCCACCTGCCCACCGGCATCGTGGTCTCCTGCCAGAACGAGCGCTCGCAGATCCAGAACAAGGCGACCGCGATGAACGTCCTCCAGGCCAAGCTCCTGGAGCGCCAGCGCCAGGAGGAGCGGGCCAAGATGGACGCCCTCAAGGGCGACGGCGGCAGCTCCTGGGGCAACCAGATGCGGTCGTACGTGCTGCACCCGTACCAGATGGTCAAGGACCTGCGCACCGAGTTCGAGGTCGGCAACCCGCAGTCGGTGCTCGACGGCGAGATCGACGGTTTCATCGAGGCGGGCATCCGCTGGCGCAAGCAGCAGGAGAAGTAACCCGCGATTTATCGACAAGGCAACTGCCGCGCAATCAGCGGCAGTTGCCTTCGCGTTTTCCCGGTCCGGACGCAACTGGGCCAACTGTGAAGGACTATCGGCCTTTTACGTCACAGTCACATGTCCGTACGACGGTCAAGTCGCCCCATACAGCGGCAAACCAGGCGCAACGACCTTGACGCCGGTCTGAAAACTGGGAAGGCTGGCGCGCGGCATGCGTATCCGTGGGACGCGTGTGAACGGGGGCCGGGTCGAACACGACGTCTGCTGCCCCCCTTTGAACGCCGTCCCGGGCGCTGCTCCATTCACGATTGGCTACTGGGGGTAGCAGACAGATGACCAAGAAGACGCGGATCCGTGTAGCGCGGATAGCCGCCGGTGCGGTGATCGCCGCCGGCGCGTCGCTGACCGCCGCGGGTGCCGCTTCCGCCGCCGATGTGAACATCGGCATCCTCGGGCTCGGTGCTGATGTGCACGCCGGTTCCGACGGTCTCAGCGCGAGCCTCGGCGCGGACGACGACGACCCCTGCCCGCCTGACGTCTGCGTCGACGGTGGCGCCGAGAACGGCGGGTCGGAGAACGGCGGCGCCGAGAACGGCGGCGCCGAGAACGGTGGCGCCGAGAACGGTGGCGCCGAGAACGGTGGCGCCGAGAACGGTGGCGCCGAGAACGGTGGCGCCGAGAACGGTGGCGCCGAGAACGGCGGGTCGGAGAACGGCGGGTCGGAGAACGGCGGGTCGGAGAACGGCGGCAGCCAGAACGGCGGCTCCCAGAACGGCGGCTCCGAGAACGGCGGCTCCCAGAACGGGGGCAACGGCAACGGCGGCAGCCAGACCGGCGGCAACGGCAACGGCGGCAGCCAGAACGGCGGCGGCTCGTCCACCGGAGGTTCCACCACCGGCGGCGACAACACCAACCCCGACGGCAACAACAACCCCGTCGAGCAGGGCCAGGGCAAGGACAGCCTGCAGGACACCGGCTCCACGCCGGCCGAGCAGACCGCTGCCCAGGGCAAGGGCGGCGAGCTGGCCGAGACCGGTGCCGACGGCACCACGATCCTGCTGATCGGCGCCGCGACCATGATCGCGGGCGGCGTGGGCTTCCGGTTCCTGCCGCGCCTCGCGGGCAACCGCGGCGCTGCCGCGTAACACCCCGGCGCGGGTCGGTCGCACCGCGCACACGGAAGGGCCCGGAGCCACTCGGCTCCGGGCCCTTCCCGGTGCTCGGCCGGGCCGCGTGACCGACGGCGATCCGCAGGTCGGACAGGCCTCACCGGCCAGACAGGCCCCACGGGCCAGACAGGCCCCACGGGCAAGACAGGTCAGACGGGCAAGACGGGCAAGACAGGTCGGCCAGGTCAGACCGTCTGGTGGGCGAGGAGCGCCACCGCCGCCACCAGCACGGCCACCAGCGCGATCAACGTCATCGGGTTCAGCCCGGCGAACGGGCTCTGCTGCTGGAGCCGCTCGCGGTTCGCCCGGCACACCGGACAGCGGCCCTCGCTCACGGGCGCCGCGCAGTTCGCGCACACCAACCGGTCATAGGTCATGCGCTGGTCCTCCTCACGCGCGGCGGAGCCGACGGAAACGTCTGCCAGATTCCCACTGGTTCTCTCCGCTCAACGCTCCGGGACACGCAACCGTTCCCCCTCCACTGTGCCAGCTTCCCGTATTTTCGGCGCGGCCCGCCCACAGGACGGGCCCTGACCAGCCACGGACCAGCCACGGACCAGCCACGGGGCGGACAAAAACGGCACGCGCGGCACCGCGCACCGGGACAAAACGCACAAGCGGGGACGGCGCCTGCGCTCCCTGTGCCGGTTCGCGTATGGTCACGCTCACCGAGGGGGTGCCTCGCCCGAGCCCCCCACCCCGACGCCCCCGACGCCCGAGGCGCATCCGTGATCCGATTCGACAACGTCTCCAAGGTCTATCCGAAGCAGACCCGGCCCGCCCTCAGGGATGTCTCCCTGGAGGTCGAGCGCGGCGAATTCGTCTTCCTGGTCGGCTCGTCCGGCTCCGGCAAGTCGACGTTCCTGCGGCTGATCCTGCGTGAGGAGCGGTGCAGCCACGGCCAGGTGCACGTCCTGGGCAAGGACCTCGCCCGCGTCTCCAACTGGAAGGTCCCGCAGATCCGCCGCCAGCTCGGCACGGTCTTCCAGGACTTCCGGCTGCTGCCCAACAAGACCGTCGGCGAGAACGTCGCGTTCGCGCAGGAGGTCATCGGCAAGGGCCGCGGCGAGATCCGCAAGGCGGTGCCCCAGGTCCTGGACCTCGTCGGCCTCGGCGGCAAGGAGGAGCGGATGCCGGGCGAGCTGTCCGGTGGTGAGCAGCAGCGCGTGGCCATCGCCCGCGCCTTCGTCAACCGGCCCAAGCTCCTGATCGCGGACGAGCCCACGGGCAACCTCGACCCGCAGACCTCGGTCGGCATCATGAAGCTGCTCGACCGCATCAACCGCACGGGCACCACGGTCGTGATGGCCACCCACGACCAGAACATCGTGGACCAGATGCGCAAGCGCGTCATCGAGCTGGAGAAGGGCCGTCTCGTGCGTGACCAGGCGCGCGGCGTCTACGGCTACCAGCACTGAGAAGTACCGGACTGCGAAAGTACCGGACCAAGAAGTACCGAGAGAGAAGCTGCGAAAGGCTCAGTCAGCGTCATGCGTGCCCAATTCGTTCTGTCGGAGATCGGTGTCGGCCTGCGCCGCAATCTCACGATGACCTTCGCCGTCATCATCTCGGTGGCCCTCTCGCTCGCCCTGTTCGGCGGCTCGCTGCTCATGAGCGACCAGGTCAACCAGATGAAGGGGTTCTGGTACGACAAGGTCAACGTCTCCATCTTCCTGTGCAACAAGGGGGATTCGGAGTCCGACCCGAACTGTGCCAAGGGCCCGGTCACCGCGGAGCAGAAGAAGCAGATCCAGGACGACCTCGCCAAGATGGACGTCGTCCAGAAGGTCGCCTACGAGTCCCAGGACCAGGCGTACAAGCACTACAAGGAGCAGTTCGGCGACTCCCCGCTGGCCAGCTCCCTCACCCCGGACCAGCTGCAGGAGTCGTACCGGATCAAGCTGAAGGACCCGGAGAAGTACGAGGTCATCGCCACCGCGTTCAACGGGCGGCCCGGCGTGCAGTCCGTGCAGGACCAGAAGGGCGTGCTCGACAACCTCTTCCGGCTGCTCGGGTACCTCAACTACGCGGCCGGGGCCGTGATGCTGGTGATGCTCATCGTGGCGCTGCTGCTGATCGTGAACACCGTGCGCGTCTCCGCGTTCAGCCGGCGCCGGGAGACCGGGATCATGCGGCTCGTCGGCGCGTCCGGGTTCTACATCCAGGCGCCGTTCATCATGGAGGCCGCGGTCGCCGGACTGATCGGCGGCGGCATCGCCTGCGTCTTCCTCGCCGCCGGCCAGTACTTCGTCATCGACAACGGCGTCGCGCTCTCCGACAAGCTCCAGCTGATCAACTTCATCGGCTGGGACGCGGTCCTCACGAAGCTCCCGCTCATCCTCGCGGTCAGTGTCCTGATGCCCGCTCTGGCCGCGTTCGTCGCGTTGCGCAAGTACCTGAAGGTGTGACAAGAGTCCCCGGAGTCGCGGGGCGCCGAGCGGGTCAACCTCCCGTACGGCGCCCGGCGTTGTCCTAGACTCACCGACATGTCAGGCCCGGATCCGCTCTCCGTGCTCGCCTCGCTGCGCCGCCTCGGCCGCGGGGCCTCCCTGACATTGGTCTTCGCCGGCGTCCTCGCGGCCGGTACCGCGACCGGCTCCTGGCCCGACGAGGACCCCGATCCCGCCACCGGACCGGTCCGGGCGGCCGCCCCGCGCGAGGCGCCGTCCGACGATCCCACCGAAGCCGCGGCCCGGGCCGTGGAGGACGGCAAGTCCCCGACGCTCGCCGCCGAGGAGGCCGTCAGCCGCAGCGGGGACCGCTGGGGCGCGGTCTACTCGCAGGGCGAGTACGAGGAGTTCGAGCAGGCCCTCGACGGCGAGTACACCGGCGTCGGCCTGTGGGCGCGGCGCTCCGCCGACGGCGACGTCCAGGTCACCCGGGTCCGCTCGCACTCGCCGGCCCAGCTCGCCGGCATCCGTGAGGGCGACCGCATCGCGGCCGTGGACGGCCGCAAGGTCACCGGCCGTCCCGTCACCGAGGTCCTCGGCCTGCTGCGTGGCGAGCACGCCGGCAGCCCCGTCCGGGTCGGTCTTGAGCGCGGCACGCGCGCGTGGAGCCGGACGCTGCGCCGCGCCCAGCTGTCCACCGACTCCGTCACCACGACACGGCTCGTCACCGGCGCCCTGCTGGTGAAGGTCAGCGCCTTCACCAAGGGCTCCGGCGCCCAGGTGCGCCGGGCGGTGCGCGAGGCCCCCGCGCGCGCGGGCATCCTCCTCGACCTGCGCGGCAACTCCGGCGGCCTGGTCACCGAGGCGGTCGGCGCGGCCTCGGCGTTCCTGGACGGCGGGCTCGTGGCGACGTACGACGTGCGCGGTGCGCAGCGCGCCCTGCACGCCGAGCGCGGCGCCGACACCGCCCGGCCGGTGGTCGTGCTGGTCGACGGCGGGACGATGAGCGCGGCCGAGCTGCTCACCGGCGCCCTCCAGGACCGCGGCCGCGCGGTCGTCGTGGGCACCAGGACCTTCGGCAAGGGTTCGGTCCAGATGCCGAGCCGGCTGCCCGGCGGCTCCGTCGCGGAGCTGACCGTCGGGCACTACCGCACCCCCTCCGGGCAGGGCGTCGACGGCCGGGGCATCACCCCCGACCTGGTGGCCGAGGACGACGCCCGGCAGCGGGCCGAGACAGTATTGAGTGGCCTCGG
Organism: Streptomyces sp. NPDC049813; assembly: GCF_044465085.1. Taxonomy (NCBI): domain Bacteria; kingdom Bacillati; phylum Actinomycetota; class Actinomycetes; order Kitasatosporales; family Streptomycetaceae; genus Streptomyces; species Streptomyces sp. NPDC049813. Next base: position 190,134 of record NZ_JBITLI010000002.1, on the reverse strand, counting down.
CACCCCCTCGTAGTGCGAAAATGGCCAGCACTATGGCCAAGGGAATGTACGTACCGAAGGAGTCCCAGCCCAAGCAGGGCAAGGGGGACGCGTCCAAGAAGGACGGCAAGCGCAAGATCGTCGCGCAGAACAAGAAGGCGCGGCACGACTACACGCTCATCGACACCTACGAGGCCGGCATCGTGCTGACCGGCACGGAGGTCAAGTCGCTGCGCCAGGGACGCGCGTCCCTGGCCGACGCCTTCGTCCAGATCGACGGGGACGAGGCGTGGCTGCACAACGCCCACATCCCCGAGTACAGCCAGGGCACGTGGACCAACCACGCGGTGCGCCGCAAGCGCAAGCTCCTGCTGCACCGCGAGGAGATCGACAAGCTGGAGTCGAAGGCGCAGGAGTCCGGGCACACCATCGTGACCCTCGCGATCTACTTCAAGGACGGCCGAGCCAAGGCCGAGATCGCGCTCGCCAAGGGCAAGAAGGAGTACGACAAGCGGCAGACGCTGCGCGAGCAGCAGGACCGGCGGGACTCGGACCGCGCCATCGCGGCGGCGAAGCGGCGCCAGCGGGCGCGGGAGCGCTGACCTGGCGCGACGGGCGCCGCGGTGCCGCACAGGAATACGCTGGCACCGACCCGCGTTGGTCACGTACGATGGGTACTGCTCCTCACGCGGGAGCGCCGGGCCGCAAGGCCCACTTGAAAAAACAACATGGGGATGATCGGTTTCGACAGCGGATGTCGAAGCAGGTGAAGCGTGTCGAGGAAGCGGCAATGATCTCGTAAACCATATGTCGCAACCAATAATCGCCAATTCCAAGAGCGATTCCCAGTCCTTCGCCCTCGCTGCCTGATAACAGCGACTGAAGGACCCTAAAAGGGTGTCAGCCCGGGAGTGTTCCCGACCCGGATCCTGGCATAATCTAGGGAACTAAACCATCGGGCCCGGTCACGGGGTCCGATGGGAAATCAAACAGTGACTGGGCCCGTCGGCGACTTGTTCGCGTGATCGCCGGGGCCGAGAAAATCGCAGCGAACTGCACACGGAGAAGCCCTGCTGCTGCACCGTTGGACGCGGGTTCGATTCCCGCCATCTCCACCACCCCATGTAGCCCCTGACCCGCGCGTACCGCGCCGGGTCAGGGGCTTTTTGTTCTCTCTGTCCGGTGGCCGGTTCAGCGCCGGTAGAGGGTGATCTCCACGCCGCGGACCGCGCGGTGGAAGGCCGGGGACAGCCCTCCGGCCCCGGCGAGGGCACGTTTCTGCACCGCGGCGGTGCGGGCGCCCGCCCTGCGGGCGTCGGCGGAGAGGTACCGGCAGTCGATGTGCCAGACGCGGGGCGCGTCCGTGAGGCGCCGGCGCAGGAGTGCCTCGTCGACCGCGACGGCGTCGAGCGTGCCGTGCTCGGCGGCGCTCCGGGTCGTGCCCAGGTCTTCCAGGCCGGCGAACGCCTCCGGATACGCGGAGGCCATCAGGCCGCACCGGCCGCCGCTGAAGAGGACCCCGTCCCCGGGCACCGCGCGCTCGCGCACCGTGGCGATCACGGCGCTGGTGTCCCAGGAGCGGCTGTCCTGCTGGCGGATGGCGACGTGGGACGCGGCGAACGGGACGGCCAGCAGGAGCCCGAGCGCGACCCGGCCCGGTCGCGGCAGAACGGCCCCCGCCGCCGCGAGCAGCAGCGCCAGGGCCGGGAGGCAGAACAGGAGATAGCGGTAGGCGAACAGGGGCTGGCCGAGCGAGGCGCCCAGAAGCAGCAGCGGCGGGACGAGCAGCCAGGGCGCGCCGACGGCGAGGGCGAGCGGCGGAGCCGTGCGCCGCCGGATCACCAGGACGGTGAGGGCGAGCAGGGCGGCCGGGGTGAGCAGCAGCTTCAGGGAGCCGGGCAGGGTGCCCTGGCCGGGGGTGAGCAGCCAGGTCAGGAAGGTGTAGGGCGTGCCGCTGGTGACCGGCGGGATGTCGCCGAGGGCTGCGTGCTGGGAGTAGCCGAGCACCAGTAGCGGGATGACGGCTGCGGTGCCCGCCGCGAGAGCGGGCAGCAGCCGCACGACCACGCGCCGGGGCGGCCGTCGCACCACCACGGTGACGCAGTGGGCGGCCGCCAGGAGCAGCCCCAGCACGTTGAACCAGCCCAGCAGGGCGATCAGCACGGCGTAGGCGGCGAGCCACCGGGGGCCGGAACCGCCCTGGAGGATCTTCACCAGCGCCCCGGTGGCCAGGACGGCGACCGCCATGACGAAGGCGAACGAGCGCGCCTCCTGCCCGTACCGCGACGCGGTCGGCATGACGGCGAGCAGCAGTCCGGCGGCCAGCCCGAGGCGCGGACCCGCCAGCAGCTTCCCCACCCAGGCGAGGGACGCGGCCGCGACGGCGACGGCGAGCGCCGAGGGCAGCCGCATCGTGACCGCGCTGACCCCGGCGACCTGCCCCACCAGGTGCATCAGGAGGTAGTGCAGCCCGTGCACCGCGTCCACCTGCCCCAGCAGCGTGAACAGCTGCGGCCACGTCCGGTGCGCCACGTCCATGGTGACGATCTCGTCGGTCCACGGCGAAGGAGCCGAGATCCGCGTCATCCCGAGGCCGAATCCGACGACCATCGGAACCCAGAGTGCCGCGCGATGCAGAACGGGCAGCGGTGAACGAATAACCGGATTGATGGATTCCCCCCCGTGACCGGTTTACCTGCGCACCTGGAATTCTATTGACGTGGCAATAGGTGCGACGCCGCTATTTCCGGCCATTGAAATCGAGCCGAACGGGTGGATGCCGAAGTGCGAAAGGGCGGTTTCGGCCTGAAAGGAATTCCGGGGGTGTCGCACCGTCGCTTCCCCACAGCCCGCCCCCCACCGTTGTGTGGGCCCGGCCCATATCGGGGCTCCGGGGGCCGCCCTAGCTTCGCTCCCCATGACACGCACTCGCGGCCCAGCCGCACTCGTCCTCGCCGGTCTCGCCCTCGTGGTGTACCTCGTCCTCCCCGCCCCCGCGCAAGCCGCCACCGCGCAGGCCGCCCCCGCCCCGCGCGCCCTCGCCGCCGTCCAGGAAGTCACCGGGTTCGGGGCGAATCCGGGCGCCCTGAAGATGTACCGGTACGTTCCCGCGGGGCTGCCCGCCGGGCGGCCCGTCGTCGTCGCCCTGCACGGCTGTACGCAGAACGCCGCCGGGTACGGCACCGGCGGCGGCTGGACCGCGCTCGCCGACCGGTGGGGGTTCTCGCTCGTGCTGCCCCAGCAGACCCCGGCCAACAACCTCAACTCCTGCCTCAACTGGTTCCAGGCCGGTGACATCGAGCGCGGCCGGGGCGAGGCGGCCTCCGTCGCGCAGATGGCCGACAAACAGCTCGCCGACGCGGGCGGGGACGCCGCCCGGGTCTACGTGACCGGGCTCAGCGCCGGTGGCGGCATGACGGCCGTGATGATGGCCGCCTACCCCGAGAAGTTCGCCGCCGGGGGCGTCGTCGCCGGGCTGCCCTACGGATGCGCGCAGGCCGCCGCGTCGCCGTACGTCTGCATGTACGTCGGCGCCACCCAGACCCCCGGACAGTGGGGCGACCGGGTACGCGCCGCGCGGCCCGGGTACACGGGGCCCTGGCCCCGGCTCACCGTCTTCCAGGGCAGCGCCGACTACACGGTGAAGCCCGTCAACATGAGCGACCTGGTCGAGCAGTGGACCGACGTGCGCGGCGCCGACCAGGGCGCCGACATCAGCGACACCGTCGCCGGCTACCCGCACCAGGTCTTCCGCGACGCCACCGGCGCCCCGGCCGTGGAGACGTACAGCATCACCGGCATGGGCCACGGCCAGCCCGTCGACCCGGGGAGCGGCGCCACGCAGTGCGGGACCGCGGGCGCGTACATCCTCGACGTGAACGTGTGCGCCGCCTATGTCCTCGGCCACTCGTGGGGTCTTGGCTGAGCGGCGCGGGTCCGGGATCCTCCTGTGGCATGAGGAGACCTGAGGGACCCGCAGGGCACGGCTTCGACTCCCCTCGGACGTGGAGGAGATGGGTCTGGCCCGCTGTCGTGGGGGTGGCCGCCGCCACCCTCACGTGGAGCGCCCCCGCCGGGGCCGGCACCGCCCCCGGCGGGCTCGCCGAGGCCATCGACACCATCCTCGGCGACCCGCGGGCCGAGGGCGGCGCGGCCAGTGTCGTCGTCGCCGACGCCACCGACGGCGAGACCCTCTACCAGCACGACCCGACCGGGCGGCTCGTGCCCGCCTCCAACACCAAGCTCGCCACGTCCGCCGCGGCGATGGCCCTGCTCGGCCCCGGCCACCGGTTCACCACCGACGTGCTGGCCGACGGCCGCACCCGCGGCGGGGTCCTCCACGGCGACCTGTACCTGCGCGGGACCGGCGACCCCACCACCCTCGCCGCCGACTACGACCGGCTCGCCGCCCGGGTCGCCGCCGCCGGGGTGCGCGAGGTCGACGGGCGGCTCGTCGCCGACGACACGCGCTTCGACGACCACCGCCAGGGGGACACCTGGGGCGCCGACGACGAGTCCTCGTACTACGCCGCCCAGATCTCCGCGCTCAGCGTGGCCCCCGACACCGACTACGACACCGGGACCGTCATCGTCGAGGTCGCGCCGGGCCGCACCGCGGGGGAGAAGCCCGTCGTGCGCGTCACACCCCCGACGGACTACGTCCACCTCGACGTGCGGGCACGCACCGGCGCCGCCGGGACCGGGGACACCGTCGCCGTGGAGCGGCGGCACGGGACCAACACCATCACCGTCAGCGGCACGGTCCCGGCCGGCGGGGACACCACCAAGGAGTGGGTCACCGTCTGGGAGCCGACCGGGTACGCGGCGGCCGTCTTCCGCGCCGCGCTCACCGCGCACGGTGTACGGGTGAGCGGCGCCACCCGACTGGGCCGGGCCGCCCCGGCGCGGGCCAGGACGCTCGCCGCGCACGACTCCATGCCGCTGAAGGATTTGCTCGTCCCGTTCCTGAAGCTGTCCAACAACATGCACGCCGAGGCGCTGACCAAGGCCATGGGCCACCGGGCCACCGGCAGGCCGGGCAGCTGGGGCGACGGGGTCGCCGCCATCGCCGCCTACCTGAAGGGCGCAGGCGTCGACGCCGGCAAGGTGCGGCAGGTCGACGGCTCGGGGCTGTCGCGCAAGGACAACTTCGCCGCGCGGCAGCTCGCCGATCTGCTGCTCGCCGTGCGCCACGAACCCTGGTACGCCGACTGGCGCGCGGCGCTGCCGCTGGCCTGCGACCCGGACCGGTTCACCGGCGGGACGCTGCGGTCCCGGATGTGCGGGACTCCGGCCGCGCTCAACGCCCGTGGAAAGACCGGGTCGTTGACCGGGGCGAGCGCGCTGTCGGGGTACGTGACGGACGCCGGCGGGCGCGAGCTGGTCTACAGCATCGTGCAGAACAACTACCTGGTCGACTCGGTGAAGCCGCTGGAGGACGCCATCGTCGTGACCCTCGCGAAGTCGACCGCCGAAGGCGCTCCGGCGGCGCCCGTCGCTCCGCAGGCCGCCCGCGCCGTGCCCGCCGTGGAGCGGGACGGGGAGCTGGAGTGCTCCTGGCGCAAGCCCGCCACCTGCTGACCGGTCACGCCGGCCCGGCGCCGCGGTCCGGGCGCCGGGCGTAGCCGTAGAGCGACAGCAGCAGCGCCGTCGCCGCCGCGGCGGCCGGTACCGCGTACGCCGTCGTGGGGCCCCAGTGCTCCACCGCGGCGCCGCCCGTCGCCGAGCCGAGCGCGATCCCGCCGAGCAGGCCGGTCACGGCGAGCGTCATACCCTCGTTCAACTGGCCCGGCGGGGTGCGACGTTGGATGAGCGTCATGCCGGTCACCATCGTCGGGGCGGTCGCCATCCCGGCGATCAGCAGCGCCCCGGCGAGCGCCCAGAGCGATCCGGTGACGGCGGCGGCGAGCAGCGGCAGCGTCATCAGGGCGGCCGTCGCCGCGACGCAGAGCACGTGCCGCCGCCCGGCAGGGCCTGACGGCTTCGTCGCTCCGTAGACGAGACCCGCCGCGCACGAACCCGCTGCCTGGAGCGCCAGGACGGCGCCCGCCCACACCTTGTGGCCCTGCGCGTCCGCGAAGGCCACCGTGCCGACCTCCAGTGAGCCGAAGACCGCTCCCAGCGCGAGGAAGGCGATCAGCAGCGGGGGCATGCCCCGCGCGCGCAGCGGTGATCTGGTCGCCTCCGTCCGTGCGCGGGGCGGCGGTTCCGTGCCGCGCTGCGCGGCGAAGACCAGCATGCCCGTCACCATGAGCACGACGCTGACCAGCGTGCCCGCCTCCGGGAACAGCGATCCGCACAAGAAGGCGGCCACCACCGGGCCGAGCATGTAACACAGCTCGTCCGCCGCCTGCTCGAAGGAGTTCGCGGTGTGCAGTGCCTTGGCGTCCCCCTGGAGGAGGTGGGCCCAGCGGGCCCGGGACATGCCGCCCGTGTTGGGGGTGGCCGCGGTCGCCAGGTAGGCGGCGAACAGGGTCCAGTCCGGGGTGCCGAGGTGTACGCAGAGCAGCAGGGCGAGCGAGCCGCACGCGGAGACGAGGGCGGCCGGGACGGCGATCCGGGCCTGGCCGTGGCGGTCGACGAGCCGGGCGGTCCACGGCCCGACCACCGCGTTGGCCACCAGACCCGTCGCGGTGACGGCACCGGCGAGCGCGTACGAGCCCCGGCCACCGGAGATCATGATGACCGCGCTGATGCTGAACATCCCCTGCGGGAAACGGGCTATGAGGTTCCCCAGGGTGAAGGCACGCGCCCCGGGAAGGGCGAACAGACGGGCGTAGGGGGAGGTGCGGGGCGGTTTCGGTGCGGCGGGGGCGGTCGTGTCCGGCGGGAGCGTCGGCGCGGCGGGGGCGGTCGTGCCCGGCGGGAGCGTCGGCGCGGCGGGCGCTGGTGGCCCCGGGGGTGTGGTCGTTTCCGGCATGGAAGAGAGCCTCGCGGCAGGGCGGGCGCGCGGTCCAACACCTACTCCGCGCCCATTCACGCACCCGTGTTGTAAGTTCCCCCGATGGCGATCCCCGCACCCGGCTCCCCCGGCATCGACCCGCGCCTGCTGCGCGCCTTCCTCGCCGTCGCCGACGAGCTGCACTTCACGCGGGCCGCCGCCCGGCTCTACGTGGCGCAGCAGGCGCTCAGCCGGGACATCCGGCGCCTGGAGCGGGAGTTGGGCGCCGAGCTGTTCGGCCGCACCACCCGGCAGGTCACCCTCACCGCGGACGGCGCACGGCTGCTGCCCTACGCGCGGCGCGCGATGGAGGCGCAGGACGAACTGCTCGCCGCGTTCCGCGGACCCGCACCCACCGGTGAACCGCTGCTCGTCGACGTCAACAGCCCCGGCCTGGTCCACGAGCGCGTCCTCGCGCGGGCCCGCGCACTCGCGCCGGACCACGAGCTGATGGCCCGCTACGAGAGCGGTCTGACCTATGCCGCCGCCGAGCTCCTCGCCGGACGGATCGACGTCTCCTTCGGCCGGTTCGCGGGGCTCGACCCGGCCGTGCGGGAGCGGCTCGCCCAGCAGCCCGTGCGCTACGAGCCGATGGCCGTCGTGCTCCCCGAGGAGCATCCGCTGGCCGCCCTCGACGCCGTGCCGCTCGACCGGCTCGCGGGGGAGAAGGTGTACGCGGGCGCCGGCAACCCGCGGACCCCCGAGTGGACCGACCTGGCCCGGCGGCTGTTCGCGGGGCGCGGGATCGGGATCGCCCCGGCGGCGCCGCTCGCCGTCGGCGAGGAGGAGTTCCGGCGCATCATGGCGAAGTACCGCAATCCGGTCCTGACCGGTGTGGACTTTCCGGCCATGCCCGGCTCGGTGCTGCGGCCGCTCGTCGACCCGGTACCGCTGTCGCCCGTGTCCCTGGTGTGGCGAAAAGGGCGCGAACACCCAGGAATTGCCGCGCTGCGCGAGGCCGCCGCCGCGCTCGCGGAGGAGAACGGATGGTTGAACCGTCCCCCGAACGGGTGGTTGCCGGCCGCTGACGCCCTCGTCATGAGCAGCCGCGATTGACTGGCGCACGCGAGTGTCACTCGCGTGCGCAGCATTCGTGGCTGCCCGGGGACCGTGCGGTCCCGGGGCGTCAGGACCGGGTGGGGGCCCGGTCCCGCCGGCGGGTTCCCCGGTTCTCGCGCGCGCACCCTTGAACGTGTCCCTGGGGGGATGTGCGTACCGTGGAGAACTGGCGAGAAGATGTCCTGCCGGGACAGACCCATGATCCCAATGAAGTGACGGTCCAACTGGACGGCGCGGGCCGCAGGTTGGGCGGAGCCGCGGCGGGCGCGGCGGCCCGGGCCGGGAAGCCCGGGGGCAGGGGCGGGGCCAAGGAGGTCCCCGTCTTCGTCGACGACTCGGGACGGCGCGGCCGCACCTTCCGGCGCGTCGGCGTACTGATGGGCGTGGCCTGCGCCGTCTACGCGGTGGTCATCGCGATCACCCTGCTCTCGGGGAACTCGGCCGCGCCCTGGCTGCCCATGCCCGACGGCCGCGCCGGCCAGGTCGACACCAAGCCGCTGACGCCCGCCGACACGGCTCCGGCGCCGACCGAGCCCGGCGGCGCCCCGGACCCGGGCGCCTCCGGCTCCGCGTCCGGCGCAGAGGCCGCCCGGGCCCGCGGCGGGACGCCCACCCCGGGCCCGGAGCGCGCAGGCCAGGACCGCACCCCCGGCACCACCGCGGGCACCGGCAGCACCGCGCCCGGCAAGCCCGGCAAGCCCGGCAGGCCCGGCGCGGTCAAGCCGACCGGGCCCGCCGCGCCGCCGACGACACCGGCGGTTCCCAAGCCGCCGGCCGACCCGTCCGGGCAGCCGTCCACCGGCTCCAGCCCGCCGCCGGCCGACCCGTCCGGCCAGCCGTCGCCCGACCCCGTGGCCGGCGGCACCGACACCACCGCCGCGGGCCCCGTGCTCGGCACGGTCGTCGGCCGGGTCCTCGGGGGCGCCCGGTCGGCGCTTCCCGCCGTGTCCCTGGAAAGCAGCGTCCTGTAGATGCCCCACCGCTCCCGTCCCCGCAAGGCGCGTGCCCGACGGCGGCGCCTGCCCCTGCGCTACCTGCTGCCGTCGCTGCTGCTCGCCGCCGTGCTGGGCATGCTGATGCTGCGCGGCTACGTGCACAGCGAGATCCTCGCCGACCACCGCGTCCGGCCCGAGGCGGCCACCCGGCACGTCCCCGACGAGATCCTCGACGGCGGCCCCGTCATCGACACCCGGGGCGGCCGGGAGAGCAGCCGCTCCATCGACCGGCACGAGCTCGTCCTCACCTTCGACGACGGGCCCGACCCGGAGTGGACCCCCAAGGTCCTCGACGTCCTGAAGAAGCACCACGCGCACGCCGTCTTCTTCGTCACCGGCACCATGACCTCGCGCCACCCGGACCTGGTGCGGCGCATGGTCGCCGAGGGCCACGAGGTGGGCCTGCACACCTTCAACCACCCCGACCTGTCGTACCAGTCGACGCGGCGCATCGACTGGGAGCTGTCGCAGAGCCAGCTGGCGCTGGAGGGCGCGGCGGGCGTGCGCACCTCCCTGTTCCGCCCGCCGTACTCCTCGTTCGCCGACGCCATGGACGACAAGTCGTGGCCCGTGACGCGGTACATCGGCTCGCGCGGCTACATCACGGTCGTCAACGACACTGACAGCGAGGACTGGAAGCGCCCCGGCGTCGACGAGATCATCCGCCGCGCCACCCCGCGCGACGGCGAGGGCGCCATCGTCCTGATGCACGACTCGGGCGGGAACCGCGCCCAGACCGTCGCCGCGCTCGACCGGTTCCTGCCCCGGCTCCAGAAGGACGGCTACCGGTTCGAGAACCTGACCGAGGCCCTCGGCATGCCCGGCGCGCACACCCCCGTCACCGGCGTGGAGCTGTGGAAGGGCCGCGCCTGGGTCTACGCCGTCCAGGCCTCGGAGCACCTCACGGGCGTCATGGTCGCCGGGCTCGCCGTCATCGGCGTCCTGGTCCTGGGCCGGTTCGGCCTCATGCTGCTGCTCTCCGTGCTCCACGCCCGCCGGGTGCGGCGCCGCGGCTTCGCCTGGGGGCCGCCCGTCACCGAGCCGGTGTCGGTGCTCGTACCGGCGTACAACGAAGCGAAGTGCATCGAGAACACCGTCCGTTCCCTGACGGCGGGGGAGCACCCCGTCGAGGTGATCGTCGTCGACGACGGCTCCACCGACGGCACCGCCCGCCTCGTGGAGGAGCTGCGGCTGCCGGACGTGCGCGTGGTGCGCCAGCACAACGCGGGCAAGCCCGCCGCCCTCAACCGGGGCCTGGCCAACGCCCGCCACGACCTCGTCGTGATGATGGACGGCGACACCGTCTTCGAGCCCGCCACCGTGCGCGAACTGGTCCAGCCGTTCGGCGACCCGCGCGTGGGCGCCGTCGCGGGCAACGCGAAGGTGGGCAACCGCGACTCGCTGATCGGTGCCTGGCAGCACATCGAGTACGTGATGGGCTTCAACCTCGACCGCCGCATGTACGACGTCCTGCGCTGCATGCCGACGATCCCGGGGGCCGTGGGCGCCTTCCGCCGTACGGCCCTGGAGCGGATCGGCGGCATGAGCGACGACACCCTCGCCGAGGACACCGACGTCACCATGGCGCTGCACCGCGACGGCTGGCGCGTGGTCTACGCGGAGAAGGCCCGCGCGTGGACCGAGGCCCCCGAGTCCGTGCAGCAGCTCTGGTCGCAGCGCTACCGCTGGTCGTACGGGACCATGCAGGCCATCTGGAAGCACCGCCGCGCGCTGGTCGAGCGCGGCCCCTCCGGCCGCTTCGGCCGCGTCGGACTGCCCCTGGTCAGCCTGTTCATGGTGCTCGCCCCGCTGCTGGCACCCTTGATCGACATCTTCCTGCTGTACGGGGTGGTGTTCGGCCCCACCCAGAAGACGGTGGTGGCCTGGCTCGGCGTGCTCGCCGTCCAGGCGGTCTGCGCGGCGTACGCCTTCCGGCTCGACAAGGAACGCATGACGCACCTCATCTCCCTCCCGCTCCAGCAGATCCTCTACCGGCAGCTGATGTACGTGGTCCTGCTCCAGTCCTGGATCACCGCTCTCACCGGGGGCCGGCTGCGCTGGCAGAAGCTGCGCCGCACGGGCGCGCTGGGCTCGGCCCCCGGCGGGGCGCCCGGAGTGCCGCGGCAGCGGGCCGCTTCGGTCGCCGACGACGACAGGAGGCCGGTCGCATGACCCAGCCCCACGACGACCCCGTACGGGGTGCCGGGCGCGCCGCAGGGCCGCCCGCGCACGAGGACCACCGGTCCGGCGGCCCCGCCTGGCCGGCCGCCTCCGCCGGGCCCGGCACGTCCGCCTGGCCGCACCCGTCCGCGCAGGCCGCCGCGTCCGTCGCGGAGGTGCCGCACCGCACGGAGAGCACCGCTCTCGTACCGCCGGCCCCGAACCCGGCCCACGCGGCCCCGGCCCCGGACCCGGCCCACGCGGCCCCGGCCGCGAACCCGGCCCACGCGGCCCCGGCCGCGAACCCGGCCCACGCGGCCCCGGCCGCGAACCCGGCCCACGCGGCCCCGGCCGCGACCGTGCCCGCGCAGCCGGACCCGGAGCCGTCCGCCGCGGCCGCCCCCGGGAAGCCGGGCCGGGACCGCTACCTCGACCTGCTGCGCTCCCTCGCCCTCTTCCGCGTCGTCCTCTACCACCTCTTCGGGTGGGCGTGGCTGAGCGTGCTCTTCCCGTCCATGGGCGTGATGTTCGCGCTCGCCGGCTCGCTGATGGCCCGCTCCCTCGGCCGCCCCGCGCCGGGCGTGATCCGCGCGCGCGTGCGACGGCTGCTGCCCCCGCTGTGGGCGTTCAGCGCGCTCGCCCTGCCGCTGCTGTTCGCCGGCGGCTGGAACCCGTACGAGGACCCGGACAGCGGCGGCTTGTGGGGCTGGCTCAGCCTCGTCGACTACGTCGTGCCCGTCGGGGCGCCCTCCTTCCCCTGGGAGATCGCGAACCCGCCGGGCTTCCTGGAGAGCAGCTGGGCCGAGCAGGGCATCGGGCCGCTCTGGTACCTGCGCGCCTACCTCTGGTTCGTCCTCGCCTCCCCGCTGCTGCTGTGGGCGTTCCGCAAGGTGCCGTGGGCGACGCTGCTCGCGCCGCTCGCCCTCACCGCCGTCGTCGGCACGGGCCTGGTGGAGATCCCCGGCCGGGCCGGTGACACGGTCGTCGACTTCGCCGTCTTCGGCAGCTGCTGGGTGCTGGGCTTCGCCCACCACGACGGGGTGCTCGCCAGGGTCCCGCGGTACCTGGCGGTCTCCGGCGCCGCGCTCGTCATGGCCTTCGGCCTGTGGTGGGCCTCGGGCCACCTCACCGACGAGGGCTGGGACCTGAACGAGATCCCGCTCGCGCAGGCCGCCTGGTCCCTCGGGTTCGTCGTGATCCTGCTCCAGTACGCGCCCTCCTGGCAGCGGTTGCCGGGGCGCCTGGCGCGCTGGGACCGGCCGGTCACGCTCGCCAACAACCGCGCCGTGACCATCTATCTCTGGCACAACCTGCTGATCATGGCGACCTTCCCGGTGGTCGACATGTGCTACGCGTTCCCCTTCATGAACGAGACGCTGAACTCGGCCCTCGACACGACCTACGAGTTCTGGACGTTCGTCCTCGTGTGGCCGCTGGTCGCGCTCGCGATCGTGGGGGTGGGCTGGATCGAGGACCTGGCCGCCGGGCGCCCGCCCCGGCTGTGGCCGGACGGCCGGCAGAGAAAGAGAAGGGGACGAGGGGGACGAGTGGGACGAGGGGAACGCGTACGCCACTGACGCGCCGTCCGCCCGGCCCGGGCGGGGGTTGTCTCCCCGGGGCCCCGCGGGTTGACTTGGGCGGACCGTGCGGCGCGGGCCGCATGGTTCCACGGGGACGGGGACAGGCATGACGCAGCCGCCGCAGGACGGCCAGGGGTACGGGTACGGCGGGCCGCCGCAGCAGCCGCCACCGCCCCACGCGCAGCAGCAACCACCGCATCCGCAGCCACAGCAGCCGCCCGCCGGGCCCTACGGCGCCCCCGGCCCGTACGGCACCCCGCCGCCCTCCCCAGGCCCGTACGGCGCCCCGCAGCAACCCCCGGGCCCCTACGGCTCCGACAACCCGTACGCGAGCGCGCCCACCACCCCGCAGCCCGCGTACGGGCAGCAGCAGTACGGTCAGTTCCCGCCGCCCCAGGGCCCGTTCCAGCCAGGGCCGGGGCAGGGGCCGGGGCCGGGCGGTGGCAAGAAGCGGGCCGTGCTGATCGCCGTCGCGGTCGTGGTCGTCGCGGCGCTCGCGGGCGGCGGCGTCCTGCTGGCCACGAGCGGTGACAACGGCGGGGACGAGCCGCTGGCCGGGCGGAGCAGCGTCGTCGCCACGGGGAGCGTGGGCCAGGACCCGAGCGAGTCGGAGCTGCCGAGCCCCGTGCTGCCCCCGTCGCCCGAGCCGTCCGGCGACGCGTCCGATACCGCATCCGATGACCCGTACGCCGACGACCAGGGGCCCGCCGAGCGGCCGGCCGGGTCCACCGGCTACCAGGGCCAGTGGCAGAACGAGAAGGCGCAGACCCTCACCGTCGGCGCCAAGATCGCCTCGGGCAGCGCCAAGGGGAAGTACAGCGTCTCCTACATCGACTCGGCCGGTAAGGGCATCTGCAGCGGCATCGGCCAGACCGAGCACGGGACGGGCTTCCGGATCGCCGTCTCCTGCGTCGGCCAGGACACCGGGGACGAGGTGTTCGCCGCCAACCTCACCCAGGCCTCCGGCATCGTCACCCTCACCTGGGACAAGGGCGGTTCGGTCAAGCTGCCCCGGTCAGGTCGCGGCGCCACCTGAGCCGTTCCGCGGCGCCGCGCCTCACGGCCCGCCCCCGCGCCGGGTGAGAGCAACGTTCCCCCGGGGTCATCGCCCGCCACAGTCCGGAAATCCGGCCTGCCTACCGTCGGTCGCGTCAGGCAGCAACCGCGATCCTGGAGGCGTGAATGGCAGGCCGGAGCCGGACCCGTGAGTGGGTCGAGCGGTGGGACCCCGAGGACAGCGAGTTCTGGGCGGAGACGGGCGCCCGGGTCGCCCGGCGCAACCTCGTCTTCTCCGTCCTGTCCGAGCACATCGGCTTCTCCGTGTGGACGCTGTGGTCGGTCATGGTCCTGTTCATGGGTCCCGAGTACGGCATCGACCCCGCGGGCAAGTTCTTCCTCGTTTCGATGGCCACGCTCGTCGGCGCGTTCGCCCGCGTCCCCTACACCTTCGCCGTCGCCGTGTTCGGCGGCCGCACCTGGACGGTCGTCTCGGCGAGCATGCTGCTGGTGCCGACGGTCGTCGCGTTCGCCGTGATGGAGCCCGGGACCTCGTACGGCACGTTCCTGCTGTGCGCGGCGCTCACCGGCGTCGGCGGCGGCAACTTCGCCTCCTCCATGACGAACATCAACTCCTTCTTCCCGATGCACAAGAAAGGCTGGGCGCTCGGCCTGAACGCGGGCGGCGGCAACATCGGCGTCCCCGTCATCCAGCTCGCCGCGCTCACCGTCATCGGCCTGGGCGGCGGCCCGCGCGTCCTGCTGGGCCTCTACATCCCGCTGGTCCTGCTCTCGGCGCTGTGCGCGGCCCTGTTCATGGACAACCTCGCGACGGTGAAGAACGACACCGGCGCCGCGTGGGACGCCGTCAAGGACGCCCACACCTGGATCATGGCGTTCCTGTACGTCGGTACGTTCGGCTCGTTCATCGGCTACTCGTTCGCGTTCGGCCTCGTCCTGCAGACCCAGTTCGGCCGCACGCCGCTCCAGGCGGCCGGGGTCACCTTCATCGGGCCGCTGCTCGGCTCGCTGATCCGGCCGGTCGGCGGGCGGCTCGCGGACCGGTTCGGCGGGGCCCGCATCACCCTGTGGAACTTCGTGGCGATGGGCGCGGCGACCGCCGTGGTGATCCTCGCCTCGGTCCGGGAGTCCCTCGCCCTGTTCACGAGCGCGTTCATCGTCGTGTTCGTGCTGAGCGGCCTCGGCAACGGCTCCACGTACAAGATGATCCCCGGCATCTTCCTGGCCAAGGCGCGGGGGACCGGCCTCACCGGAGAGGCGGCGGCCGCGTACGGGCGGCGTCTGTCGGGCGCCTCCATGGGGCTGATCGGGGCGGTCGGGGCGCTCGGCGGGCTCGGCATCAACCTCGCGTTCCGCCAGTCCTTCCAGACGGCCGGGACCGGCACCGGGGCCTTCGTCTCCTTCCTCGCCTTCTATGCGGTGTGCTTCGCGGTGACGTGGGCCGTATACCTTCGCCGGAGCGCCGCGCGTTCCGTGGCCGCGCCGAGCGCCGGGGCGAAGCCGCAGCTCAGCTACGCCGACGTGTGAGGAACGGGCCCGTAACACGCCCGCAATCACCCGGATCCGGGTCTGTCACGCTGTGTTGACAGGCTCGGACCCCGGCAGGACAGCAGCGGACGAGCAGCAGCACCGAGCGGCACACCAGTGCACGGGACGACCGTCGAGCGGGACGAGAAGCAGCATGGACGACGAACAGCAGGCCCCCGGGGCCGCGCAGCCGCACGGCCCGCTCGCGGGGTTCACCGTGGGGGTGACCGCCGCGCGCCGCGCCGACGAACTGATCGCGCTGCTGGAGCGGCGCGGTGCCACGGTGCTGCACGCGCCCGCGCTGCGGATCGTGCCGCTCGCCGACGACAGCGAACTCCTCGCCGCCACCAAGGAACTGATCGACCACGCGCCCGACGTCGTGGTGGCGACGACCGCGATCGGTTTCCGCGGCTGGGTCGAGGCCGCCGACGGCTGGGGCCTCGGGGAGGCGCTGGTCGCCCGGTTGCGCGGGGTGGAGCTCCTCGCCCGCGGCCCCAAGGTGAAGGGCGCGGTCCGCGCGGCCGGGCTGACGGAGGAGTGGTCGCCCGCGTCGGAGTCGATGGCCGAGGTGCTGGAGCGGCTGCTCTCCGAAGGGGTCCAGGACCGGCGGGTCGCGGTCCAGCTGCACGGCGAGCCGTTGCCCGGTTTCGTGGAGGCGCTGCGCGAGGCCGGGGCCGAGGTGGTGGGCGTGCCGGTGTACCGGTGGATGCCGCCGGAGGACATCGCGCCGGTGGACCGGCTCCTGGACGCGACGGTGGCGCGGGGCGTGGACGCGCTGACCTTCACCTCGGCGCCCGCGGCCGCGTCCCTGCTCGACCGGGCGCGGGAGCGCGGCCTGCTGCCCGGGCTGCTCGCGGCGATGGAGCACGACGTGGTCCCGGCCTGCGTGGGCCCGGTGACGGCGCTGCCGCTCCAGGCGCACGGGGTGGCGACGGCGCAGCCGGAGCGGTTCCGGCTCGGCCCGCTGGTGCAGCTGCTCTGCCGTGAACTGCCCGCCCGCGCGCGGACGTTGCCGGTGGCCGGGCACCGTGTCGAGCTGCGCGGGCACGCCGTCGTCGTCGACGGGGAGCTGCGCCCCGTGCCGCCCGCCGGCATGTCGCTGCTGCGTTCCCTCGCCCGGCGGCCCGGCTGGGTGGTGTCCCGCGCGGACCTGCTGCGCGCCCTGCCCGGCGCGGGCAGCGACGAGCACGCCGTGGAGACGGCGATGGCCCGGCTCAGGGTGGCGCTCGGGGCGCCGAAGCTGATCCAGACGGTGGTCAAGCGGGGGTACCGGCTGGCCCTCGACCCGGCGTCGGCCGACGCGAAGTACGCGGACGAGTGAGGCGGCCGCCCGCCCCCGACGGCGCCACCGCACGAACCGCCCCCGCCCGGCCGCGCGTACCGTACGCGCATGCTGATCACCCCTGACATCGAACTGCGCCGGGCCGTCGCCGCCGACGCCCAGGCCCTCGCCGACGCCCAGCTGCGCAACCGCGCGTACCTGCGGACCTGGGAGCCGTACCGCAGCGAGGACTTCTACACCGCCGCGGCGCAGGCCGAGCGGATAGCCGAGCCGGGCGGCGCGATGTGGCTGCTGTTCGACACGGCGGCCGGTGGCCGTGTCGTGGGCCGCGCCGCGCTCAGCGGCATCGTGCTCGGCCCCCTGTGCAGCGCGAACCTGGGGTACTGGGTCGACCCCGGATACGCCGGGCGCGGCCTGGTGAGCGCCACCGTGGCGGAGATCTGCCGCGCCGCCCGCGACGAGTTCGGCCTGCACCGCGTCGAGGCGGGCACCCTCGTGGACAACAAGGCGTCCCAGCGGGTGCTCACCAAGAGCGGCTTCGTCGAGTACGGCCTGGCCCCCCGCTTCCTGCACATCGACGGAGAGTGGCGCGACCACGTCCTGTTCCAGCGGATCCTGCACGACGGGCCGCCCGCACACGTCCCCTCGTAAGCCCGCGGCACCGGGGGTTCCGGCGGCGCGCCGGGGCGGGCACTGTAGAGGGCATGGCAGCAGTACCCACAGGACCCACCCTCCCCCCACTCCGTCCTCCGCACGACTTGCGGTTCGACTCCGGACGCCTGTGCCTGGACCTGGTCGCCACCGCCCACCCCGACGAACGCCTCACCTCCCCGGAGCGGCTGCGCGCCTGGCTCGTCGGCGCGGGGCTCGTCCCCGGCCCCGCGGCGCTGCCCGCCTGCACCGGCGCCTGGCTCGCGGCCTTCCGCGAACTGCGCGGCCACATCGGGCAGTCGGTCCGCGGCGAGCTGGCCGGCCGGCCCGCCCCCGCCGCCCTCGACCGCGTCAACCTGCTTGCCCGCACCGCCCCGCCCGCACCCCGCGCCGTCCGCGCGGGCGACGGCGCCCTCGTCCGCTCCCTGCACGAGGAGCCGGGCTGCCCCGCCCTGCTCGCGGCCGTCGCCCGGGACGTCGTCGACCTGCTCACCGACCCCGCCGCCCGGGGCTGCCTGCGCCAGTGCGCGGGCGACAACTGCCCGATCATCTACCTCGACACGTCCCGCGGGCGCCGGCGCCGCTGGTGCTCCAGCGAGATCTGCGGCAACCGGGAGCGGGTCGCCCGGCACCGCCGCCGCGCGGCTCTCGCCAGAGCCTGACCCGCCCGCCCGCCGAACTCCCCTTGAACACGCGCCCCTTCGCGTACGTATCCCACCCGTGAGCCCAGCCGAGAAGAGACGGCCGGATCGCCGAACTGGGGACACCGGAGGTAGGCGTGCGCAAGGATTCCGCCGTGGCCGATGAACGCCCTCCCCGGGCCCGACATCGCGCGTCCCGGCCCCCGGAGCCGGACGAGGAGCTGATGCGTGCGCTCTACGCCGAGCACGCGCGCCCGCTCCTCGCCTACGTGCTCCGCCTGGTGGCCGGGGACCGCCAGCGCGCGGAGGACGTCGTGCAGGAGACGCTCATCCGCGCCTGGAAGAACGCCGGTCAGCTCAACCGGGCGACCGGCTCGGTACGCCCCTGGCTGGTGACGGTCGCCCGACGGATCGTCATCGACGGCCACCGCAGCCGGCAGGCCCGGCCGCAGGAGGTCGACGCGTCACCGCTGGAGGTCATCCCCGCGGAGGACGAGATCGACAAGGCGCTGTGGCTGATGACCCTCTCCGACGCCCTGGAGGACCTGACCCCCGCACACCGGGAAGTACTCGTGGAGACGTACTTCAAAGGGCGTACCGTCAATGAGGCGGCCGAGACGCTCGGCATCCCCAGCGGCACGGTGCGCTCCCGCGTGTTCTACGCACTGCGTTCCATGAAGCTGGCGCTGGAGGAGCGGGGGGTGACGGCATGACGTCGGCGTACGGGGGGTACGGACCGTCCGGCCACGAGCCGGCCGGGGACGTGCACGAGACAGTCGGCGCCTATGCGCTGGGGATCCTCGACGACGCCGAGGCGAGCGCCTTCGAGGCCCATCTGGCGGCGTGCGAGCACTGCGCGGCGCGGCTGGAGGAGTTCGCCGGGGTGGAGCCGGTGCTCGCGGCCCTCGCGGACCTGCCGGACGCGCGCGACACGTCCGCGGTGCGCCGCGTCGGCGAGTCCCTCGCGGCGGCGCCCAGCCCCCGCCTCGCCCGGTCGCTGGCCGGCGAGGTCGCCCGCGGCCGGTCCCGCAGGCGCCGCCGGGGCCTGTACCTGGTGGCGGCCGCCGCCGTCCTCATCGTCGGCGGCCCGCTGTCGGTGCTGGCGGCGACCGGCGACGGCGGCGCCGCGGACGTCGCGGACCCGCACCCCACCAGCCCCGCCGAGGACGCCTTCTTCCACCACATGGACGAGAAGGTGCAGGCCACCGACGCCACGACGAAGGTCAGCGCGACCATCGGCATGGAGAAGAAGGCCTGGGGCACCCACACCGTCCTGCAGCTGAAGAACGTCAAGGGGCCGCTGAAGTGCTCCCTCGTCGCCGTCGGCAAGAACGGCGAGCGCGAGACGGTGACCACCTGGGCCGTCCCCGCGTGGGGCTACGGCATCGCCTCCAGCCCGCACGAGAGCGCCACGCACCCGCTGTACGTGCACGGCGGCGCCGCCTTCACCCGCGGCCAGATCGACCGTTTCGAGGTGGAGACGCTCGACGGGAAGCGGCTCGTGGAGGTGAACGCGTGAGCACCCGGTGAGCCCCGCCGTCGCGGACGTAGCCGCCGGGGCCCCCTGTCGCGTATTTTTGACGGCTGCCCAGCACGTCAGAAGGGGGCCCGGTGGCCGCTCAGGCTCAGCAGGATCCAGCGGTGGACTCGGATACGGACTCCGTTCGTGACCGCGAGATCGGTGTCGAACAGGAACATCTCGACGCCGTCTACCACCGCTTGGAAGAGAAGATCCACGAGGCGGAGTTCCTGATGGACGACGCCGCGAAGCGGGGGCAGGTCGGCACGCCCGGCGCGCTCGCCGAGCGCGACGCGCAGGTGTTCCGGGCGGGGGTCCACCTCAGCCGCCTCAACAACGAGTTCGAGGACTTCCTCTTCGGCCGCATCGACCTGCTCCGGGGCAAGGACGGCAAGAAGGGCCCGGACGGCGCGTACACGGCCGTCGAACCCGCCGATGGCGCGGTGCGCGAGGACCGCACGGCCGACATCGCCGAGACGCTGCACATCGGCCGCATCGGCGTCCTGGACGCGGACTACTCGCCGCTGGTCATCGACTGGCGCGCCCCGGCCGCCGCCCCGTTCTACCGCTCCACGCCGGTCGACCCGGGCCGTGTCGTGCGCCGCCGCGTCATCCGCTCCAAGGGCCGCAGGGTGCTCGGCGTCGAGGACGACCTGATGCGCCCCGAGCTGACCGCCTACCTGGACGGCGAGCGGCTCCCCGCGATCGGCGACGGCGCGCTGATGGCCGCGCTCGGCCAGGCCCGCAGCCACTCCATGCGCGACATCGTGGCCTCCATCCAGGCCGAGCAGGACCAGGTGATCCGGGCGCCCGCCGCGTCCGTGACGTACGTCGAGGGCGGCCCCGGCACCGGCAAGACGGCCGTCGCCCTGCACCGCGCCGCCTACCTGCTCTACCAGGACCGCCGCCGGTACGCGGGCGGCATCCTCATCGTCTCGCCCACGCCCCTGCTGGTCGCCTACACCGAGGGCGTGCTGCCCTCGCTCGGCGAGGAGGGCCAGGTCGCGATCCGCGCGGTCGGCTCGCTGGTCGACGGCGCCGAGGCGA
Source organism: Streptomyces sp. NPDC049813 (assembly GCF_044465085.1). Classification (NCBI taxonomy): domain Bacteria; kingdom Bacillati; phylum Actinomycetota; class Actinomycetes; order Kitasatosporales; family Streptomycetaceae; genus Streptomyces; species Streptomyces sp. NPDC049813. The sequence continues at coordinate 169,737 of NZ_JBITLI010000002.1, read as the reverse complement.
GCGAGTACGACAGCCCGGCCGTGGCCCGCGTCAAGGGCTCGTCGCGGATGCTGAAGGTGCTGCGCAAGGCGGCCCGCGGGGCCCTGGAGTCGGGCCGTCCGGCCCCGGCCCCCGCGGAACAGCTCGCGTTCGGCGAGGAGCCCGACGAGGAGGCCCCGGCCGCCGCCGGGACCCCGGACCGGCTGCGGGTCGTCGCCTTCGGCCGCCGCCTGGAGCTGGAGTCCGGCCAACTGAACCGCGTCCGCCAGGCCGCCCTGAGCGGCACGGCGCCCGTCAACCACCTGCGCCCGCGCGCCCGCAGGCTGCTGCTCGACGCCCTGTGGGAGCAGTCGGGCGCGGGCAGCCGGCACACCGACCCGGAGCTCGCCGCCGAGCTGCGCTCCTCCTTCGACGAGGACATCACGGGCGAGGACGACTTCCAGCGCTTCCTGGACGCGTGGTGGCCCGAGCTGACGCCGCGCGCCGTGCTGGCCGCGATGGCCGACGAGCGGCGCCTGGGCCGCTGGGCCCGGCGGGTCCTGAACCCCGGCGAGATCCGCAAGGTCGCCCGGTCGCTGCGGCGCGAGACGCTGTCGGTGCACGACGTGGCCCTGCTCGACGAGCTGACCGCCGTCCTCGGCGCCCCGGCCCGCCCGAGGAAGAAGCGCGAGTACGACCCGCTGGACCAGCTCACCGGCCTGGAGGAGCTGATGCCGGGCCGCGAGGAGACCCAGCGCGAGCGTGCCGAGCGCCTCGCCCAGGAGCGGACCGAGTACGCGCACGTGATCGTGGACGAGGCGCAGGACCTCACACCGATGCAGTGGCGCATGGTCGGCCGCCGCGGCCGGCACGCCACCTGGACGGTGGTCGGCGACCCGGCCCAGTCGTCCTGGTCGACGCCGGACGAGGCGGCCGAGGCCCGGGACGAGGCGCTCGGCAGCCGCCCCCGCCGGCGCTTCACGCTCACCGTCAACTACCGCAACCCGTCCGAGATCGCGGAGCTGGCCGCGAAGGTGCTGGCGCTGGCGATGCCGGGCTCCGACTCCCCGTCGGCGGTCCGCTCCACCGGCGTCGAGCCGCGCTTCAGCGTGGTCCGCGACCGGCTCGGCAGCACCGTGCGGGAGGAGGCCGCCCGGCTGCTCGACCGGGTCGACGGCACGGTCGGCGTGGTCGTCGCGATGAACCGGCGCGCGGAGGCGGCCCGCTGGCTCGACGGGCTCGGCGAGCGGGTGGTCGCGCTCGGCTCGCTGGAGGCCAAGGGCCTGGAGTACGACGCCACCGTGGTGGTCTCCCCGGCCGAGATCGCCGACGAGTCCCCGGCGGGCCTGCGGGTGCTGTACGTGGCCCTGACCCGGGCCACGCAGCAGCTCACCGTGGTCTCCGCCGAGCGCGACGAACCGGACGCCGAGGGAGTGCCGGACCTGCTGCGCGACTGACCCGTGTGCCGGTGGTCGCCGCCGGGGTCTGGGGTGTCGCGGGAGAATGCAGTACCGTGGGAAGTGGCACCGGCTCGATCCAAGCCCCCGGGCCCAACCTTCGTCCCTCAGAGGGACCACTTGCCGCGAGGCGAGCATGGCGGGCCGGTGTCATGAACGCAGAGAGAGGCCCACGTCACCCAGTGACGTGGGCCTCTTCTCGTACCCGGTCACGTTCCCGGCGCCTCTTCCTGTTCGCCGCAACTTCTCGTATGGTGGAAACCAGTTTCCGAAAGAGCGGTGAACGTAAGGTTCACAATCCGATGCGGCTACCACGTACTCGGCGGTAGGTGCGACCATCGGACGGCAACAGCTACACGGTGAAAGCAGAGGAAGTCGGCCATGGCAACGGCGCCCAGCGTCTCCTACTCGATGACGGTCCGGTTGGAGGTGCCCGCGAGCGGTACGGCTGTCTCGCAGCTCACCACCGCCGTGGAGTCCTCCGGCGGCTCGGTGACCGGCCTCGACGTCACCGCCTCCGGCCACGAGAAGCTCCGGATCGACGTCACGATCGCGGCCAGCTCCACGTCCCACGCGGACGAGATCGTCGAGGAGCTCCGCAAGATCGAGGGCGTGACGCTCGGGAAGGTCTCCGACCGTACGTTCCTGATGCACCTCGGCGGCAAGATCGAGATGCAGTCCAAGCACCCCATCCGCAACCGTGACGACCTCTCCATGGTCTACACGCCGGGTGTGGCGCGCGTCTGCATGGCGATCGCGGAGAACCCCGAGGACGCCCGGCGCCTGACCATCAAGCGCAACACCGTTGCGGTCGTGACGGACGGTTCCGCGGTGCTCGGCCTCGGCAACATCGGCCCGATGGCCGCCATGCCGGTCATGGAGGGCAAGGCCGCCCTGTTCAAGCGGTTCGCCGACATCGACGCCTGGCCGATCTGCCTGGACACCCAGGACACCGACGCCATCGTCGAGATCGTCAAGGCGATCGCGCCCGGCTTCGCCGGCATCAACCTGGAGGACATCTCCGCGCCGCGCTGCTTCGAGATCGAGGCCCGGCTGCGCGAGGCCCTCGACATCCCCGTCTTCCACGACGACCAGCACGGCACCGCGATCGTCGTGCTCGCCGCCCTCACCAACGCGCTGCGCGTGGCGGGCAAGGGCATGGGCGACATCCGCGTCGTCATGTCCGGCGCGGGCGCGGCCGGCACCGCCATCCTCAAGCTGCTGCTCGCGGCGGGCGTGAAGAACGCGGTGGTGGCCGACATCCACGGCGTCGTGCACGCCGACCGCGAGGACCTCAAGGACGCCGACAAGGACTCGCCGCTGCGCTGGATCGCGGACAACACCAACCCGGAGGGCCTCACCGGCACCCTCAAGGAGGCCGTGGTCGGCGCGGACGTCTTCATCGGCGTCTCCGCGCCCAACGTCCTGGACGGCGACGACGTCTCGGCCATGGCCGACGGCGCCATCGTGTTCGCGCTCGCGAACCCCGACCCGGAGGTCGACCCGGCGATCGCCCGGCAGACGGCGGCCGTCGTGGCCACGGGCCGCTCCGACTTCCCGAACCAGATCAACAACGTCCTGGTCTTCCCCGGCGTCTTCCGCGGCCTGCTCGACGCCCAGTCGCGCACGGTCAACACGGAGATGATGCTGGCCGCCGCCACGGCCCTGGCCGACGTGGTGAGCGAGGACGAGCTCAACCCGAACTACATCATCCCCAGCGTCTTCAACGACAAGGTCGCGGGCGCCGTCGCCGGTGCCGTGCGCGACGCGGCGAAGGCGGCCGGCGTGGTGGTGACAGGCGTCACGGGCGCCTGAGGTCCGGCGCGTCGCGGAACACGGGGCCCCGCCGGGCCCTCTAGGGTGGCCGGGAAGCAGGCCCCCCGACCCGCCCCGGGCCCTGGGCGGTAAGGCTTTCCGTGTGACCCCCAGGGGTACCGGATTGGCTTTACCGCCGCTGGTGGGGGCAGGATGCTTCCCCAAGGACTGCGTCCAGGGGGCGCCCCCACAGGGCGCCGGGGTCCGGAAGCCGGACCCGGGTCCTGGGCCTGACCGAGACCCTGGCAGCATCGGCTTCGCTGTTGCCTCACATGCGGCCCAGCCGCATGGCACGCCTCAACGGCAAGAAGAACACGGGAGTACAAACATGAACCGCAGTGAGCTGGTGGCCGCGCTGGCCGACCGCGCCGAGGTGACCCGCAAGGACGCCGACGCCGTGCTGGCCGCGTTCGCCGAGACGGTCGGCGAGATCGTTGCCAAGGGCGACGAGAAGGTCACGATCCCCGGCTTCCTGACCTTCGAGCGCACCCACCGTGCCGCTCGCACCGCTCGTAACCCCCAGACCGGCGAGCCGATCAACATCCCGGCCGGTTACAGCGTGAAGGTCTCCGCGGGCTCGAAGCTCAAGGAAGCCGCGAAGGGTAAGTAAGCCTTCGCCTTTTTCGGCGGGCGGCCATCCGGACTCCGGGTGGCCGCCCGCCGGGGTTTTACGGGGCATCCCGTCCGGCTGCGGGCCGGTGGGGCTTCTCGCGCCGTTCCCCGCGCCCCTGGAGCATGCGGCTCCGCCGCAGCCCCATGGGCCCCTGAGGTGGCGCACGCAGTGCGCACCTCAGGGGCGCGGGGAACTGCGCGAGAAGCCCCCACCGGGCCCGCAGACGAGAACGGGGCGCACGCAGTGCGCATTTCAGGGGCGCGGGGAACTGCGCGAGAAGCCCCACCGGGCCGCAGGCGGGGCCTGGGACGCCGCTGGGGGCCACCCCGGAATTCGGGTGGCCCCCAGCGGCGTAAGGGAGGGAGGAGGGCTAGGCGAGCGCCCGGCCGGGAAGCTCGACCTTCGCCCCGAGCTCCACCAGCTTCTCCATGAAGTTCTCGTACCCCCGGTTGATGAGGTCGATCCCGTGCACCCGGGACGTCCCCTGCGCCGCAAGCGCCGCGATCAGGTACGAGAAGCCCCCGCGGAGGTCGGGGATGACCAGATCGGCCCCCTCCAGCTTGGTGGGCCCGGAGACGACCGCGGAGTGCAGGAAGTTGCGCTGCCCGAAGCGGCAGTCGGACCCGCCCAGGCACTCGCGGTAGAGCTGGATGTGCGCGCCCATCTGGTTCAGCGCGGAGGTGAACCCCAGCCGGGACTCGTACACCGTCTCGTGCACGATCGACAGGCCCGTGGCCTGCGTCAGGGCCACGACGAGCGGCTGCTGCCAGTCGGTCTGGAAGCCGGGGTGGACGTCCGTCTCCAGGGCGATGGAGGAGAGCCGGCCGCCGGGGTGCCAGAAGCGGATGCCCTCGTCGTCGATCTCGAAGGCGCCGCCGACCTTGCGGTAGGTGTTGAGGAACGTCATCATCGAGCGCTGCTGGGCGCCGCGCACGTAGATGTTGCCCTCGGTGGCGAGCGCGGCCGAGGCCCAGGACGCCGCCTCCAGGCGGTCGGAGAGCGCGCGGTGCGTGTAGCCGCCGAGCTTGTCCACACCAGTGATGCGGATGGTGCGGTCGGTGTCCATGGCGATGATCGCGCCCATTTTCTGCAGGACGCAGATCAGGTCCTCGATCTCCGGCTCCACGGCCGCGTTCGAGAGCTCCGTCACACCCTCGGCGAGCACGGCCGTCAGCAGGACCTGCTCGGTGGCGCCCACGGAGGGGTACGGCAGCCGGATCTTGGTGCCGCGCAGCCGCTGCGGGGCCTCCAGGTACTGCCCGTCCGCGCGCTTCTCGATCGTCGCGCCGAACTGCCGCAGCACCTCGAAGTGGAAGTCGATCGGCCGGCCGCCGATGTCGCAGCCGCCGAGGCCCGGGATGAACGCGTGGCCGAGCCGGTGCAGCAGCGGGCCGCAGAGGAGGATCGGGATGCGCGACGAACCCGCGTGCGCGTCGATGTCGGCCACGTTGGCCGACTCCACGTGCGAGGGGTCCATCACCAGCTCGCCCGGCTCCTCACCGGGGCGGACCGTCACACCGTGCAGCTGGAGCAGGCCGCGGACGACGCGGACGTCACGGATGTCCGGGACGTTGCGCAGCCGGCTCGGGGCGCTGCCGAGCAGCGCGGCGACCATGGCCTTCGGCACGAGGTTCTTCGCGCCGCGGACACGGATCTCACCCTCCAGCGGGGTTCCGCCGTGGACAAGCAGGACATCATCGGTGACGGTCATGGATCTCGCGTTCCGAAGAGGGGGGCAGGGCCAAGTGACAACAAGGGACAAGGGTAAGGGCCGCCTGCCCCTGTTCCGTAAGTGTGAAGTCTGTTGGGACCGTCATGACTTCGCTACAACACGAACCGTTGCGAACGGGGCACATGGGGTGACGTGGGCGGGGGCGCGCGGCCTCGTGCGCGCCGTCCGCGGCGATCCGTGCTGAGCTGTGCTCTTCGCCGTTCCGCACGGTTCTCGCGCTTGCCGCCTCCCCGGCGGGCAATGTGCGGGATCATGTCTGCCATGACCGAGGTGTCCTCGCTCACAGGGCGACTGCTCGTGGCCACTCCCGCCCTGGCGGACCCGAATTTCGACCGTGCGGTGGTGCTCCTCCTCGACCACGACGAGAAGGGCTCGCTCGGGGTCGTCCTCAACCGGCCGACCCCGGTGGACGTCGGCGACATCCTGGAGGGCTGGGGTGAGCTGGCGGGCGAGCCCGGCGTCGTCTTCCAGGGCGGCCCCGTCTCCCTCGACTCGGCGCTGGGCGTCGCGGTGATCCCCGGCGAGGAGGGCCCGCTCGGCTGGCGCCGGGTGCACGGCGCGATCGGCCTGGTCGACCTGGAGGCGCCGCCCGAGCTGCTGGCGGCGGCGCTCGGCTCGCTGCGGATCTTCGCCGGGTACGCGGGCTGGGGCCCGGGCCAGCTGCGCGGCGAGCTGTCCGAGGGGGCCTGGTACGTGGTGGAGTCGGAGCCGGGGGACGTCTCCGCCACGCACCCCGAGGGGCTGTGGCGCGCGGTGCTGCGCCGCCAGCGCGGCAAGCTGGCGATGGTGGCGACCTACCCGGACGATCCCTCGCTCAACTGACGCCCCCGACGGCTCTTCGCCCCGTGCGCCGCCTTCAGTACCCTTGGCCCTTATGAGCACTCTTGAGCCCGAGCGCGGGACAGGTACGGGGACCCTGGTAGAGCCGACGCCGCAGACGTCGCACGGTGACGGCGATCACGAGCGCTTCGCCCACTATGTCCAGAAGGACAAGATCATGGCGAGCGCTCTCGACGGCACTCCTGTCGTCGCGCTCTGCGGCAAGGTCTGGGTGCCGGGCCGCGACCCGAAGAAGTACCCGGTCTGTCCCATGTGCAAGGAGATCTACGAGTCGATGGGTGCCGGCGGCGACAAGGACAAGGACGGCGGCAAGGGCAACTAAAAGCGCGCCCTCCCCGGGCGGCGACGCGCCCCCTTCCCGGGCGGCGACGGCCCCTACCCCCTGCTTCGAAGGCCCCTGGTGTGCGGTGACGCGCGCCGGGGGCCTTCGTGTGTCCGCGTGTTCGGTCGCTCGTAACCCATTGCGCTCACTGGTCCAGTCCTCTTAACCTCCGTCGTGTTGTGCACAGCGAAACAACCATTGCGTATGTTGCAACGACACTTCGGAGGCGTTTCCGATGAAGCTCCCTGTCCGGCTCTCCGTACGAACTGCCGTTCCCCTCACGGCCCTTGTGCTCGCGGCCACCGCCTGCGCGCCCGGCACCTCCGACAACAGCGGTGCCGCCAAGGACGAACAGAGCGGCACCCTGCGCGTCTGGCTCTTCCAGGAGGTCAACAACGCGCCCAAGAAGAAGGTCGTCGACACCGCGATCGGCGACTTCAGACGCGCGCACAAGGACGCGAAGGTCCAGGTCGAGTACATCCCCGTCGACACCCGCGCCGAGAAGATCAAGGCCGCCTTCAACGACCCCAAGAGCGCGCCCGACGTCATCGAGTACGGCAACACCGACACCGCCGGGTACGTGCGCGACGGCGGACTCGCCGACGTGAGCGCGGAGTTCGGCGCCTGGGCCGACGCCAAGGACACCGACCCGACCGCCAAGGAGTCCGTCACGGTCGACGGCAAGATCTACGGCGCGCCCTACTTCGTCGGCGTCCGCGCCCTGTACTACCGCACCGACGTCTTCAAGGACCTCGGCCTCGACGCCCCGCGCACCCAGGCCGAACTCGCCGCCACCGCCAAGAAGATCCACCAGGCCCGCCCCGAGCTGTACGGGCTCGCCGTCGGCGGCGCCTACACCTACGGCGCGATGCCCTTCATCTGGGCCAACGGCGGCGAACTCGCCGAGAAGAAGGGCGACTCGTACGTCTCCGCCCTCGACAGCCCCGCCGCCCAGCAGGGCATCAAGGCCTACACCTCGCTCTTCGGCTCCACCAACTGCCCCGCCGCCAAGTGCGCCGGCATGGGCGGCAACGACACCGTCACCGCCTTCGCCTCCGGCAAGGCCGCCATGGCGATCGGCGGCGACTTCAGCCACCAGGCCATGGAGGACGGCAAGGTCAAGGGCAAGTACGCGGTCGTGCCGCTGCCCGGCGTGAAGGCCGGTGAGATCGCTCCCGCGTTCGCCGGCGGCAACAACATCGGCGTCCTCAAGAGCACCTCGCACCGCACGCTCGCCGTGGACCTCATGAAGCACCTCGCCGGGAAGGACGCGCAGCGCGCCCTCTTCTCGGGGATGGGCTTCCTGCCCACCTACACCGACGTCCGGGCGGACGTCGCCCGCGAGGAGCCGTTCGTCGCGCCCTTCGTGAAGACGCTGGGCGCCGGCGCCAAGTTCGTGCCCGCCTCGCCCGCCTGGGCGAAGATCGACGCCTCGCTCGTCCTGCCGACGATGTTCCAGGAGGTCGTCAGCGGCCGCAAGGACGTCGCGGCGGCCGCGGGCGACGCGGCGAAGAAGATGGACGACGCCTTCGGGGCCGCCGGATGAGTTCCCTGCGGGCGGGCACCGCACGCGGGAGATCCGCGCGGGCGCGCGGCGGCGGCTGGACCCCCTGGCTCTACCTCGCCCCCGCTCTCGTCCTCCTCGGCGGGCTGCTCGTCTACCCGATCTACCAACTGGGCCTGATCTCCTTCCTGGAGTACACCCAGGCCCAGGTCAGCGGCGGCGCACCGACCACCTTCCAAGGCTTCGGCAACTACCAGCGGCTCTTCGCCGACAGCCAGTTCTGGCAGGTGCTGGCCGCCACCCTGCTCTTCGCGGCGGCCTGCGTGGTCAGCACCCTGCTGATCGGCTGCGCCCTCGCGGTGCTGCTGACCCGGGTGCGCGCCCTGCCCCGGCTCGCGCTGATGCTCGCCGCGCTCGGCGCCTGGGCCACCCCGGCGATCACCGGCTCCACCGTCTGGGTCTTCCTCTTCGACCCGGACTTCGGCCCGGTGAACAAGGTGCTCGGGCTCGGCGACTTCTCCTGGACGTACGACAGGTACAGCGCCTTCGCGCTCGTCCTGCTCGAAGTGGTCTGGTGCTCCTTCCCGTTCGTCATGGTCACCGTGTACGCGGGCATCCGGGCCATCCCGGGCGAGGTCCTCGAAGCGGCGTCCCTCGACGGGGCCTCGCAGTGGCGGACCTGGCGCTCCGTCATGGCGCCGATGCTCCGGCCGATCCTCGTCGTCGTCACCATCCAGTCGATCATCTGGGACTTCAAGGTCTTCACGCAGATCTACGTCATGACGAACGGCGGCGGCATCGCGGGCCAGAACCTCGTCCTGAACGTGTACGCCTACCAGAAGGCGTTCGCCGGCAGCGAGTACAGCCTCGGCTCGGCCATCGGCGTCGTGATGCTCGTCATCCTGCTCGCCGTCACCCTCGTCTACCTCCGGATCATGCGCAGAGAGGGGCGGGAACTGTGAGCACCCCCGGACTTTCCGGCATACGCGTCCTGCGCGCACCGCGGATCCGCCGGCCCTGGCGGCTCGCCGCGGAGGCCTCCGCACTGCTGATCGCGGCGGCGGTCGCCTTTCCCCTCTATTGGATGGTGCTCAGCGCGTTCAAACCGGCGGGCGAGATCGAATCGACCGAGCCGCGCCCCTGGACGCTCGCCCCGTCGCTCGATTCCTTCCGCCGCGTCTTCCAACAGCAGGAATTCGGCCGCTACTTCCTCAACAGCCTCATCGTGGCGGGCACCGTCGTGGTCGTCTCCGCGCTCGTCGCCTTTCTCGCCGCGACGGCCGTGACCCGCTTCCGCTTCCGGTTCCGCACGACGCTGCTCATCATGTTCCTCGTCGCGCAGATGGTGCCCGTGGAAGCGCTCACCATCCCGCTGTTCTTCCTGATGCGGGACTTCGGGCAGCTCAACACGCTCGGCTCGCTGATCCTGCCGCACCTCGCGTTCTCGCTGCCCTTCGCCGTCTGGATGCTGCGCGGCTTCGTGAAAGCCGTACCCGAGGCCCTGGAGGAAGCGGCCTATCTGGACGGCGCGAGCCGCTCCCGCTTCCTGTGGCAGATCCTGTTCCCGCTCGTCTTCCCCGGCCTCGTGGCGACGAGCGTCTTCTCCTTCATCTCCACCTGGAACGACTTCCTGTTCGCGAAGTCCTTCATCATCAGCGACACCTCCCAGTCGACGCTGCCGATGGCCCTGCTCGTCTTCTTCAAACCCGACGAGAACGACTGGGGCGGAATCATGGCAGCCTCGACCGTGATGACCATTCCGGTACTGGTTTTCTTCGTACTCGTACAGCGGCGCCTGGTCTCCGGCCTCGGCGGCGCGGTTAAGGACTGACGTGTCGGACACTCCCGCAGACCTCCTCCCCGCACCCCGCCGGCTGACCCGGGACGGCGCCGGCTCCTATGTGCTCGACAGCGGCACCGGACTCACCGCGGGGGAGGGCACCGAGTCCACCGCGCGCTGGCTGCGCGCCACGCTCGGCCAGGTCACCGGCCTCGCCCTGCCCCCGGTCGACGACGGCTCCGCGATACGCCTGCGCCTCGACCCCTCCCTCCCGGCGGAGGAGTACCGGCTGACCGCCACCGCCACCGGCGTCGACATCGTGGGCGGCGCCCCGGCCGGCGTGTTCTGGGGCGCCCAGACACTGCGTCAGCTGCTCGGCCCCGACGCCTTCCGCCGCGCCCCGCTCGCCGCCGGCCGGCCGTGGTCCGTCCCGCACGTCACCGTCGAGGACGGCCCGCGCTTCGGCTGGCGCGGCGCCATGCTGGACGTCGCCCGGCACTTCATGCCCAAGGACGGCGTGCTGCGCTTCATCGACCTGCTCGCCGCGCACAAGCTCAACGTCTTCCACTTCCACCTCAGCGACGACCAGGGCTGGCGCGTCGAGATCCAGCGGTACCCGAAGCTGACGGCGGACGCCTCCTGGCGCCCCCGCACCAAGCGGGGCCACCGCGCCTCCGACCTCTGGGACGACACCCCGCACGGCGGCTTCTACACCCAGGACGACATCCGGGAGATCGTCGCCTACGCCGACGCCCGGCACATCGCGGTCGTCCCCGAGATCGACCTGCCGGGCCACTCCCAGGCCGCCATCCACGCCTACCCGGAACTCGGCAACGCCGACGTCGTCGACACCGCCGCGCTCCCCGTCTGGGACACCTGGGGCGTCAACCCGAACATCCTCGCCCCCACCGACGCCACCCTGCGCTTCTACGAGGGCGTCTTCGAGGAACTGCTCGGCCTCTTCCCGTCGACCTTCATCCACGTCGGCGGCGACGAATGCCCCAAGGACCAGTGGCGGCAGTCGCCGACGGCCCAGGCCCGCATCCAGGAGCTGGGCCTCAAGGACGAGGACGAGCTGCAGTCCTGGTTCATCCGCCACTTCGACACCTGGCTGAGCGAGCGCGGCCGGCGGCTCATCGGCTGGGACGAGATCCTCGAAGGCGGCCTCGCGCCCGGCGCCGCGGTCTCCTCCTGGCGCGGCTACCAGGGCGGCATCACCGCGGCCCGGGCCGGCCACGACGTCGTCATGTGCCCGGAGCAGCAGGTCTACCTGGACCACCGGCAGGCACCCGGCGAGGACGAGCCGGTCCCGATCGGCTTCGTCCGTACCCTGGAGGACGTCTACCGCTTTGAACCCGTCCCGCCGCAGCTGAGCGCGGACGAGGCGCGGCACGTCCTCGGCACCCAGGCCAACCTGTGGACCGAGGTGATGGAGAACCAACGGCGCGTCGACTACCAGGCGTTCCCGCGGCTCTCCGCCTTCTGCGAAGTGGCCTGGAGCGAGCTGCCCGCGCCCGCCGAGCGCGACTACGCGGCGTTCGAGGCCCGGATGGCCGCCCACTACCGGCGACTTGACGCCCTGGGCGTCGACTACCGGCCTCCGGGCGGCCCGCTGCCGTGGCAGCGGCGCCCCGCCTTGCTCGGCCGCCCGATCGAGGGGGCGCCTCCGAACAAGTGAGGAGGGGCGGGGCGGGGGCGTCCCGGTGCCGTACGGGAGCCGCGCCGGGGGCAGGTCCTCCTGTGCGGGCGCGCTCGCCCCCGGGGCCCGCGCACGGCCCCCGCCCCACCGCCCCGCCGGACCCCTCATAGGTCACCGAAGAGTGTCAATTCGCCCTGACCGGCGATCCCCTGTCATATCGGTCATCTCCCAGGTGGAAGGGGCGAATGCCTCCTACCGGACCCCATCTCCGGGCGCCCGGGAAGATGTGCCAGAGTTGCCACGTCCGGCCTGTCAGCACGTACCGTACGGCGGAACAGGCGGAACAGGCGTAACGGCGGCAACGACGGTCACGCGAGCGGCGGCAGCCCATGTGACGACCACCGCGGCCGCCGGGCGCACGGCCGGGCATCGGGAAGGGGCAGCCGGTTTGACCACGCACGCACCGCAGGCGACACGGGCCGCGGTACTTCCGACTTCGCTGGACGAGGCGGTCGCGGCGCTCGCGGCCATGCCCGCCGCCGTGCCCGTCGCGGGCGGCACCGACCTCATGGCGCAGGTCAACGCGGGTCAACTCCGCCCCGCCGCCCTCGTCGGCCTCGGCCGGATCAGCGAGATCCGCGGCTGGCAGTACCAGGACGGCAACGCGCTGCTGGGCGCCGGCCTCACCCACGCCCGCATCGGCCGCCCCGACTTCGCCGCGCTCATCCCGGCCCTCGCCGCCTCCGCGCGCGCCGCGGGCCCGCCCCAGATCCGCAACGCCGGCACCCTCGGCGGCAACATCGCCTCCGCCGCCCCCACGAACGACGCGCTGCCCGTACTCGCCGCCCTCGAAGCCACGCTGATCATCGCGGGGCCGCAGGGAGCCCGCCGCGAGGTGCCCGTGTCGCACCTGCTGGCCGGGATGGAGATGCTGCGCCCCGGCGAACTCATCGGATTCGTCCGCGTCCCCCTCCTGCACGCCCCGCAGGTCTTCCTGAAGGCGACCGGCCGCACCGGACCCGGCCGCGCACTCGCCTCCGTCGCGCTCGTCCTCGACCCCGCCCGGCGCTCCGTGCGCTGCGCCGTCGGCGCCATCGCGCCGATGCCGCTGCGCCCCCTGGAGGCCGAGCAGTGGGTGGCCTCGCTCATCGACTGGGACGGCGACCGCGGCGCGCTCGTGCCGGAGGCCGTGCAGGCGTTCGGCGAGTACGTCGCCGCGGCCTGCATCCCCGACAACGCCCCCGCCCCGGACGGCACCCAGGAGCCACTGCCGCCCGCCGTACTGCATCTGCGCCGCACCGTCGCCGCGCTGGCCCGACGTGCACTTGGGAGGGCGCTGTCGTGACGAACGAGTACAACGGACCCGATACGGGAGCCCCGGGCGCCGACGGCTGGCAGCCGCTGCCCCAGGGCGAGTACGACTCCGACGCCACGGCCTTCGTACAGCTGCCCCCCGACGGCTTCCCGGACGCGCCGCTCGCCGCGCCGGGCCACGGCTACGTGCCGCCGCAGATAACGGTGAGCCCCGCCACCGGTGCCGCCGCGACCGACCCCGCCGCGACCGGCGTGTGGGTGCTGCCGCCGGAGCTGACGGGGATGCCGCCTGGATCCGGATCCGCCGGATCCGCCGGGGGCCCGGGCGACGCCGGTGACCCGGGTGACGCCGGCGACCCGCAGACCGGGTGGCCCGCGGTGCATCCGGGGATGGAGTCGTACGGGGCGCCGGACCACGGGTACCAGGGGCCGGGCGCCGGGGCGCACCCGTCGCACACGGCGTACCAGGGTCCGGGAGCGTCGCCGTACGGGGTGCCCTCCGGGTCGTACGCGGGGCCGTCCGAGGCGTACAGCGGGTCGTACGGCGGGGAGTCCGACGCGTATGGCGAGGGGTCTGACTCGTACGGTGGCGGGTCTGACTCGTACGGCGAGGGGTCTGACTCGTACGGCGAGGGGTCTGACTCGTACGGCGAGGGGTCTGACGCGTACGGGGCGCGGCGCGAGTCTTACGAGTCGTATGAGGAGCCCTCCTCGGCGTACGGGGGTGCGCACGGGGAGACGGGGCAGTGGTCGATCCCGGTCGCCGACGGGGTACTCCCGGAGGAGTCGGGGGAGTTCACCACGTCGTCGCTGGCCGCGCAGTGGGGCGACCGTACGCCGCCCGCGACGCTGCCGGGGGGCGCGCCCGCGCCCTGGGCCTCGCAGCCGTGGGCGCAGCCGGCCGCGCCCGTCGAGGAGGCCGGGGCGGCTGAGGGTGCTGACCGGGGGTCGTTGCCGAAGCCACGGTCCGGGTCCCACGCGGAGGCCGGGCGGGCCGAGGCGGTCGAGTCGGACGCGGCTGAACGTCCGGTGGAACGCCCGGTGGAACCGGAGCCCGAGTCACTGCTGCCGCCCGAGGCGGAGGCGGAGGCCGGGTCGCGGGCTGCGCGCCCGGAACCCGGGTCCGTACCGGATGCCGGGCCCGTACGGGAGGAGTCCGGGGCGGTGCCCGCGCCGGACGCCGGAGCGGGCACGGAACCGCGGCCCGCTCCGGACGGCGAGCCCGTCCGGAGCGCGGACGCCCAGCCGGTCCTGGACGCGCGGCTGACCACCGAGGCCGCCGATGCCGCCGATGGCGCGCCGGACTCGGCCGCGCAGGTGGCCCCAGGCACGCTGCCGGACGCGGACGGCCACGGGGTCCCGGCGGCCGTGCCCACGCCGGACGGCATGTCCGTGCGGGACGACGTGCTGGTGCGGGACGGGGTTCCGGTGCGGGGCGGTGTTCCCGTGCGGGGCGGTGTTCCCGTGATGGACGATGCGCTCGGGCGGGACGGCGTGTCCGTGCCGGAGGGCGCTGCTGGGCGGGACGGGGTTCCTGCGCAGGACGGTATTCCCGTGCGGGACGGGGCCCGACCGGACGATGGCGCCGCGCTGGGCGATGGCGCCGCGCTGGACGGTGACGCCGCGCTGGACGGCGGCGGCGAGCTGGACGGTGACGCCGCGCTGGACGGTGACGCTGCACCGGACGGTGACGCCGCTTCGGACGTCACCCCCGTGGCCGGCGCGAGCCCCTTGGCCGCCGCCGCCCCCGTGGCCGGCGCGAGCCCCAGGGCCGACGCCGCCCCCATGGCCGACGCCGCCCCCATGGCCGACGCCGCCCCCATGGTCGGCGCCACCCCCGTAGCCGACGTCGCCCCCACGCCGGAGGACGCTCGCGCACACGGGGCCGAGACCGCACGCGAGGAAGCCCCGGCCGCCAGGGACGACTCCGCACCCAGGGACGACTCCGCACCCAGGGACAACACCGCACAGGAAGCCGCCGCCTCCACCCCCGCGCCGGACGGCGAAGACGACACCCCGGCCACCGACCCCGACCCCGGCCCCACCCCCGCACACGACAACTCCACCGCCCCGCTCCTCGACGACCATCCCGTCGCCAGCTACGTCCTACGGGTCAACGGCACCGACCGCCCCGTCACCGACGCCTGGATCGGCGAATCGCTCCTCTACGTGCTGCGCGAGCGCCTCGGCCTCGCCGGGGCCAAGGACGGCTGCTCGCAGGGCGAGTGCGGCGCGTGCAACGTCCAGGTGGACGGCCGCCTCGTCGCCTCCTGCCTGGTCCCCGCGGCGACCACGGCCGGCAGCGAGGTACGTACGGTCGAGGGCCTCGCCGACGAGGGAGGCCCCTCCGACGTGCAGCGGGCGCTGGCCGCGTGCGGCGCGGTCCAGTGCGGGTTCTGCGTCCCCGGCATGGCGATGACGGTCCACGACCTCCTTGAAGGCAACCCGGACCCCACCGACCTCGAAGCCCGCCAGGCGCTCTGCGGCAACCTCTGCCGTTGCTCGGGGTACCGCGGTGTCCTCGACGCGGTGCGTCAGGTCGCCGACGAACGGCAGGCGTCGCAGCGGACCTCGGCGGAGACGGAGACGGGGGAGACAGGGCAGACAGGGCAGGCAGGCGAGACAGGGGAGTCGGGGCAGGCCGCCGCCGAGAGCGGGCCCCGCATCCCGCACCAGGCGGGCCCGGCCGCCACTGAGGACATCCGGGGCGACCAGGACACCCGGGACGGAGGCCGAGCGTGACCAGCGAGACGACAGAGGCCCCGGTGGCCGCGGAGGCGGAGGAGCTGCCGCACGGACTCGGTGCCACGCTCCCCGCGGTGGAGGCACGCGCCAAGACCGAGGGCACCTTCCCCTACGCCGCCGACCTGTGGGCCGAAGGGCTCCTGTGGGCGGCGGTCCTGCGCTCCCCGCACGCGCACGCACGCGTGGTCTCCATCGACACCACCCACGCGCGCGAGATGCCAGGCGTCCGCGCGGTCATCACGCATGAGGACGTGCCCGGCGGCCCGCTCGCGGGCCACCGCACCAGCGACCGCCCCCTCTTCGCCTCCGAGGTCGTCCGCCACCACGGCGAACCCCTCGCCGCCGTCGCCGCCGACCACCCGGACACGGCCCGGATGGCGGCCGCGGCGATCATCGTCGAGTACGAGATCCTCGAACCCGTCACCGACCCGGAGAAGGCCTTCGCGGCCGAACCGCTGCACCCCGACGGCAACCTCGTCCGCCACATCCCGCTGCGCCACGGCGACCTGGAGGCGACCGGCGAGATCATCGTCGAGGGCCTCTACCGCATCGGCCGCCAGGACCCGGCCCCGGTCGGCGCGGAGGCCGGTCTCGCCGTTCCCCGCCCCGACGGCGGCGTCGAGCTGTACATCGCCTCGACCGACCCGCACGGCGACCGCGACGTGGCCGCCGCCTGTTACGGCCTGGCGCCGGACCGGGTGAAGGTCGTGGTGACCGGCGTCCCCGGCGCGACGGCGGACCGCGAGGACCAGAGCTTCCAGCTCCCGCTCGGCCTGCTGGCGCTGCGCACGGGCTGCCCGGTCAAGCTCACGGCGAGCCGCGAGGAATCCTTCCTGGGCCACCCCCACCGCCACCCGACCCTGCTCCGCTACCGCCACCACGCGGACGGCGACGGCAAGCTGGTGAAGGTGGAGGCGCAGATCCTGCTCGACGCGGGTGCCTACGCGGACACCTCGTCGGACGCGCTCGCGGCCGCCGTCGCCTTCGCCTGCGGCCCCTACGTCGTCCCGCACGCCTCCATCGAAGGCTGGGCGGTGCGCACCAACAACCCGCCCTCCGGCCACGTACGAGGTGAGGGCGCGCTCCAGGTCTGCGCGGCCTACGAAGCCCAGATGGACAAGCTGGCCAAGAAGGTGGGCATCGACCCGGCGGAACTGCGGATGCGCAACGTCCTCGCGACCGGCGACGTCCTGCCCACCGGCCAGACGGTCACCTGCCCGGCGCCCGTCGCCGAACTCCTGGACGCCGTACGGGACTTCCCGCTGCCCGCCCTCCCCAAGGACACCCCGGAGGAGGACTGGCTGCTGCCCGGCGGCCCCGAGGGCGCCGGCGAGCCTGGCGCGGTGCGGCGCGGTGTCGGCTACGGCATCGGCATGGTGCACCTGCTGGGCGCCGAGGGCGCGGACGAGGTGTCCACGGCCACGGTCAAGGTGCACGACGGCGTCGCCACGGTCATCTGCGCCGCGGTCGAGACGGGCCAGGGCTTCACCACCCTCGCCCGCCAGATCGTCCAGGAGACGCTGGGCATCGAGGAAGTGCACGTGGCGCCCGTGGACACGGACCAGCCGCCGGCCGGGCCGGGCTGCCGCGGCCGCCACACCTGGGTCTCGGGCGGCGCGGTCGAACGCGCCGCGAAGATGGTGCGCACCCAGCTCCTCCAGCCGCTGGCGCACAAGTTCGGCATGTCCACGGAGTTGCTGCAGATCGCCGACGGCAAGATCACGTCGTACGACGGGGTGCTGTCCACCACGGTCGAAGAGGCCATGGATGGCAAGGAGTTGTGGGCCACGGCGCAGTGCCGCCCGCACCCGACGGAGCCGCTGGACGCGGCCGGCCAGGGCGACGCCTTCGTGGGCCTGGCCTTCTGCGCGATCCGCGCGGTCGTCGACGTGGACATCGAGATCGGTTCCGTACGGGTCGTGGAGCTGGCGGTGGCGCAGGACGTCGGCCGGGTCCTCAACCCCGGCCAGCTCGCGGCGCGCATCGAGGCCGGCGTCACCCAGGGCGTCGGCGCGGCCCTCACCGAGAACCTCCGCACCCCCAAGGGCATCGTCCGCCGCCCCGACCTCACCGGCTACGCCCTGCCCACGTCGCTGGACGCCCCCGACATCCGCATCGTGAAGCTGGTCGAGGAACGCGACGTGGTGGCCCCCTTCGGCGCGAAGGCGGCCGGCACGGCCCCCGTGGTCGCGTCCCCCGCGGCGATCGCCTCGGCGGTCCGCGCGGCGACGGGCCGCCCGGTCAACCGCCTGCCGATCCGCCCGCAGGCGGCGGTGGTCACGGCCCCCTCCGCCTCCTCCCTGGGCGCACCGCCGGAGTCAACTGCTTGAGCCGGGTGCTCAGTTCGGGCGACGCCGTCTCCCCCTGAGGCCGGCCCTCCCGGGCCCCGGGAACTGTTACCGGCCGTGTCGTCTTGTGACGTGATGTGAATCGCCTCTGCCCTGAGGCGCCTGTGAACTGTCAGTACGGATGGCTAAAGTTGTCACCGGACCAACTTGCTCTAAACGCATGTTCACGGGGGAACGGGGAGGGACGTACGCGATGGCGGACGACAAGGGCGGCGGCTCGGGCGGCCTCGGAGGCTGGGCCTTCAACGTCGTCGAGGCGGCCAAGGGCGCGGCTGCGGACATTGTGACGGAGCTGGAGTCGTTCACGGCTTTCCAGCAGCGGGTGGATCAGCTCATCAAGGACCTCAAGGCATCCCCGGCGGGACCGACCAAGGTCGGCCAGGAGGCCATGGCGCGCTCGAAGTTCGGCGGCGGCCACAAAGGCTGGCACGAGGCCGACACGGTATTCACCCAGTACGACACGGTGATCGCGGACCTGGAGAACCTCTCGAAGCTCCTTTCGGACTCGATAGAGGCCATGGGCATCGCCGTCATGGCTTCCCACAAGGGTTACGAGAACGTGGATCTGGACGTGCGCCGACGAATGGCGGCGATCAGCGCGGAGACGACGCATCACTATGGCGGCGCGTACGTACCCGAGCATCCGCATGAGAAGTCGGGCGGCTCCGGCCAGAAGGCCAGCGGTGACGGCGGACAGGAGACGGAACTCTGATGGCCGGTCAGAAGAAGACATCGTTCGACGGAATGACGCACGAGCAGATGCTGGCCTGGCTCGACGACGCGGATGCGGGCACGGTGCAGGCGGCGGCGGACAAGCTAGCGTCCGCGGCCAAGGAGATCCACAGCATCGCCGACGAGCTCAAGGTCCGTCCACAGTGGGTGAAGTGGAAGGGCGAGGGCGCCGACTCGTTCCGGCAGTGGGCAGGCAAGCTGGCCAACGCAACTGTCGCGCTGGGCGACTACAGCCAGGAATCGGGCAAGTGGCTCGGCCACGCGGCCCAGGCGATCAGCACGGCCAAGACCTCGGTGCCGCGGAACAAGAACGTCGACGCCAACATCGACGCGGCCCGCTCCGCGCACAACGACCCTGATGCGCAGTCCATCCTCTCCAAGAACATGGCCGTCCGGCAGCAGACGGCTGACGAGATGGACAAGCTGGGGCAGGCGTACTCGCTCTCGTCTTCGCAGATGGCCGCGGCACGCAAGCCGGATCTCCTGAAGTTTCCGCCGCCGCCGGTCGTTCTCCAGGATCCCGAGGCCGTCCGGCGTACTGGCGGAAGTGAGGGCCTGGCAACTGGCCAGGGCCGGACGACGGCCAGAGCTCCGTACGGTGACACCGCGCCCGGGACCACTCCCGCCCGCGCAGCAACAGTCTCAGCAACTGGCACGGACAGTGCCCACGCGGGCACAGAAACGGCGCATGCTCCGGTGGTCGGGGAGGTCAGCAGAGTCTCCCCCGTAGTGTCCGAGCCCGCGACACACATGAATGTCGACTCGGTGGAAACGCTTCCCCCGCCGACGCAGACACCACCCGCCGTCTCTCCGCCGAGTTCTTCGGGGCCGGTCAGCCCCGTCGTCGGAGGGCCGGGTATGCCGGGATCAGTGCCTCCCGCTTACGGAATCACGGGCACCCCGAGACCCCCCGCTCGGGCCACGGGACTGCCGGGGGCCGGGCGCCCCGGCGGGGGACCCGTCGCCCAGGGTTCAGCCGCTCGGCCAGCCCCCTCCGCCCCGGGCGCATACGGGCGCCCAGCACAGAACACCCCGCCCGTCCAAGGCGGGACGAGCGCGGGTAGGGCGTCCGGGCCGGGAGGACAGACGGGCCCGAGTACGGGGCGGACACCTGGCGCTGCTGGGCAGACAGGAACGAGCACCGGGCGGGCACCAGGCTCCGCGGCGGGGCGCGGACCCGCCCAGGGCGGCGTTACGGGCGGACGACCGCAACAGTCGACGGGTAGGCCCACGACTGGTGTGCCGCGAGGCACCGTTATGGGATCCGAAGGAACGGGCAACGGACGCGGAACGGCGGGTGCACGAGGCCTGCCGGGGCAGCCACAAGGCGGTATCAGTGGCCGGCCCACCGGCGCTGGTTCGGTTTCGCGGGGGACGAGCCCGGGCCGACTGTCTGCGGGGGCCAGTGACGACAGGGGCGTCGTCGGTGGCCGCCCGAGTCGGCAACAGCGTGCGAACGCGCAAGCTTTCACCCGTGGCGGCTCCGGTCTGGTCCGCCCGCAAGGCACGCCTGGCGCGGCAGGTGAGGACAACCTCAGCGGGGCTGGGCGTGGCGGTGGGGCGCCGCGCGGCTCACGACCGGGCAGGCGTCGGGACACCGACCAGAGCGACCGCCCGGATTACGTCACTGAAGACGAAGCGACGTGGCAGCCCGACGAGGGCCGTAGTGTGCCTCCCGTTGTCCCCGATGAGACCAAGAACGACGAGAGGTAGCCATGCCCACCAGCAGCACCCGCCGCAGAAGTCTGGGCGCGGCAGTCTCTGTGACGCTCGGGTTGCTCCTGGTGGGCACGTCGGCGTCGGTCCCTGCGTACGCGGACTCGTTTCGGGCCCAGCAGTGGCATCTGGACGCCATGAAGGCGGACCAGATGTGGCGGACTAGTACCGGCAAGGGCATCACGGTGGCAGTCCTAGACACAGGGGTCGACGCCGATCATCCTGACCTGCTCGGGCAAGTAGTGGCAGGGGAAGATCTCTCCAGGGGAGAGACCGGTGACGCAGGTGTGGACTACGACGGCCACGGCACCGGTATCGCAGGCATGATCGCCGGAACGGGGAAGGGCAACGGCGGAAACGGGGCCTTCGGTCTTGCGCCGGGAGTCAAGATTCTCCCCGTTCGTCTGTCCGATGGCGAGAAGGCGGCCAACCGCGCGGAGTCGTCCGAGAGGCTCTTCGAAGAGGCTGCGGTGGGGATCAGGTACGCCGCGGACCACGGTGCGAAGGTAATCAACGTCTCGCAGGGCGGGACCGCCGCGAGTGCACAGCTGAAGGAGCCCTCCGAGCGGTTGGCGGATGCGGTCGAATACGCCTTGGCGAAGGGCTCGTTGGTGTTCGCGGCGGTCGGAAACAGCGGGGACACGACAAACATCGTCGAGTACCCGGCGGCGACGCCTGGTGTCGTCGGGGTCGCGGCGATCGACAGGAACGGTCGCCGCACCAGCGAATCCGAGTACGGACCCCAGGTCGACATCGCTGCCCCAGGCATGGACATCGTCCATGCCTGCGGAGGCAAGACGGGCTACTGCAAGAGCCATGGCACCAGTGACGCCACTGCCCTGGCCTCGGCAAGCGCGGCCTTGATCTGGTCCAAGCACCCGAACTGGACCAATAACCAGGTGCTCCGGGTCATCCTGAACACCATTGGTGGCATCAAGGACGACAAGGACAAGCGCAGCGACTTCATCGGCTACGGGGCCGTCCGCCCCCGCGTCGCGCTCACCGACCCAGGTGACCCGGGCCCGGCCGACAAATTCCCGATGTCGGACTTCCCAGTGGCAGCCAAATCCCCGTCGGGCGAGGCCTCGAAGGGCACCGGCGGCGGTGCCGCAGCCACGGACGGCGCGAGTCCGGCCGCGGCGCCGGCCTCGAAGGACGACAGCGAGACCGGGTTGTGGATCGGTCTCGGCGTTGCCGCTGTGGTGGTGATCGGCGGGGCAGTGGCGTTCGGAGTGGCCCGGCGTCGGCGCCGCGATGCCCGACAGCTTCCGCCGCCGGGCATGCCGACGCCGCAGCAGTCGTACCTAGGGACTCCGTACGGTGCGCAACAGCCGCACGGAGGCCAGCAGCAGCCGTACGGTTCGGCGGCACCGGCCCCAAACAGCAACCCCGACAATCCATACCGTCGTTCCTGAAGGGCGGCTTCAGCGGGAGGGAACGGCTTCAGCCGCAGGTGTTCGATCGCTCCACGGCCTTGGTGTAGCTCGCGATGAGGTCTTTCATTGCGGTCGCGTCGTCGTGTCCGTTCGCATACACCTGAATTGCGGTGAAGAGAACGTGGTTCTGGTGCTCAGAACTGGCGCACGAAGTCGCAATTCCGACTGCTCCCGTGTCCGCACAAAGATACTTGTTATCGCTGGTCAGCTTGCCGCCGTCGATTCGGGCCAGAGAATCGGCGACATCCGTGACATCGTCGCCCCGTTCCCGCCACTCTCGGCTGGCGATCAGGGCCACCTTGTCATCGACGCTCATTTGGCAGCGGATTCTGCTCGGCACTGGGGTTTTCTCCTGCACGTCGACCGATTTCCCGTCTGGCAAGAAGGGCGTCAGAAGGGCGGAGTCGATGGGGATGGAGCACAGGGATTCGGGTGCGGCGTACTCTCGTTTCTCCTTCGGCCCTGTAGAGCAACCGGCAAGTACGTAAGCGGCAACCAGCGCTGCCGATAGCGTCGAAACCTGTCGACGAGTCACCGAGTAGCCCCTTTCGGAAGGGTGACTCGACGAATTCCAGGTATGAGCCCGAGGCGGTAGAGACCTTATTGGACTCATCCTCAGAAGCCCAACCCAGCCGGTCGGCCACGGCCGCGTGAGACGGCGTGCAGGACGTACATCGAGAGACGCCGGTCCCGTCATGCGCACGCCTTCTACTGGCATTGCCCTGATGTCTGTACTGCCTGAGTGTACGACGTGATCAATCGGTGCATGGCATCGGCGTCGCGTTCCTCTGTGTCATTCGCCTGCAGCCCGGTGAAGAGCTGCTGATCTGCATGTTTGGTATTCCTGCAGTCTTTGACCGCGCCGAAGGCTTGGTAACCGGAGTAGAGGTAGGTACCTCCCTCGGCAGATTTGTCAGGCGTGTCGAGGGTCTGGCCCGACGCGAACCTGGCGGTCGTAGATCCACTCTCCCACCACGACTGCGTGGTCAAGAAAGCGAGTTTCGAGTCCACGTGAACATCGCAATGGCGAGTGTTCGCATCTCCCTCTCTGCTCGTGACCGTGATCTTCTTACCAGCGGGCAAGAATTTCCCGAGTTCTTTTGTGTCGATCTTGGTGCCACACAATGATTGAGGCATGGAATACTCACGTTCGGAGTCCCCGCCCGAACATGCAGAAAGCGTCCATAGTGCGATGCCGCAAATGGCAAGAGCGGTCAACCGGCGGCGGCGGAGCCGATGGGTGAGGGGCATGGGGTAGTCCAATCCACAACTGTGACGTCAGGGTGTTGTGATAGCGCCTGGGTCTTGGCCGTCAAGGATCGCGCGAGCATTGATATAACCTTGCCTAGCTGATTGGCCGGCCCACGTGCCCAAATTTTCGGCATCGGCATTGTCGTACCGTTGAGCGGCCAGGCGGGCGGCCTGACTCGTTCTGGCGTTGTTCTCCTCTTGTCCCGTCTGCCAACGGTCTCCGGCTTCCTCGCTGTTGTCCACATGACCCTGGGCATCTGCGAAGACGCTCTCGAGTACACCCCCGGTCGCAGTGCCGACGGCGCCGCCCACGAGGGCACCGGCCCAGGGTGTCGCAATGAATGAGGTGCCCACTCCCGTGATGGTTCCGGCGGTGCCGGCAACCAGGTTCTTGTATTGGGCGACCGATTTATCGTAGTCCTCGTTCTTGGCGGCGTCTGCGGCGTTTACTTCCTCCTGGCGTCCGAGGCCGAGGACGCCGGAGATCTCACCTGAACTCTGAGAGATTGCCCTGACAGTCGTCTCGTCATCGTCGGAGAATCGGACATCGGCGGGCAGATCCGGATTCAGGTGGTACTCCATCAAGCGGGAGAGGTAATCCTTTTGGGCGACCTCGACAGCCGCGTACCCTTGCGGATTCTGTCCTACCGCAAAGAGGAACTTGTTCGTGTCCATAGGGTCGAGATCGGCTGCGGATCCGTTGGCGGGGTAAAGTTTTTCGATCCCCTTCCATGAATGCGGATCCATGTCAGGGTTCACTCCACTCTCTGCCCGATTGATATCGGGAAGATACTCCGAAGCGATCTGGCCCATGCTGTCCGACATGTACCCACGGTCAGTGAGGCGAGCGGAGTCGTCTCCGACCGAGGACACGATGGCGCTGAAGAGCTTGGCCTGCTCGGCGGTGTGCGGAGGCGTGTCCAGCGTCGGCAGCTCGCCAGCGGGATGCCCTGTCGTGGCGGCCTCCAAGGCCAGCGCCAGGTTGTTCATCCCACTGTTGTCCTCGTCGCCTTGCAGATTCGTCTCCTCAGGCCATTCCCGTTCCTCGAAGAGATACTGGAAGTTGGTCAGCGCCACTTTCCCCTTGTAATCATTTTCGTCGTCCGAGTCGCGCTCGAAGGGGGATTCTTCTCTCGACACGAACTGCTGATTGAAGAAGTCTGTGGCGGCGTCCGGGCTGTTGGAGAGCCCCTTCATGTATCCGGTGAGGGGGTCCGAACCGCTGTCGTCGCCGATGCGGTTGAGGATCGGGTCCGGGCCCAGGTGCTGCCAGGCCATGTTCGCGTGCTCGCCGTTGCCGGTGAGCTTGCGTTCCGTGGCCATGAGCTTGGTGCCGTAGTCCTTCATGAACTGGTCGTCGTAGTCGCCGGTGCGCATCAGGTTGCTCATGACCTGGAAGCCCATGGGGCCGCCCTTGTCGCCGTAGAGGGGCTTGTCGCCCAGGTCGATGGTCTTGCGCCGCCAGTCGTCCATCGAAGTCGAGTCGCTCTGGCTGGCGTTGGCGAGCGTGAGGCCCAGATTGTGCTGCATGTCGTCGAGTTGGTCGCGGCGGCCGTGACCGATGTCCCAGTTCATGCCGGGGTTGTTGATGCCGGCCCAGAACTCCATCGTCTTCTGCGGGCCGAGTGCGGTGGCGAACCGCTCGGAGAACAGGTCGTCGTTCTTGTACTTCTTCAGCCCGGCGTTGATGCGGTCGAAGTCCTTGACCGTGAGGTCCTCGGGGTCCTTCCTGGCGATCTTGGCCAGGTCCTCAGCTTCCTGGAGAGCCGCGGCCGCGTCGTCCCGGTTCTTGTAGCTCGCGTCCGCGAAGCCCATCTCGGCCTGGTCCGCGAGCGCCTTGAGGATCTTGCTTGCGGAACTGTCGCTCTCGGCTGCCTTCTCCAGGATCTTCTGGATGTCGTCGCGCAGCGCGTCGATGTCGGCCTGGTTGTCCTTGTCCGCGTGGGTGCGGGCCTCCGGCGGAATGTCCGTGGTGACGGTGAAGCCGCCGTCGTGGCCGATGACCTTGATGTGCTTCTCCCGGCCGCGGCGCACGGCCGCCTCGAGCTGCTTCTGATAACCCTTCAACTCACCCCGGGTGTCGTCCAGGACGCTGTGGATGGTCTTCGACTGGGTGTGGGCGTCGCCGAACTCCCCGGCGGTCTTGCCGATGAACTCCTTCGTCACCTGGGAGTTCAGGCCGGACCAGTCGGCCTTGTTGGCGGCCTTGTGCAGTCCGTCCTCGGCCTGTTTCTTCAGTTCTGCCAGATTGGTGACGAGTGTGCCCCAGTCCTCGACGGCGTCGTCGAGCAGCTTGAAGTCGGCGTCGAGGAGATCGTCGAAGTTCATCAGTCGTCCTTCTTCCCGTCCGGCTTGCCGTAGTAGGCGGGGTTCGGTCTGCCGGGGTCGCCGACTCGTTCGTCGAAGCCGTGGTCGAGGGCGTCGATGCTGCTCATCTGGCGCTGGATGTAGTGCTCGTCGCTGGCGTGCACCTTCTTCGTGACCTGCATGTGGTTCGAGATGTGGGCGCAGGCGTCCATCAAGGACTTCAACTGCACCTCCCAGCGGTCGGCCACGTGCTGCAGACCCGAACCGAGCGAGAAGCCCTGGCCCAGGAGGCTGCCGGCGGCCTTGCTGCTGCTCGAGTCCGCTACGCGCGCCTCGTCCCATAGGCCGTCGTAGAGCGCCTTGGCCTGGCTGCCGATCCTGGCGAGGTCGGCGTCGGCGACCTTGAGGTCACCCGTCCTGCCGGGGAGGGGTGGTGCGCCTCCTCCGCCGTCGGCCTGGTTCAGCCGCATCTGCGTCGTTTGCCGGTCAGCGGCCTCGGTCTTGAGCTTCTCCCACTCGTCCCACGCCACGGTGCGCCCTTTCCCCCGATGTCCCCGTTTGTCCGATTGCTTTCGCAACCAGATGGTGCTGTAGGTCGGCATCAAGTTAGCAATCCCGCGGAGGGGATCACAGTCCGCGTTGGTCCTGTCACGGGAGCGGTGAGGGTCGCCAACTGGAGCAATTGCGCTTATTTCGCGGGCCGTCGGCTGGTGGGAGGTGCGCGCCTGCGGGCAGGCTGCCGCCGATCAACTGGTACGCGCCTTGAGCAGCCGCGCAGCCGCGCCGGGAGCCCGGCTTCAGAGGCGCCCATCGGTGTCGAACGCGCTCAGCGTGGACAGGTGCGGCGGGCGGGCATGCCGAAGGGGCGTTCCGTCGTGGCGGGACGCCCCTTCTGTGCGTGCAGCTCAGCGCCGTCGAGCTGCCGGAGGCCGTGACCGGAATCGAACCGGTGTGCTTCGCTTTGCAGGCGAATCCCTAAACCACTCGGGCACACGGCCGTGTGTTGCGCGGGTAACTGGTGTTGCGACGGGCTGGTGTGAACGACCGTAGGCCGCCGGGCGCGGCTCCCTCAAGGGCGCGGCGCCGGTCGCAACGCGACTGCCATACGCCGTTCATGATGCGGGGCGGCGCGGGCGGGGGCGTAGGACCAAGGGATGAGGGCGTTCCCCGTCCTCCGACAGGGGTCAGGGCGCGCCATGCCCCTTACGCTGATCCGCATGGCTGCCCTCGACGACGACAGAGCGACCGAACAGACAGACGTCGGCGTCGGGCCGGGGGTCGCCCCGGGGCCCGACCTGGCCGCGCTCGCCGACGTCGAGGGCGTGCTCGGGCGGACCTACCGGGCCCTGAGCATCGGCATCGTCACCGTCGTGCTGCTCATCGCCTTCGAGGCGACCGCCGTCGGGACCGCGATGCCCGTCGCCGCGCGCGAGCTGGACGGGGTGTCGCTGTACGCCTACGCCTTCTCCGGATACTTCACCACCAGCCTCTTCGGCATGGTCGCCGCCGGGCAGTGGGCCGACCGGCGCGGGCCGCTCGGGCCGCTCGGCGCCGGGATCGGGGCGTTCGCCGCGGGGCTCGTCGTCGCCGGGACCGCGGGCGGCATGTGGCTGTTCGTGGCCGGCCGGGCCGTGCAGGGCCTCGGCGGCGGGCTCGTCATCGTCGCGCTCTACGTCGTCGTCAGCCGGGCCTACCCGGAACGGCTGCGGCCCGCCATCATGGCCGCGTTCGCCGCCGCATGGGTCGTCCCGTCGATCGTGGGGCCCCTGGCGGCCGGAGCCGTGACCGAGCACCTCGGGTGGCGCTGGGTGTTCCTGGGCATCCCGGTGCTCGTCCTGCTGCCGCTCGCCCTCGCGCTGCCGCAGATCCGGCGCCGGGCCGGCGGGCCCGCGCCCGGCGCCGCGGGCGGGGCCTTCGACCGGCGCCGGATCCGGCTCGCCCTCGGGATCTCGCTCGGCGCCGCGCTGCTCCAGTACGCCGCCCAGGACCCTCGGCCCCTGTCCCTGCTGCCCGGCGTCCTCGGCGCCGCCCTGCTCGTACCGTCCGTGCTCCGGCTGCTGCCCCGCGGCACGTACCGGGCCGTGCGCGGGCTGCCGTCCGTGGTGCTGCTGCGCGGGGTCGCGGCGGGGTCGTTCATCGCCGCCGAGTCCTTCGTGCCGCTGATGCTGGTCACCCAGCGCGGGCTGTCGCCGACCCTCGCCGGGTTCTCGCTCGCCGCGGGCGGCGCGACCTGGGCGCTCGGCTCCTGGATCCAGTCGCGGCCCCGGCTCGACCCCTACCGGGACCGGCTCACCGCCGGGGGCATGGTGCTCGTCGCCGCGGCCGTCGCGGCCGCCCCGAGCGTGCTGATCGCGGCCGTACCGGTGTGGACCGTCGCCGTGGCGTGGGGGTTCGGGTGCCTCGGGATGGGGCTGGTCGTCTCCGCCACCAGCGTGCTCCTGCTCCAGCTCTCCGCGCCCGAGGAGGCCGGGACGAACTCCGCCGCCCTGCAGATCTCCGACGGCCTCTCGAACGTGGTCCTGCTCGCCGCCGGCGGCGCCGCGTTCACCGCGCTCGGCGGGGGAGCGGTGGGGCAGGGCCATGAGGTCGTCGCCGGGTCCGGCGGATCCCACCCGGCCGCCTTCGTCGCCGTCTTCCTGCCGATGGCGGCGATCGCGCTGGCGGGGGCGTGGGTGGGGACACGGCTGCGCGAGAAGTGACGTGAGGTGGGGGACACCGGGGCGGGACGCACCCCCTGTGACACGCGTCGCACCCGCCCGCCCCCCGGCCTCGTCCGTCCGATGCGTCGACCTCCGCACCGGTAGGGTGGCCCGGTTGTCATACGTAGCCGTGTACGTAGCCGTGCCGTCGATCTCAAGTAAGCCGTGCCGTCGATCTCAAGTAACCGGAGACCGTGACTACCACGCCCGCCGCCCCGAGCGCCTCGTCCCACCACCTCTCGCCCGCCTTCCCTGGCCGCGCCCCCTGGGGCACCGCCAACAAGCTGCGCGCCTGGCAGCAGGGGGCGATGGAGCGGTACATCCAGGAGCAGCCGCGCGACTTCCTCGCCGTCGCCACCCCGGGGGCCGGCAAGACGACGTTCGCGCTGACCCTCGCGTCGTGGCTGCTCCACCACCACGTCGTGCAGCAGGTGACCGTGGTCGCGCCGACCGAGCACCTGAAGAAGCAGTGGGCGGAGGCGGCCGCGCGGATAGGGATCAAGCTGGACCCCGAGTACAGCGCGGGTCCGCTCAGCAAGGAGTACCAGGGCGTCGCCGTGACGTACGCGGGCGTCGGCGTGCGGCCCATGCTGCACCGCAACCGCAGCGAGCAGCGCAAGACGCTGGTCATCCTCGACGAGATCCACCACGCCGGTGACTCGAAGTCGTGGGGCGAGGCGTGCCTGGAGGCGTTCGAGCCGGCCACCCGGCGGCTCGCCCTCACCGGCACCCCGTTCCGCTCCGACACCAATCCCATCCCCTTCGTGCAGTACGAGGAGGGCAACGACGGGATCAGGCGGTCCTCCGCCGACTACACGTACGGCTACGGGAGCGCACTCGGCGACGGCGTCGTGCGGCCCGTCATCTTTCTCTCCTACAGCGGCAACATGCGCTGGCGCACCAAGGCGGGCGACGAGATCGCCGCGCGGCTCGGCGAGCCGATGACCAAGGACGCCGTCAGCCAGGCCTGGCGCACCGCGCTCGACCCGCGCGGCGAGTGGATGCCCAGCGTGCTGCGGGCCGCCGACGCCCGGCTCACCGAGGTCCGCAAGGGCATCCCGGACGCGGGCGCCCTCGTCATCGCCTCCGACCAGGACTCGGCGCGCGCGTACGCCAAGCTCATCCGGGAGATCACCGGCAGCAGGGCGACGCTCGTGCTCTCCGACGACACCGGGGCCTCGAAGCGGATCGACGACTTCGCGGCGAGCGAGGACCGGTGGATGGTCGCCGTGCGCATGGTGTCGGAGGGCGTCGACGTGCCGCGCCTCGCGGTCGGCGTGTACGCCACCACCATCTCGACGCCGCTCTTCTTCGCGCAGGCCGTCGGCCGTTTCGTGCGTTCGCGGCGGCGCGGCGAGACCGCGTCCGTCTTCCTGCCCACCGTCCCCGACCTGCTCGGCTTCGCCAACGAGATGGAGGTCGAGCGCGACCACGTCCTCGACAAGCCGAAGAAGGAAGGGGAGGAGGACCCCTACGCCGAGTCCGAGAAGGAGATGGACGAGGCGAACAAGCAGGAGGACGAGGACACCGGCGAGCAGGAGCAGTTCTCCTTCGAGGCGCTGGAGTCCGAGGCCGTCTTCGACCGGGTGCTCTACGACGGCGCCGAGTTCGGCATGCAGGCCCACCCCGGCAGCGAGGAGGAGCAGGACTACCTCGGCATCCCCGGGCTCCTCGAACCCGACCAGGTGCAACTGCTGCTGCAGAAGCGGCAGGCCCGGCAGATCGCCCACAGCCGCAAGAAGCCCGACACCGAGGCCGATCTGCTGGAACTGCCCGCCGAGCGCCGGCCCGTCGTCTCCCACAAGGAGATGATGGAGCTGCGCAAACAGCTCAACACCCTCGTCGGCGCGTACGTCCACCAGAGCGGCAAGCCGCACGGTGTCCTCCACACCGAACTGCGCCGGGTGTGCGGCGGGCCGCCCAGCGCGGAGGCGACCGCGGGGCAGCTGCGCCAGCGCATCGCCAAGGTCCAGGAGTGGGCGACCCGCATGAAGTGACACGGGTCCCAAGTGCGGGCAATCGGCAATAACTCCGGCCCCGCGCTGACCGGATTCTGGACGGAGTCTTCCGCTCAGCGGGACGACCTCGCTACATTCCCGGCAACGCACACGCCCCGTGGCAGCGCCGCCGCGGAGCGCAGCCGGTACGCACGAAGACAGTCGTCTGCAGCCGTAGAGCCGTATGCAGCCCAGCGCCTGATCACCGACCGGCGGCTCTGACGCGCGTCGCCCAAGGGACAGGCGACGCAAACCGCCGCGTAGGAGACCGCCGACCTCACCATGAAGGAGTGGGCGTCGTGACCGCGGAGACCTCCCAGACGCTCGACAGAGGACTGCGCGTCCTCAAACTGCTCGCCGACACCGACCATGGGCTGACCGTGACCGAGCTGTCCACCAAGCTCGGCGTGAACCGCACGGTCGTCTACCGCCTGCTCGCCACGCTGGAGCAGCACGCCCTCGTCCGTCGCGACCTGGGCGGCCGCGCCCGGGTCGGCCTCGGCGTGCTGCGTCTGGGGCGGCAGGTGCATCCGCTGGTACGGGAGGCGGCGCTGCCCGCGTTGCGGTCGCTGGCCGAGGACATCGGGGCGACGGCGCACCTGACGCTGGTCGACGGGTCGGAGGCGCTGGCCGTCGCGGTCGTCGAACCGACCTGGACGGATTACCACGTGGCGTACCGGACCGGGTTCCGCCACCCCCTCGACCGGGGGGCCGCGGGCCGGGCCATCCTCGCCTCCCGGCGCGGGGTGCTGCCCGAACCCGGCTACACCCTCACCCACGGCGAGCTGGAGGCCGGGGCGAGTGGCGCCGCCGCGCCGCTGCTCGGGGTGACCGGTCTTGAGGGGAGCGTGGGAGTGGTGATGCTGGCGGACGCGGTGCCCGAGCGGGTGGGGCCGCGGGTGATGGATGCGGCGCGAGAAGTAGCGGACGCGCTCCGCTGAGGGGCGGTTCCTGGTGACCCCGGGTCGGGTCGGCCCCGGGCCGCCGTGTCGGGGACGCGCCCGTCGCGCAGGTGCGGCTCTCGTCGTGGCCGGTCGCGCAGTTCCCCGCGCCCCTGAGCGTCTGCCGGGCCCGGCCATCCGTTGAGTGCGGCTCTCGTCGTGGTTGCTCGCGCAGTTCCCCGCGCCCCTAAAGGCATGCGGCTTCGCCGCAGCCTCAGGGGCCCGATGAGATGGCGCACGAAGTGCGCATCTCAGGGGCGCGGGGAACTGCGCGACCAGCCCCCACCGGGCGGGCGGACAAACAGGGGGGCGCACGCAGTGCGCCCTTCAGGGGCGCGGGGAACTGCGCGATCAGCCCCCACCGGCCGGCAGCTGATCGACAACCCATGGGGGCGCGCGAAGCGCGCGAGAAGCACAACCCGGGGCCGCGGTGAAGGGACCCCGCACGAGCCCAGGACCGCACACGGAACCCCCCGCGTTAGATTGGGGCCGTGTTCAACCGCCTCAGCCGCCCCGCTGCCCTCACCCTGTGCGCCCTCCCCACCGTCGCCCTGCTCGCGGTGGCCGCACTCGCCCCGCTGCCGTTCTCGGTGGCGCAGCCGGGCCCCACGACGAACGTGCTCGGCAAGGACGACGGCAAGCCCGTCATCGCCATCACCGGCGCCCCGACCCGCGACACCCGCGGAGCGCTGCGCGCGGTGACCATCGTGGCGACGGGCCCGGACGCCTCCGTGCACCTCGGTGACGTGCTCGACGGCTGGTTCGCGGAGGACCGCGCGGTCATGCCCCGGGACTCGGTCTACCCGTCGGGCGGCTCCACCAAGGAGATCGAGGCGCACAACAAGAAGGAGATGAAGGGGTCCCAGGACGCCGCCACCGAGGCCGCGCTCGGCTACCTGAACGACGAGGGCGCGACCACGGACGGCGTCGAGGTCGCCCTGCAGCTCGGCGACGTCGGCGGCCCCAGCGCGGGCCTGCTCTTCTCGCTCGGCATCGTCGACATGCTGGACGGCGACGGCAGCGGCGGCGAGCTGACCGGCGGGAAGTCGGTCGCGGGCACCGGCACCATCGACGACACCGGCCGGGTCGGCGCGGTCGGCGGGGTCTCCCTCAAGGTGCAGGCCGCCGACCGCGACGGCGCCACGGTCTTCCTCGTACCGAAGGCGGAGTGCTCGGACGCGAAGGCGTCGGCGCCGAAGTCGATGCGGCTGATCCCGGTGAGCACGCTGCGCGGAGCGGTCACCGCCCTGACCGACCTGGCGAAGAACACCGGCTCCGTCCCCGCCTGCTGAACCCGGCGCGCGCCCCCAGCCGCCCGGCTCACTCCTTGACGAACCCCTTCCGCACCAGCCAGTCCTTCGCGACGTCGTGCGGGTCCTGCCCGTCGACGTCGACCTTCGCGTTGAGTTCCTGCGCGACGGTGTTGTCGAGCGCCTTGGTGATGGGCGCCAGCACCTCCGCCATCTGCGGATACTTCTTCAGGGACTTCGAGTTGATCTCGGGCGCCGCGTTGTAGTTGGGGAAGAAGTGCTTGTCGTCCTGGGTGACGTGCAGGTTCATCGCCCTGATCCGGCCGTCGGTCGTGTAGACCTCGCCGAACGTGCAACTGCCCTTGGCGGCCTGCGTGTAGATGATCCCGCTGTCCATCTGCGTGATGTTCCCGGCGCTGATCTTCATCCCGTACGCCTTCTCCATCCCCGGCAGCCCGTCCGCCCGGTTGGCGAACTCGCTCTCCACGCACAGGGTGACGGCGCCCGGGTCCGACTTCGACAGGGCCGCGACGTCGGAGAGGGTCTTGGTGCGGTACTTCTTGAAGTTGGCCTGGTTCATGCCCAGCGCGTACGTGTTGTTGAGCGCGGACGGCGCCAGCCAGGTGATCCCGTTCTTCAGGTCGGCCTTGCGCACCGCCTCCCACTGCCGGTGCGGGTCGGGGATCGGGCGGGAGTTGCCGAGGTACGTGATCCAGGCCGTGCCCGTGTACTCGTACATGGCGTCCGCGTCACCGGACTTGATGGCCTCGCGGGCGCCGACCGAGCCCTGGATCCCGGTGCGGTCCAGGACGTCCGCGCCGGCCGCCTTGAACGCGATGCCCATCATCGCGCCGAGGATCAGCTGCTCGGTGAACTCCTTCGACGTGACGGTGATGTCCGCGCCCGCCAGCGGCGCGCCCCGGCCGACCGTGCCGGGCCGTACGTCGTCGACCAGCGGGCTGCCGCTGGTGAGCCCGCACCCGGCGAGCAGCACGAGCCCGCTCGCCGCCGCCGCTGCCATCCGCGTCCGGTACCTCATGAGCGCACCTCCAGGCCGCGCGGGCGCAGCAGGAGTTCGGCGAGCGAGGCCAGCCAGTCGACGAGCAGGGCCAGGGCGATGGTCAGGATCGAGCCGAGGATCAGGACCGGCATGCGCTGGTTGGTGATGCCGGTGGTGATGAGGACGCCGAGACCGCCGCCGCCGCCGAACGTGGCGAGGGTCGCCGTGCCGACGTTGAGGACGAGCGCGGTCCGCACCCCCGCGAGGATCAGCGGGACGGCCAGCGGCAGTTCGACCCGGGCGAGGACGCCCAGCGGCGACATGCCGATGCCGCGCGCCGCCTCCAGGAGCGTCGGGTCGTTGGCCTTGAGCCCCGCGATCGTGTTGGAGAGCACCGGCAGGATCGCGTAGATGATGATGCCGATCAGGGCGGTCCGCTGCCCGATGCCCAGCCAGATGACGAGGAGCGCCAGCAGGCCGATCGCGGGCGTCGCCTGCCCCATGTTGGCGAGCGTGAGGGCGAACGGGGTCGCTTTGCGGAAGGCCTTGCGGGTCAGCAGGATGCCCAGCGGGATCGCGATGATCAGCACGAAGAACGTCGAGATCACCGTGAGCGTGATGTGCTGGCGCAGCGCCTTCCACACCTGCCCGCCGGAGATGGCGTTCTCCGAGATCGAGTCGAGGTCGGCGCTGCGGAACCAGAGCCAGGTGGCGAGCAGCACCGCCGCCAGGACGACCGGCAGGAAGGTCAGCTTCTGCCAGGTGATGCGGCGCGGCTGCCGGCGCGCCGCGGACGGCGGCGGCGCCTCCTGTTCGCCCTCGCCCTCGTCGCGGAAGGCGAGGCCCTTGACCTCGTGCTCGCCCTCGGGACGCCCGTCGCCGCGCTTCAGGGGAGTGCTCACGCCGGCCCCCCTGCGTCGCCGGCCCCCGCGCCCTCCTGCTCCGCCTGCGTCTGACGGGCCCGGTGCTCCTCCAGGTCGTGCTGGTGCTCGGCCGCTTCGAGCCGGTCGGCGTCGAGGAGTTCGTGCACGGAGTTCATCAGGGTCTCCATGTCGACGACGCCCTCGTACTCGCCGCGCCGCCCGGTGACCGCGACGCGGCCCGCGTTGTCGGTGAGGACCGCCTCCAGCGCGTCGCGCAGGGTCGCGTCCCAGGTCACGGTGTCGTGGACCAGGGTGCCCGCGCGGGCCAGGGACCCCTTGGCCCGCATCAGGTCGCCGCGGCGCAGCCACTTGTAGGGGCGGCGGCGCCGGTCGAGGAGCAGCAGCTCGTTCGTCCCGGCGGCCCGCAGCTTGTTGAAGATGTCCTGGAGCGGGTCGTCGACGCCGACGGTCGGGTAGTCGGTGACCTCGACGTCGCGTACGCGGGTGAGGTTGAGCCGCTTGAGGGCCGCGCCCGCGCCGACGAACCCGGAGACGAAGTCGTCGGCCGGGTTGGTGAGGATGGCCTCCGGGGTGTCGAACTGGGCGATGTGCGAGCGCTCGCGCAGCACCGCGATCCGGTCGCCGAGCTTGATGGCCTCGTCGAAGTCGTGCGTGACGAAGACGATCGTCTTGTGCAGCTCGTGCTGGAGGCGGATCAGCTCGTCCTGGAGGTGGTCGCGGGTGATCGGGTCGACGGCGCCGAACGGCTCGTCCATCAGCAGCACCGGCGGATCGGCGGCGAGCGCCCGCGCCACGCCGACGCGCTGCTGCTGGCCGCCGGAGAGCTGGCGCGGGTAGCGGCCGTGGAACTCGCCCGGGTCGAGCCCGACGAGGTCCAGCATCTCCTCGACCCGGGAGGCGACCTTCGACTTCGACCAGCCGACCATCTTCGGCACGAGCGCGATGTTCTGCGCGACGGTCATGTGCGGGAAGAGGCCCGAGGACTGGATCGCGTAGCCGACCTTGCGGCGCAGCTTCACCGGGTCCATGTCGGTGACGTCCTCGCCGTTGATGCGGATGCGGCCGCCGGTCGGCTCGATCAGCCGGTTGATCATCTTGAGGGTGGTCGACTTCCCGCAGCCGGAGGGGCCGACGAAGATGATCAGCTCGCCCGCCTTGATCTCCATGTTCACGCTGTCCACGGCCGGATCGGACGAACCCGGGTAGCGCTTGCTGAGGTTCTCCAGCTCGATGGCGGCCCCGGACGCGCGCGTGCCGGTCGCGGTGTCGGAGACGGGTTCAGACACGGATCCCCCTCGGGATGGTCAGCCGTCCGATGAGGACGTACGCGGCGTCGAAGAGCAGGGCGAGGACGATGATGCCGAGCGTGCCCGCCAGCACCTGGTTGAGCGCGTTGGCGCTGCCCAGGGAGGCGATGCCGCGGAAGATCTCGTTGCCGAGCCCGGGCCCGGAGGCGTACGCGGCGATGGCGGCGATCCCCATCAGCATCTGCGTGGAGACCCGGATGCCGGTCAGGATCGGCGGCCACGCCAGCGGCAGCTCCACCCGGAACAGCCGGGCCGCCCGGGACATCCCGATGCCCTTGGCCGCGTCGATCAGCGTCGGGTCGACCCCGCGCAGCCCCACGATGGCGTTGCGCACGATCGGCAGCAGCCCGTACAGGGTCAGGGAGATGACGGTCGGCGCGACCCCGAGCCCCACCAGCGGGATCAGCAGGCCGATCAGGGCGAGCGAGGGGATGGTGAGGATCGTCGAGGTGGCGGTCGTCGCGAGGTTCCCGGCCCAGTCGCTGCGGTAGGTGACGACGGCGATCACGACCCCGATGAGGGTGGCGACCACCATGCACTGGAAGACGGCGCTGGCGTGCTGGTAGGAGTCGGCGAGCAGCTGCTGGTGGCGGTTGACCAGGTACTCCCAGAAGTTCATCGCACCTCGCAGCAGGACCGGGTCCGGTGTCAGGTATCTCCCGACGCCTGCTCCACCAGCGGGATGATCCGCGGCGGAACCGGATTTTCCATGACGATCGCCGTGGAAGCCCGGACGATGCCATCAAAACCGACAACCAGGTCGATCACCCGCTGGAGATCCGCGTTCGAGCGGGCCACGAGCCGGCAGAGCATGTCCCCGCTGCCCGTCGTCGTGTGCAGCTCCAGGACCTCCGGGACGCCGGTCAAATGCGCTCTGACGTCGGCTCCTTGGCCCTGGCGGATCTGCAGCGTCGCGAACGCGGTGACGGGGTAGCCGAGCGCCGCCGGGTCCACCTGGGGGCCAAAGCCGCGGATGACTCCGTTCGAGGTAAGCCGGTCCAGGCGGGCCTGCACGGTGCCGCGGGCCACGCCGAGCCGCCGCGACATCTCCAGCACCCCGATCCGCGGCTCCCGGGCCAGCAGCAGGATCAGCCGGCCGTCCAGACGATCGATCGGCATGCGCGCCTCCCGGGTGGTCATCCTGTGCAATCAGTCTGCCGGAACCCGCGGGTCCCTGAACAGATTGTCCAGCTGATACGCGAACTGTTGCGCACCTTGTGGAACGGCGGGAGCCTCCCCTCATGACGCAGACCACACACTCGTCCTCGCAGCACACCCCCGACACCGCCCGGCAGGCCGACCCCTTCCCGGTCAAGGGGATGGACGCGGTCGTCTTCGCCGTGGGCAACGCCAAGCAGGCCGCGCACTACTACTCCACCGCCTTCGGCATGAAGCTCGTGGCCTACTCCGGACCGGAGAACGGCAGCCGCGAGACCGCCTCGTACGTCCTGACCAACGGCTCCGCCCGCTTCGTGTTCACCTCCGTCATCAAGGCCTCCACCGAGTGGGGCCACTTCCTGGAGGACCACGTCGCCGCCCACGGCGACGGCGTCGTCGACCTCGCCATCGAGGTGCCGGACGCGCGCGCCGCGTACGCCTACGCCGTCGAGCACGGGGCCCGCGGCATCGCCGAGCCGCACGAGGTCAAGGACGAGCACGGCACCGTCGTCCGCGCCGCCATCGCCACGTACGGCAAGACGCGCCACACCCTGGTCGAGCGCTCCGGCTACGACGGCCCCTACCTGCCCGGGTTCCAGGCCGCCGCGCCGATCGTCGAGCCGCCCGCCAAGCGCACCTTCCAGGCCATCGACCACTGCGTCGGCAACGTCGAACTCGGCCGCATGAACGAGTGGGTGGAGTTCTACAACAAGGTCATGGGCTTCACGAACATGAAGGAGTTCGTGGGCGACGACATCGCGACCGAGTACAGCGCGCTGATGTCGAAGGTCGTCGCGGACGGCACGCTCAAGGTCAAGTTCCCGATCAACGAGCCCGCCGTCGCCAAGAAGAAGTCCCAGATCGACGAGTACCTGGAGTTCTACGGCGGGGCCGGCGTCCAGCACATCGCGCTCGCCACGAACGACATCGTCTCCTCGGTACGGACCATGCGGGCGGCCGGGGTCCAGTTCCTCGACACGCCGGACTCCTACTACGACACGCTCGGGGAGTGGGCGGGGGAGACGCGGGTCCCCGTCGAGACCCTGCGCGAGCTGAAGATCCTCGTCGACCGGGACGAGGACGGCTACCTGCTCCAGATCTTCACCAAGCCGGTCCAGGACAAGCCGACGGTCTTCTTCGAGATGATCGAACGCCACGGGTCCATGGGCTTTGGCAAGGGCAACTTCAAGGCGCTCTTCGAGGCGATCGAGCGGGAACAGGAGAAGCGGGGCAACCTCTGAGACCATCCCGCTCCGCGGCTGTACGGGGCATGCATCCGCGCGGCCCGGCGGGGACGACTCGCGCAGTTCCCCGCGCCCCTCACAGGCAGCCTTTCGGCTGGCGCGCCCTCGTGGTTGCTCGCGCAGTTCCCCGCGCCCCTGGGCGGTACTTCGTCCGCGGCTCCGGTGGGGCTTCTCGCGCAGTTCCCCGCGCCCCCGAGATGCGCACTTCGTGCGGCATCTCATCGGGCGCCCACGGGGCCCTGGAGCCGCGGCGAAGCCGCATGCTCCAGGGGCGCGGGGAACGGCGCGAGAAGCCCCACCGGCCGAAAGCCAACAACGGAGGCGCACGCAGTGCGCCTTTAGGGGCGCGGGGAACGGCGCGAGAAGCCCCACCGGTCCGCGGCCGAAAACGGGGGCGCACGGAGTGCCCCGTCAGGGGCGCGGGGAACGGCGCGGGAACCCCCACCGGTCCGCGGCCGAAAACGGGGGCGCACGGAGTGCCCCGTCAGGGGCGCGGGGAACTGCGCGACCAGCCCCCACCGGCCCGCAGCCGAACGACCAAGGGCTGGGCCCCGGCGCACCATCCGAGCGGCACCCGGCTCAGCCCCGTCCCCCCGGCGCCCCCGGCGCCTCGCGGGGAACCCCCCACACGCGGGCCGGCCCACCCCCCACCGGCTCCCCGAGCAACAAAAGCTCCCGCCGAACCCGCGGAGCGAACAGCGGGGAGAACCCCGGATCGATCCGCACCGCCTCCCGCAGATGCCGCCGCGCCGCCCCACCGAGCCCGAGCCGCCGCTCGACGACCCCCCGGTGGTACAGGAGAAGCCCGCTCCGCACACCCCCACCCCGCGAGGAATCCGTCGCCGCCCGCAGCAGCGCGATCGCCTCCCCGTCCCGCCCGGCCCGGTGCAACGCCCAGCCCAGCGCATCCGCCACCGGCGCCCCGTGCGACCGCGCCCACGCGCCCCGCAGCCGCGCCACCGCCGCCGCCGGCTCCCCGTGGTCCGCCTCGTACCGGCCGAGCACCAGCGTGTCGTCCACCCCGCGGGCTCCCCGCGCGGCGGCCCGGGCCCGCAGTGCGTCGTACTGCCCGCGGGCCGCGCGGTCCTCGTGCAGGGACTCGTACAACTCGCCGAGCTCAAGCGCGTACTGCGGCTCGGGCCGCCCCGCGAGCGCCCGCTGATAGGCCCGCACGGCCTCCCGCGTACGGCCCAGCGAGGCCAGCGCCCGCCCCTGCCCGGCATACGCCGCGAAGAACCGCGGGTCCGCGGCGAGCGCCGCGTCGCAGTACCGCAACGCGTCCCCCGCGTCCCCCCGCTCCCAGGCCAGTTCACCGCCGAGGTGCAGCAGCGCGGCCCGCTCCGTGGGCGTCCCCGCGCGGGCCGCCCCGTCGCTGAGCAGGGCCGCCGCGTCCTCCCGCCGGCCCTGGTCCCGGTACACGGCCGCGGTGCGCAGCACCACCGCCGTCCCGCCGGCGAGCGAGGACAGCTTCGCCAGGTGCCGCGCGGCCGCCGCGTGGTCACCGAGGCCCAGGTCGGCGTCGACCAGCGCCGCGTACGCCGTCCACCGCCGCGGCGCCGGCGCCACCGCGGCCTCGCCGAACCCGCGGGCGCCGCGCCAGTCGCCCCGCGCGGCGGCCAGCGAGGCGAGGCCGTCGAGGGCCGCCGCGTTGCGTCGCGGCCGCAGGGCGAGCGAACGGCGCAGCGCCGACTCGGCCCTGGGGTAGTACGCCGGGTCGGCGGTCCGCGCCCCGCGCTCGGCATAGGCGGCCCCGAGCGCCGCCCACGCCCCGGCGGAGCGCGGATGCGCCCGCAGCCCGGCCTCGCGCTCGGCGATCAGCGCGGTCAGGTCGGGCAGCGACGCGGGCGCCCCGGCCGCCTGGGCGATCACCGCCCGCCCGGCGGGCCCGGGTGAAGCGGGGACCGGCGCCCGCGCCTGCCCGTCCGGCCGCGCCACGAGCACCCCGCCGAGGAGCACGCACCCGGCGGCGAACGCAAGCAGCGCGCGCCGCAGCACGGGGGAGCGGCGCCGCACCGCACCGGTGAAGGCGGGCGGCACGCCGTGCACCGCCTCGTCATCCACATCGTCCGCAAGCTCCAGCTCCGCGTACTCCATGGCGTTGTCCATGGCCTTCTCCATGCCGCTCACTGTGCGGGCGTACCAGGAGCGCATCCGGCCGCCATCCCGGCCCGCGACCGACCCCGCAGACGGGTTCACACCGATGGCCCCGGGTGCCAGGCTGTGATCATGAGCCGCACCCTCATCGAACTGCTCGGGGACGGACTGCCCGCCGAGGCGCTCGTCACCGACCCCGACGTCACCGCCGCCTACGCCCACGACATGGCGAGCTTCTGCGACGCGGGCCGCCCCGCCGTCGTCGTGCTGCCCCGCACCGTCGAACAGGTCCAGCACGTCATGCGCACCGCCACCGCGCTGCGCGTCCCCGTCGTCCCCCAGGGCGCCCGCACCGGCCTGTCCGGCGCCGCCAACGCCACCGACGGCTGCATCGTGCTCTCGCTCGTCAAGATGGACCGCATCCTGGAGATCAGCCCGGTCGACCGGATCGCCGTCGTCGAACCCGGCGTCGTCAACGCCGCCCTCTCCCGCGCCGTCAACGACGTGGGCCTGTACTACCCGCCCGACCCGTCGAGTTGGGAGATGTGCACCATCGGCGGCAACATCGGCACGGCCTCCGGCGGCCTGTGCTGCGTGAAGTACGGCGTCACGGCCGAGTACGTGCTCGGGCTCGACGTCGTCCTCGCCGACGGCCGCCTGCTGTCCACCGGCCGGCGCACCGCGAAGGGCGTCGCCGGCTACGACCTGACCCGTCTCTTCGTCGGCTCCGAGGGCAGCCTCGGCATCATCGTCCGGGCGACGCTCGCCCTCAAGCCGCAGCCGCCCCAGCAGCTCGTGCTGGCCGCCGAGTTCGCCTCCGCCGCCGCGGCCTGCGACGCCGTCTGCGCGATCATGGAGGGCGGCCACGTCCCGTCCCTGCTGGAGCTGATGGACCGCACGACCGTCAAGGCGGTCAACGCCATGGCCCACATGGGTCTGCCCGAGACCACCGAGGCCCTGCTCCTCGCCGCCTTCGACACCCCGGACCCGGCGAGCGACCTCGCCGCCGTCGGCGCGCTGTGCGAGGCGGCGGGCGCCACCCAGGTGGTGCCCGCCGAGGACGCCGCCGAGTCCGAACTGCTGCTCCAGGCACGGCGGTTGTCCCTCACCGCCCTCGAAGCGGTCAAGGGCACCACGATGATCGACGACGTTTGCGTGCCGCGCTCCCGGCTCGCCGAACTCCTCGAAGGCGTCGAGCGCATCGCCGCCAAGTACGCCCTGACCATCGGCGTCTGCGCGCACGCGGGCGACGGCAACACCCACCCCACCGTCTGCTTCGACGCCCAGGACGCCGACGAGGGCCGCCGGGCCCGCGAGTCCTTCGACGAGATCATGGCGCTCGGCCTGGAACTCGGCGGCACCATCACCGGCGAGCACGGCGTCGGCGTCCTGAAGAAGGAGTGGCTGGCGCGCGAGCTCGGCCCGGTCGGCGTCGACGTGCAGCGGGCCGTCAAGGCGACCTTCGACCCGCTGGGCCTGCTCAACCCCGGCAAACTGTTCTGACCCCGGCCCCGGCTCGGCCCCCTCACCGCTCGTCGGACGACGACTCGTCCGACGGCCACGGGTCGCGCAGGTAGAGGTCGTCGCCGGCCGGGGTCGTGGCCAGCAGCTCGGCGAGGCCGTCGTCGATGCCGAGCTGCGCGGCCTCAGAGCCCGGAGGGACCACCCGCAGCGTCCGCTCCAGCCAGGCCGAGACCGGCACGGTGGGCGCTTCGAGCAGCGCGTCGCCGTCCGGCGAGGTCAGCGCCATCAGGACGACGCTGCGGCCGTCCACCTTGGTCGGCCAGATCCGCACGTCGCCGTGGCCGCAGGGCCGGAACACCCCCTCCACCAGCAGCTCGCGGGCGAACGTCCAGTGCACCGGATGGTCCGAGCCGAGATGGAAGGTGATGTGGACGGCGTACGGGTCGTCGGTGCGGTAGGACAGCCGGGCCGGCACGGGGATGCTCCGCTCCGGCGACAGCACCAGTTTCAGCTCGAGTTCGCGTTCCACCACGGTGTGCATCGCGGGCACTTCCTCTCCTGCGTACGGGGCCCCGGTGTGGGCCCGCACGGGGAGAGAGCGCGATGTGCCCGCCGCATTACGCGAGTTCGCCGAAGTTTCTTCGCGGGCCCGCCGCAGTCGCCGCGGCGCACGGCGCGTTGCCCGGAAAGTGGGGCGTACCGGCGGACCGGCGCGGGCGGGTGCGGCCGTCTGATAGATGTGGAGGCCACAACAAGACCCCCGAGCAGATACGGGACGACGGACATGAGCGCCCCAACCCCGGCCCCCGGTGACGACCGGCCCCGCGAAGGCTATTACCCCGACCCGTCCATCCCCGGATACGTCCGGTACTGGAACGGTGCCGCCTGGGTGCCCGGCACCAGCCGCCCCGCCCCGTCCGAGGGCGAGTCCCTGCCGGTCCCTGCCGGGTCGGCGCCCGCGGCACCGGCGCCGGGTCCCGTGGAGGAGACCGGCCCGGTCTTCCTCGACGAGGAGCCCTCGGTCCGGACGGAGACGGGCTCCGACGACCCGGACTCGCCCGAGCCCGCCACCGCCTGGGCGGCCGACACCTCCCACCAGAGCGGGTTCGGCGGCGAGCAGGACCGCCGCGTCTCCTGGGGCGCGGGCCCCGCGGGCACCGACCCGCGCGAGCCCACCGACCCCGCGGCCGCGCCCGAACCCCCCGCCGCCCCGGCCGTCCCCGCGCGCACCGACGGCAACGTCGCGATCCGCGCGGTGCGCCCCGGCGCCGGTGCGCCGCCGCGCGGCGACGGCACGATGACGATCCGAGCGGTACCCCAGCAGACCGCGGGCCGAACCCATTCCGCCGATCAACCCCAGGCCACCGGCCAGGCCCAGGCCCAGGCCTCCGCACAGCCCCAGGTCTCCGGGCAGCCCCAGGCCTCGGGCCCGGCCCAGGCCTCGGGACAACCACAGGCCTCCGCACAGCCCCAGGTCTCCGGCCCGGCCCAGGCCTCGGGACAACCCCAGGCCTCCGCACAGCCCCAGGCCTCCGGGCAGCCCCAGGTCTCCGGCCCGGCCCAGGTCTCCGGGCAGCCTCAACTCTCCGGGCAGGCCCGGGTCGCGGGGCAGTCCCCGGCCGCCGGGCAGGACCAGTTCTCGGGCCAGGTTCGGGGCTCCGGTCAACCCCAGGCTCCCGGTCAACCCCAGCCTTTCGCGCAGGCCCAGCCCCCCGCGCAAGCCCA
This sequence comes from Streptomyces sp. NPDC049813, assembly GCF_044465085.1. Classification (NCBI taxonomy): domain Bacteria; kingdom Bacillati; phylum Actinomycetota; class Actinomycetes; order Kitasatosporales; family Streptomycetaceae; genus Streptomyces; species Streptomyces sp. NPDC049813. The sequence continues at coordinate 126,465 of NZ_JBITLI010000002.1, read as the reverse complement.
GACCCCCGCCCAGGCGGGCTCCCAGCCGCAGAGCCCGGCTCCATCGCAGGCCCCGGTCCGGGCCCAGGCGGGCTCCCAGCCGCAGAGCCCGGCTCCATCGCAGGCCCCGGTCCGGGCCCAGGCGGGCTCCCAGCCGCAGAGCCCGGCTCGGTCGCAGCCCCAGCCCCAGGCAAGCGCCCCCGCACCGGCCCCGGCCCAGGCAGCCGCCCCGGCAAGCCCGGGTCTCCACCCGCAGCCCGGATACGGCTACCCGCCGCCCGCGGGGGCCCAGCCGGCCGCGGCCGGTGCGCCGCAGGGGAGCCGGTCCGGGTACGGCTACCCGCCGCCGCAGCCCGCCTACGGCTACCCCCAGCCCGCCGCGTCCGCCGCACCCGCCGTCGCCACACCCGTCACCCAGGGCCCCGGCGGCGGCTCGCCGTCCTGGGCGCAGCAGGTGCACCAGCTGGCGACCCCGGAGCAGGCCGCGGAACCGCAGGGCCCGGTCACCCCGTTCAAACCGGTGGCCGCCGACCCGTTCCTCGCCGCCGCGCAGGCGCAGGCGTCCGCGCGCCCCGCGGGCCTGGGCAAGCGGCTGCTGGCGCGGCTCGTCGACTCGCTCGTCCTGGGCGCCGTCACCGCGGCGGTCGCGGTGCCGCTCGGCACCCGCGCCCTCGATCACATCGACGGCAAGATCGACGCGGCGAAGGCCTCGGGCCGGCAGGTCACGGTCTGGCTCCTGGACGGCACGACCGCGACCTACCTCGGCATCGTGCTCGCCGTGCTGCTCGTTTTCGGCGTCCTGTACGAGGCGCTGCCGACCGCCAAGTGGGGTCGCACGCTGGGCAAGAAGCTGCTGGGGCTGAGCGTGCGGGAGATCGAGGGCAGCGACTCCCCGTCGTTCGGCGCGGCACTGCGGCGCTGGCTCGCCTACGCCGTGCCCGGCGTCCTGCTCATCGGGGTCATCGGCGTCCTGTGGGGCGCGATCGACCGGCCGTGGCGCCAGTGCCTGCACGACAAGATCGCGCGCACGTTCGTCGCCGGGTAGTCACCCGCCGGGCCGCCCCGCCCGATCATGGCCGGATGCCGCCGTCCGGGTCATCCGGACGGCGGCCCGCCGGGTGCGTCGCGCCCGGGTTCGCGGTCCACTCGGGCCATGAGTACCGAACCGCCGCCCAACGGATCCGGCAGGCCGCCGGACGACGACCCGTTCCGCAAGCCGCCCCCGGCCTCGCCGGGCGGCGGCTCCCCGTACGACGGTCCGCAGCCGCCGGGGGCGTCCCCCGGCCAGGGCCCGTACGACGCCCCGCAGAACCCCTACGGCGCGACGCCCCCGCCGGGCGGCGGCGCGCCCCCGCCGTACGGGGGCGACCCCTACGGCGGGGGTGGCGGCCACGGCGCCCAGGACCCGCCGGCCGGGATGCCGCCGCTGGCCGACAGCGGCAAGCGCGTGCTGGCCCGGATCATCGACCTGATCCTGGTCGGCATCGTGGTGGGCCTGCTGTCGTGGGCGTTCGGGACCTCCGAGTACGAGACCGACCCCGACAAGATCCAGTACGGCCGGCAGTTCGGGCAGTCGCTGCTCGCGGCCGTGCTCTACATCGGCTACGACACCGTGATGATGGCCAGGACCGGCCAGACGCTCGGCAAGAAGCTGCTGAAGCTGCGCGTGGCCAACCTCGACAACGGCGCGACGCCCAGCGTGCAGAGCAATCTGCTGCGCGCGGTCGTGCTGTGGATTCCGGCCGTCTTCTGCTGCGCCTGCATCTGGACGGCGATCTGCGGCGGCTGGAGCTTCTTCGACAAGCCCTACAAGCAGGGCCTGCACGACAAGGCCGCCAAGACGGTGGTGGTCAGCACCGCCTGACACACGGCGCGGTGCGGCGTCCGGCGGGTCCGTGGTTCACGGGCCCGCCGGTTCGCGTTCCCGCACGGAGCCGGCCGGGCCGCGCGCGTGGGCCGGAGCCGGGACGCGCTGCGCGGGCACCCGCTCGGACACCCCGCCCGTCGCCTCCGGGGCGCCGGCCGCCGGCTTGCGCGTCGGCACGGAGAAGGCCACGAAGAGTCCCAGGATGAGCGCCGACACGGCGATCACGCCCACGCCGGGGCCCGAACTCGTCTGTGACAGCAGCAGCATGGCGACGGTGGAGCAGATGACGGTGCCGGAACCGTAGAGGAGCTGTGCGACAGTCGGGCGAGGCATGGCGGTATCCGTCCTCGTGACATCAGGGAAGCGCGAGCGGGGCACGGCCGGTGGATCCCACCGTCGGCCCGGACTCTAATCGGACCTGTGCCCGAACGGAACGGTTGGTAAGCATGGCCTAACCCACAGTGCCGGTGCATGGGGGGCGCACGGAATCACCGGGTCCATCCTGTGGACGGGGTACGCGCCGTCGCGTATCGGCGCGCTTGTCCGGATTCCGGATCCGCCCCCCTGCATAGTGCAACGGAAACGTCACAGTCAAGGACTGTTAATTCTCCTCCTCCTCCGGTCAAATGGCGTCACTTGTGACACGTGGCGAGCCCGCCACGGAAGAGGGGACCACTCAAGTGACCACCAAGAGACGGGCGTTGAGATCCGCCGCCGTGCTCGTGACCCTGGCCGCCACCGCGGCCACGGGTGCGCTGGCGACGACGGCCTCCGCCGATGCGCCGGCCGTGCCGGGCACCACCTCCGGGAAGACGTACGGGGGCAAGGGCCATGTCATGGACGGCCCGTTCAGCAAGCAGCAGGAGCAGCAGCGGCAGACCGCCCTGCAGAACGTCCTGCAAGGAAAGTCGAAGGTCCAGGAGAGGCACGGCTCGAAGGTCGTCGACCTCGGCCGCGGCAAGTACGTCGAGCTGGGCCGTGAGCGCACGGACAAGATCTTCACGATCCTGACCGAGTTCGGCGACAAGGTCGACAACACCACCCTGGTGGACCGCGCGGACGACAACACCCCCGATCTGAAGCCGAAGTACGGCGGCACGCCCGGCCCGCTGCACAATCGGATAGCCGAGCCGGACCGTGCGAAGAACAACAGCACGGCCTGGCAGAAGGACTACAACTCCCAGCACTACAAGGACCTGTACTTCGGTTCCGGCAAGGGCGTCGACTCGCTCAAGACGTACTACGAGAAGACGTCCTCGGGTCGCTACTCGGTCGAGGGCGAGGTCTCGGACTGGGTCAAGGTCCCGTGGAACGAGGCCCGTTACGGCTCCAACTACTGCGGCGCCGACAACTGCCCGAACGTCGAGGACCTGGTCCGCGACGGCGTCACCGCGTGGGTCGAGCAGCAGAAGGCGGCGGGCAAGACCGACGCCGACATCAAGGCCGACCTCGCCCAGTACGACCAGTGGGACCGCACGGACCACGACAACGACGGCAACTTCAACGAGCCCGACGGCTACATCGACCACTTCCAGATCGTCCACGCGGGCGAGGACGGGTCGGCCGGCGGCGGCGCGCAGGGCGGCGACTCCCTGTGGGCGCACCGCGGTTACGTCTACAGCCGCGACGACGGCGACACCGGCCCCACGGGCTTCAAGGCGGGCGGCACCCCGGTCGGCGACACCGGCATCTGGGTCGGCGACTACACGATGCAGCCGGAGAACGGCGGCCTGGGCGTCTTCGCCCACGAGTACGCCCACGACCTGGGCCTGCCCGACCTCTACGACACCTCGAACGCGGCCGAGAACTCGGTCGGTTTCTGGTCGCTGATGTCGGCGGGCTCCTGGCTCGGCACCGGCAAGAACGAGATCGGCGACATGCCGGGCGACATGACCGCCTGGGACAAGCTCCAGCTGGGCTGGCTCAACTACGACAAGGCGAAGGCCGCGACCAACTCGCTGCACAAGCTGGGCGTGTCGGAGTACAACACCAAGCTGAAGCAGGCGCTCGTCGTCGAGCTGCCCGACAAGCACGTCACCACCGACATCGTGCAGCCCGCGCAGGGCTCCAAGCAGTGGTGGTCGGATTACGGCGACGACCTCGACAACACCCTGTCGCGCACGGTCGACCTGACCGGCAAGGCCAAGGCCGCGCTGGAGCTCGACGGCTGGTGGAACATCGAGAAGGACTACGACTACCTGTACACGCAGGTCTCCACCGACGGCGGCGCGAGCTGGAAGTCGATCGACGGCACGGCCGACGGCGTCACCATCCCGCGCGACGGCGGCGACAAGCCCGCGCTGACCGGTGACTCCACCACGTTCCAGCACCTCGTCTACCCGCTCGACGCGTACGCGGGCACCAAGATCGACATCCGGTTCCGCTACAAGACGGACGGCGGCGCGGGTGGCCTCGGCTTCACCGCCGACAACCTCTCGGTGCAGGCGGACGGCGCGGCGGTCTTCACGGACGACGCCGAGGGCGACGACAACGGCTGGACCGCGCGCGGCTTCTCCCGCGTCGGCGCCTCCATCAGCGGCGACTACCCGCAGTTCTACCTCGCCGAGAACCGCCAGTACGTGAGTTACGACAAGACCCTCAAGGTCGGCCCGTACAACTTCGGCTGGCGCGACGGCGGCGCGAAGAACGACTGGGTCGAGCACTACCAGTACCGCCCCGGCCTCGTCGTCTGGCAGTGGGACACCTCGCAGCGCAACAACAACGTCGGCCAGCACCCCGGCAAGGGCCTGATCCTGCCGGTCGACGCGCACGCGAAGCCGCTGAAGTGGGCGGACGGCAAGCTGATCAGCAACAAGATCACGCCCTACGACGCCGCCTTCGGCTGGTACCCGGTGCCGGGCATGAAGCTGCACAAGCTGGGCGTCGAGACGCGGATCCCGGCCCAGCTGGGCACCCCGGTCTTCGACGACCACAAGGGCACCTACTGGTACAAGGAGAACCCGACGGGGAGTGTCCAGACAACTGACACCAACACCCGGATCACCGTCCTGGGCCAGCCGCTCGACGGCTCCTCGATGACGATCAAGGTCGGCCCCTCGACGAAGTAGTCGGTAAAGCCGCAGGTCAGAACCGTATCGGCCGCGACCGTGCTAGCCAGGTCTAGCGGGTCGCGGCCGATCGTGTTTGAGTGCGTCCTGTGAGTTCCTTATTGACACCGCGTCTTACGGGGGTGTGACCGTCATGTCCGCAGGAGGGTTCTGCAAGCTGCCCGGAGGCAGCGTGGTGGTCGCGCTGACCCTGCCCGCGCCGGGCCCCGGCGAGCGCGCGGTCCGCGTCCTCGTGCACGCCGCCAACCGGGCCCGGGCCCTGACCCGCCTGCGCAACCTCGGCCTGCGCGCGGTCTACCTCCGGGGCAACGCCCACCCGCCGACCCCGGACGAGATCACCGCGGTCCTGCACCACCCCGACGGCCTGCTGTGGCGCGAGGCCCCCGACGCCTCGACAGGCGAGCTGTGGCACCCGATAAGAGCCCTGCTCCGCCTCGCCCCCAGCGGCGCCTGACGAAGCCGAGCACCACTCCCAGCACCACCGGTGCCCGCGCAAGCCGAGCCCCCTGGTGCCCGATCAGCCCGATCCGGCACCCATCAAGCCCCTCCGGCGATTGAGGAGCGGGGTCCGGGGCAGAGCCCCGCGGCCCGAACCGCGACCCGGCGCCCGAGCCACCAGCGCCTACGCCACCACGGGCTTCCCGCTCAGCTCGACCCCGGCGCCCCGCATCTCCTCCAGTGCCGCCTCCGTCGTGGCGGCGGCGACCCCCGCGGTCAGGTCCAGCAGCACCTGCGTACGGAACCCCTCGCGGACGGAGTCCAGCGCGGTGGCCCGCACGCAGTGGTCCGTGGCGATCCCCACCACGTCGACCTCGGAGATGTCCCGGTCCCGCAGCCACCGCGCGAGCGGCACCCCGTTCTCGTCCGCCCCCTCGAACCCGCTGTAGGCGGCCGCGTACGCCCCCTTGTCGAAGACGGCGTCGATCGCCCCAGAGGCGACCGCCGGCGCGAAGTTCGCGTGGAAGCCGACCCCTTCCGTCCCGGCGACGCAGTGCACCGGCCAGCTGGTGCGGTAGTCGGGGCTCTGCGGGGGCACGGCGAAGTGGTCGCCGGGCTCGATGTGGTGGTCGCGGGTGGCGACGACGTGCTGGTACCCGCCGCCCGCCGTCTGGCCGATCAGGTCCGTGACGGCGGCAGCGACATCGGCACCTCCCGCCACCGCGAGGCTGCCGCCCTCGCAGAAGTCGTTCTGCACGTCTACGACGATCAGGGCGCGGCGCATGACTGGGTCCTTACTGAAAGGCCAACGGGTCGGCTCGGAAACTACGAGCGTAGAAGCTTCGCGTGCCGAGCGGGAGGGGGCGGCCGGGCCGCCCGCCCCGCACGGCCGGGCTCACACGTACTCGGTGGGGATGACGGCCTCGCCCCGGGAGAGCTGCGTCGCCGACAGCGGAAGACCGTCGCGGGCCGCGATGTGCCGCTCGCGCACCGCGTCCAGCGGCTCCCGGGAGAGCACCTCGCCGCCCTTGACCAGCTCGACCAGGAGCTGGCGGTCGGCGAGCCCCTCGGGCACCGGGCCCGTGCCCACGACCTCCGCCTCCGCGGCGCCGTCCCGGTCCAGCCGGCGCGCGGCCCACTTGCGGCCGCCGATGGACGTCTTGCCGCCCGCCGCCTTCTTCGCCACCGGCACCAGCGGCGCCGCCGGGTCGGCGGACTCGGCGCGCGCCACCAGCTTGTAGACCATCGAGCAGGTGGGGTGCCCGGAGCCGGTCACCAGCTGCGTGCCGACGCCGTACGCGTCCACGGGCGCCGCGGCCAGCGAGGCGATGGCGTACTCGTCGAGGTCGGAGGTGACCACGATCCTGGTGTCCTTCGCGCCCAGCTCGTCGAGCTCCTTGCGCACCCGGTGCGCGACGAGCAGCAGGTCGCCGGAGTCGATCCGGACGGCGCCGAGCCCGGGCCCCGCGATCTCCACGGCGGTGCGGACCGCCTCCTGCACGTCGTAGGTGTCCACGAGCAGCGTCGTGCCCTCGCCGAGCGAGTCGACCTGGGCGCGGAAGGCGTCGCGCTCGGTGTCGTGCAGCAGCGTGAAGGCGTGGGCGCTGGTGCCGACGGTCGGGATGCCGTACCGGAACCCGGCCGCCAGGTCCGACGTCGTGGCGAACCCGCCCACGTAGGCGGCGCGCGAGGCGGCGACGGCGGCCAGCTCGTGCGTGCGCCGCGCGCCCATCTCGATCAGCGGCCGGTCCCCGGCGGCGGAGGCCATCCGGGAGGCGGCCGCGGCGATCGCCGAGTCGTGGTTGAGGATGGAGAGGATCACCGTCTCCAGGAGCACGCACTCGGCGAAGGAGCCCTCGACGCGCAGGACCGGCGAGCCGGGGAAGTAGACCTCGCCCTCCGGATAGCCCCAGATGTCACCGGAGAACCGGTACTGCGCCAGCCAATCCAGGGTCGGCTCGTCGACCACGCCGCGCTCGCGCAGGAAGCCGAGCACGTCCGCGTCGAAGCGGAAGTTCTCCACGGCGTCCAGGACGCGCCCGGTGCCCGCGACGACGCCGTAGCGGCGGCCCTCGGGCAGGCGCCTGGTGAAGACCTCGAAGACCGAGTGGCGGTCGGCCGTGCCCCCGTGCAGGGCCGCCTGCAGCATCGTCAGCTCGTAGTGGTCGGTGAAGAGCGCTGTCGACGGAACGTCCACCGGCAGGCCAAGGTCCGCTGTGTTCATGAGCTGGATGCTACCCCCTCTTAGCGTCAAGGTGACGATTTCTGGGGTCCATTTGTGCGAACGCCCACCGACCGGCCCGAGCGGCCCGTTTGTGCGGTTCTCCCTCCGTGGTGGCAGCATGGGCCGTGTGACGGCCCCAGCACCCTTTGAGATCGAAAGCCCCGAGACCACGGAGGATGTCTCCGTGGTCCCCGAGCCGGACGTCCCCTGGATCACGCTCGTCCACAACGACCCGGTCAATCTGATGAGTTACGTGACGTACGTCTTCCAGAGCTACTTCGGCTACTCCAAGGAGAAGGCCACGAAGCTCATGATGGACGTGCACCACAAGGGACGGGCCGTCGTCTCCACCGGGAGCCGCGAAGAGATGGAGCGGGACGTCCAGGCCATGCACGGGTACGGCCTGTGGGCGACGCTGCAACAGGATCGGAAGTAGGCGGGCCAAGTGCTGACGACGTACGTGAGAGGTGCCGCGCTCTGATGCCCGGGCACTTCGAACCGATCCCCGGCGGCGCGGCCGTCGCCCTCGACGACGTCGAGATCTCCATCATCCGCTCGCTCGCGGTCCAGCTCCTGGAGCTGATCGGCCCGGGCCCCGGCGGCGAGATCTCCGACGACCCGCTCGCCGAACTCTTCGCCGAGGGCCCCAGCGAACCGCCCACCGACGCGGTGCTGCGCCGCCTGCTCCCGGACGCGTACGGCGGCCCGGCGGCCGAGGAGGGCGTGAGCGCCGCGGACGCGGACGAACTGCGCGCCTACTCTTCGGAATTCCGCCGCTTCACCGAGAACGACCTGCGGGCCGGCAAGCGCGAGGACGCCCTCGCCGTGGTCCGCTCGCTGGACGCGCTCAGCCCGGACGGCGGCGGTGGCGGCGCCGTCCTCAAGCTCTCCCAGGACGAGTCCGTCCGCTGGATGCGGGCCCTGAACGACCTGCGCCTGGCCATCGGCACCCGCCTGGACATCACCGACGAGGAGGACACGGACCTCCTCTACCGGCTCCCGGACGAGGACCCGCGCAAACCGATGGTGATGGCGTACCTGTGGCTGGGCGGGCTCCAGGAGACCCTGGTCGAAACACTTATGCCCTGACATGTCCGGATGAAAGGGGTGTCCGCCGGGTGGCGCAGGCAAGCGCGTTCGCTCAGCGGGCACTCAAATCCGCATAACGATCGCGTCACCGCCCCGACCCCCATTGCGGTCGCGAACGACTTTTGTCCCCTTTTTCCAGTGGTCCGCGTCACATCCGCCCGCCCCGGGCACCGTGAACGCCGTGATAAATCTTCACGACCACCTGACGGACGCCACCCCTGTCCGCCGGGGGCGCCCTTGTCGGCCGACCGCCGGCAGGCACAGCTCCATCCATCCAGGGGCCCAGCCCCCAAGGATCGTCACAGTCGATCCGAGCCACCGACGGCACGGATCGGCATGGAGAAAGGCGCAGCACCATGACCTCAGTGCAGGTCGACGAGCACGATGCCGGCAATGAGGCCGTGAGCGACCCGGCCGAGGGCGGCGAGGGCTACAAGCGTGGCCTCGGCTCCCGGCAGATCCAGATGATCGCCATCGGCGGCGCCATCGGGACCGGCCTCTTCCTCGGCGCGGGCAAGGGCATCTCCAAGGCGGGACCCAGCCTGATCCTCGCGTACGCCATCGCGGGCCTCGTCATCTTCTTCATCATGCGGGCGCTCGGCGAGCTCCTCATGTACCGCCCGGTCTCCGGCTCCTTCTCGGAGTACGCGCGCGAGTTCATCGGCCCCTTCGCGGGCTTCGTCACCGGCTGGACGTACTGGCTCTTCTGGGTCATCACCGGCATGACCGAGGTCACCGCGGCCGCCACCTACATGACGTACTGGTGGGACATCCCGCAATGGGTCTCCGCGCTGGTCTTCACGTTCATCCTGTACGGCGCCAACCTGATCTCCGTGAAGCTCTTCGGTGAGCTGGAGTTCTGGTTCTCCATGGTCAAGGTCACCGCCATTCTCGGCATGATCCTGATCTGCGCCGGCATCCTCACGATCGGTTTCTCCGACGCCGGCGACACCGCCTCCGTGGCCCACCTGTGGGACCAGGGCGGCTTCTTCCCGCACGGCATCGGCAACACCCTCATGACCCTCCAGATGGTCATGTTCGCCTTCCTCGCCGTCGAGCTGGTCGGCGTCACCGCGGGCGAGTCCAAGGACCCGAAGAAGGTCCTGCCCAAGGCGATCAACACCGTGCCGTGGCGCATCGCCGTCTTCTACGTCGGCGCCCTGATCATGATCCTTTCGGTCGTGCCGTGGACCAACTTCCAGCCCGGCGTCAGCCCCTTCGTCGCCGCCTTCGAGAAGATGGGCCTCGCCGCCGGCGCCGGCATCGTCAACTTCGTCGTGCTCACCGCCGCCCTGTCGTCCTGCAACTCCGGCATGTACTCCACCGGCCGCATGCTGCGCGACCTCGCCCTCAACGGCCAGGGCCCGTCCTTCTTCACCAAGCTGACGAAGAACGGGCTGCCGCTCATCGGCACGACGGTCTCCGCCGCGATGATGCTGGTCGGCGTCTGGATCAACTACCAGTGGCCCGGCGAGGCGTTCAACTACGTCGTCTCCTTCGCCACCATCTCCGGCATGTGGGCCTGGATCGTCATCCTGATCTGCCAGATCCGCTACCGCCTGAAGTCCGACCGCGGCGAACTGCCCGTCTCCGAGTTCCGCGCCCCCGGCGGCGTCTGGGCCAGCGCCTTCTCGCTCGCCTTCCTCGCCCTGGTCATCGTGATGATGGGCATCGACAAGGACGCCCGGGTCTCCCTCTACGCGGCCCCGGTGTGGGGCGCCGTCCTCGGCGTCTCCTACTTCGTCCTGCGCAAGCGCAACCCGCAGAGCGCCGCGTTCGCCAAGCGCGGCTGACCGCCGCCGACGCACCGCGTCTCACCAGTCGGGCCGCCTCGTACCGCACTCCGGTACGGGGCGGCCCTCCTGCTTATCCTGGCCGCATGCTGACGATTTCGAAGGCCCTGTACGACCAGATCGTGGCCCACGCCCGCGCCGACCACCCCGACGAGGCGTGCGGCGTCGTCGCCGGCCCGGTCGGCGAGGGCCGCCCCGAGCGCTTCGTCCCGATGCTGAACGCCGCCCGCTCGCCCACCTTCTACGAGTTCGACTCCGGCGACCTGCTCAAGCTCTACCGCGACATGGACGACCGCGATGAGGAGCCGGTGGTCATCTACCACTCGCACACGGCCACCGAGGCCTACCCCTCGCGCACCGACATCTCCTACGCCAACGAACCCGGCGCCCACTACGTCCTGGTCTCCACCGCCGACACCGACGACGCGGGCCCCTTCCAGTTCCGCTCGTTCCGCATCGTCGAGGGCCAGGTCACGGAGGAAGAGGTCGAGGTCACGGCCTGATCCCGGCCCTGTCCCGCCCACTGGACGGATTTCGACCGCATGCTGAGATCACACTCCGGGAACCAGGCCGGGAATCGTTACGATGAGCCCATGGTTTCCCACGACGTGAGCGAAAAGACGCCGGGCACGCTGCTCGTGGCGCGGCTGCACGTCGACCTGTGCCGCCTCGCCAGCGCCATCTGTCCGCGCTGAACCGCGACCCCCGCGACCACCACGCACGGCCGAACCGCCGGTACCGGGCGCCGCCGCGTGCCCACCCACACGACTTCCGACTCCTGACAGGAGCACCAGCATGGCCATCGAGGTCCGCATCCCGACCATCCTCCGCACCTACACCGACGGCGCCAAGGCCGTCGAGGGCAGCGGGGACAACCTCGCCGAGCTGTTCACCGACCTGGACACCCGGTACACGGGCATCGCCGCCCGGATCGTGGACGGGGGCCAGCTGCGCCGCTTCGTGAACGTGTACCTGAACGACGAGGACGTCCGCTTCCTCGACGGCATCGACACCAAGCTGACCGACGGCGACAACGTCACGATCCTGCCGGCCGTGGCCGGCGGCATGCGCTGAGCCGGACGTAGCGACGCATGCGTTACGACAGTCCGCTGGCCGCGGTGGGCAACACCCCTCTGGTGCGCCTGCCGCGGCTCTCGCCCTCCGACACCGTGCGGATCTGGGCGAAGCTGGAAGACCGCAACCCCACCGGCTCGGTCAAGGACCGCCCCGCGCTCCACATGATCGAGCAGGCCGAGAAGGACGGCCGGCTCACCCCCGGCTGCACCATCCTCGAACCCACCTCGGGCAACACCGGCATCTCGCTGGCGATGGCCGCCCGCCTCAAGGGCTACCGCATCGTCTGCGTCATGCCGGAGAACACCTCCCAGGAACGGCGCGACCTCCTCGCCATGTGGGGCGCGGAGATCATCCCCTCCCCGGCCGCGGGCGGCTCGAACACGGCCGTACGCATCGCCAAGGAGCTGGCCGAGCGCCACCCGGACTGGGTGATGCTCTACCAGTACGGCAACCCGGACAACGCGGGCGCCCACTACGCCACGACCGGACCGGAGATCTTCGCGGACCTCCCCTCGGTCACCCACTTCGTGGCGGGCCTCGGTACCACCGGCACCCTCATGGGCGTCGGCCGGTACCTGCGCGAGCAGAAGCCCGACATCAAGATCGTCGCGGCCGAGCCGCGCTACGACGACCTCGTGTACGGCCTGCGCAACCTCGACGAGGGCTTCGTCCCCGAGCTGTACGACGCCTCCGTCCTCACCACCCGCTTCTCGGTCGGCTCGGCCGACGCGGTCACCCGCACCCGCGAACTCCTCCAGCTGGAGGGCATCTTCGCCGGCGTCTCCACGGGCGCCGCGCTGCATGCCGCGATCGGGGTCGGCAAGAAGGCGCTCAAGGCGGGCGAGGCCGCCGACATCGTCTTCGTCGTGGCCGACGGCGGCTGGAAGTACCTGTCGACCGGGGTCTACACGGCGGCCACGACGGAAGAGGCGATCGAGGTCCTGCACGGCCAGCTGTGGGCGTGAGCCCAGGGGCCTGAACCCAGGGGGGCTGAACCCAGGGGGGCTGAACCCAGGGGGCCTGAGCCTGCCGCCCAGGGCCGCACAGATCAGCCCCTCCGGCGCTTGAGGAGCGGGGTCCGGGGCAGAGCCCCGTGGCCCGCGCTCCGCGAGGGCCCGGCTCTCGCGAAGCCGGTCAGCCCAGGTGCCGCACCCGGCGCCAGAGCGCCGGGTCGACCTCACCGGCCCGCCGCCTGAAGTCCCGTAGCGGAACGTCCCGCAGCTCGTCCGTCTCCAGATAGCTGCGCCGCCCCCTTGCGTCCCCCACCGCACCGGGCGGCAGCGCGATCACCCCGGGCCGCTCCTCGTGGTGCCGGCTGGTGATCTTCACGACCTGGACCGTGTCGCCGCGCCGGCCCAGCACCAGGCAGGGCCGGTCCTTGCCGCCGGGCCCGTCCTCGTAGGGCACGAGCGCCCACCAGATCTCGCCCGGCCGCGGCCCCCCGGCCCGCCCGGCGGAAGGGGAGCGCAGCCGTCGCCGCCGCGAACCGCGGCCCCAGCCGTCGACGAGCGCCGCGATCAGCGCGAGCAGCACCACGGCCGCCAGAGCGAGCCACCAGGACGTGTCCATGGCTACGACGGTACCGGTGGGGCGCGCGGGCCGCCGCACCGGGCGAACGCCCCCCGAACCGGTGACAGCGCAGGTGAGTTCGCCCACAACGGCCCGCGACAAAGGAGCGACCGGCCCTTTCGCGCCTTACGCTCGACGGACCCTCAGTCCCGCTCCCCACCCGCTTTCCCGACCGCCAGCGCGGAGGTTCCGGCTCTTATGAAGCTCACCGTCGTCGGCTGCTCGGGGTCGTTCCCGTCCGCGGATTCGGCCTGTTCGAGCTACCTCGTCGAGGCCGACGGCTTCCGGCTGCTTCTCGACATGGGCAATGGCGCCCTCGGCGAGCTGCAGCGCCACTGTGGTCTCTACGACCTCGACGCGATCTTCCTCAGTCATCTGCACGCGGATCACTGCATCGACATGTGCGCGTACTTCGTCGTCCGCTACTACCGCCACGACGGCGGGCGTTGCGAGCCCATCCCGGTCTACGGGCCCGAGGGCACCGAACAGCGGCTGACCACCGCGCACGCCGACACCCCCTCGGCCTCCGCGTTCAGCGAGGTCTTCGACTTCCACACCGTCAAGCCGGGCTCGTACGAGATCGGCCCCTTCTCCGTGCGCATGGAGAAGGTCTGCCACCCGGTCGAGTCGTACGCGATCCGCATCGAGCACGGCGGCCGCTCCCTGACGTACTCCGGCGACACCGGACCGTGCGCGGCGCTCGACGAACTGGCCGCGGACAGCGACCTGTTCCTGTGCGAGGCGGCGTTCACGCACGGCAAGGAGAACATCCCGGAGCTGCACCTGAACGGCCGCGAGGCGGGCGACGCCGCGCAGCGGGCCGGCGCCCGCAAGCTGGTCCTCACCCACATCCCGCCGTGGACGGACCCCCAGGTGAACCTGGCGGACGCGCGGGGCGTCTTCGACGGGCCCGTCGAGCTGGCGGTGGCCGGGGCGGCGTACGAGCTCTGAGCCGGTGGTGCCGTGACACGGGAAAGGCCCCGGAACCGTAGGGTTCCGGGGCCTTCGCCATGGCAGGCGGGGGAGGGGCTCACGCCTTGGTGAGGTCCTCGATCTCCTCCTCGGGCTCGCGGCCCGGGGTCTTGAGGTCGAACTTGATGATCGCGAAGCGGAACACCACGTAGTAGATGGCGGCGAAGACCAGGCCGATCGGGATGATCAGCCATGGCTTGGTCGCCAGGTTCCAGTTCAGCGCGTAGTCGATGAAGCCCGCGGAGAAGTTGAAGCCGTCGTGCACGCCCAGGCCCCAGGTGATCGCCATCGACGCCGCGGTGAGCAGCGCGTGGAGCACGTAGAGGATCGGCGCGATGAACATGAACGAGAACTCGATCGGCTCGGTCACACCGGTCACGAAGGACGTCAGGGCGAGCGAGACCATCATGCCCATCACGGCCTTGCGGCGCTCGGGACGGGCGCAGTGGGCCATCGCGATCGCGGCCGCGGGCAGACCGAACATCATGATCGGGAAGAACCCGGCCTGGAACATGCCGGCGGACGGGTCGCCGGCGAGGAAGCGCGGGATGTCGCCGTGGACGACCTGGCCCGCGGAGTTGGTGAAGTCACCGAGCTGGAACCAGGAGACGGTGTTCACGAACTGGTGCATGCCGACCGGGATCAGCGCGCGGTTGACGCCACCGAAGAGGGCCGAGCCACCGGAGCCGAGGTCGGTCATCCAGTTGCCGAAGTGCGTGATGCCGTTGCCGATGGGCTCCCAGATCAGGCCGAAGAACACGCCGGCGACGATGCCGACGAAGGCCATGATGATCGGGACGAGCCGGCGGCCGTTGAAGAAGCCCAGCCAGTCGACGAGCTTGGTGCGGTGGTACCGCTGCCAGAACACGGCGGCGAGCAGACCCATGATGATGCCGCCGAGGACACCGGGGTCGTTGTAGACGGCCGCGACGTCGACGCCCTTGTTGGCCGTCGTGTTGACCACGGCGTCGTGGACGGGGAACGCCTGCAGAACCTTGCTGTAGACGAGGAAACCGACGAGCGCGGCCAGCGCCGTGGAGCCATCGGCCTTCTTGGCGAAGCCGATGGCCACGCCTATGCAGAACAGGATCGGCAGGCTGCCGGTGATGGCGCCACCGGCGTTGTTGAAGACCGCGGCGACCTTGTCCCAGCCGAGGCCGTCCTTGCCGAAGATGTCGTCCTGGCCGAGGCGCACCATGATGCCCGCGGCCGGCAGCACCGCGATCGGCAGCTGAAGGCTGCGGCCCACCTTCTGCAGGCCCTGGAACAGGCCGGATCCCCGCTTCTTCGCGGGAGCCGCCGTAGCGCTGGCGGTGCTCATCAACTTCCTCCACTGGGCAGGCGCCGCCTGGGGAAGGGGGACGGCGGCGTCTCGGGTACGCGGCTCAGCTGCACGCGTGGTCTACACCACTCAGTGGTGTAGACCTGTTGTAGCACGGTGAAGGCGAGATAAGGAAGGCGCGGATTCTGTGGTCTGGAACATATGCGTCCGCTTCGGCTCATGCGTGACGAAGGGCCCCCGGACCAGTGGTCCAGGGGCCCTCCGAGCGGAGCGGGAGCGCTACTTGGTGACGTCCTCGACTTCGTCCTCCGGCTCCCGCCCCGGCGTCTTCAGATCGAACTTCGTGATCGCGAACCGGAACACCGCGTAGTAGACCGCCGCGAAACACAGCCCGATCGGAATGATCATCCACGGCTTGGTCGCCAGGCTCCAGTTGATCAGGTAGTCGATGAGCCCCGCGGAGAAGCTGAAGCCGTCCTTGACCCCGAGCCCCCACGTCACCGCCATCGAGACCCCGGTCAGCACCGCGTGCACCGCGTACAGCGCCGGCGCGATGAAGACGAACGAGTACTCGATCGGCTCGGTGATCCCCGTGACGAACGAGGTCAGCGCCAGCGACAGCATCATGCCGCCGACCGCCTTGCGCCGCTCCGGCCGCGCGCAGTGGTACATCGCCAGACAGGCCGCGGGCAGCGCGAACATCATGATCGGGAAGAAGCCCGTCTGATAGATGCCCGCGGACGGGTCGCCGCTGAGGAACATGTTGATGTCACCGTGGACCACCGTGCCGTCCGGCTTGGTGTACGAGCCGAACTGGAACCACAGCGGCACGTTCAGGAACTGGTGCAACCCGATCACCAGCAGCGCCCGGTTGGCGACACCGAAGATGCCCGAACCGATCGCGCCCAGACCCTGGAGCCAGTCCGAGAAGTGCTCCAGGCCGTCACCGATCGGCGGCCAGATCCACAGGCAGACCACCGCGAAGACGATGCCGATGAACGCCATGATGATCGGCACGAGCCGGCGGCCGTTGAAGAAGCCGAGCCACGACACCAGCTTGGTGCGGTGGTAGCGCGCCCAGAAGAACGAGGCCAAAAAGCCCATGATGATGCCGCCGAAGACCCCAGGATTCTGGTACTCGAAGGCCGAGACGGTGTTGTCCGCCGCCTGGCAGCCCACCGCCACCGCCTTCGCCCCGTCGGCACAGTCGATGGGGAACTGGTGCAGCACCCCGCGGTAGACCAGGAAGCCCGCCACCGCCGCCAGCGCCGTCGACCCGTCGGCCTTCTTCGCCATCCCGATCGCCACACCGATGCAGAACAGCAGCGGCAGCCCGAGATCCGCGTCGAGCAGCGCACCGCCCGCACCCGCGAACACCTTGGCCACGTTCGTCCAGCCGAGCCCGTCGTCCCCGAAGACGTCGGGCTGACCGAGCCGGTTGACGATACCGGCGGCCGGCAGCACGGCGATGGGCAGCTGAAGGCTGCGCCCCATCTTCTGCAGCCCCTGGAAGAAGTTCCCCCAGGGGCTCTGTCGCGGCGTTGCGGCAGCGTTCGCGCTCATGGGCGTCCTCCCGGAACGAACCACGTTTGGCGGTTGTCGGAAACTGGTGTAGACCAGTCGCGGGACGGGTCGGTCCACGTGCTGGTCGTCGCTCGTCATCTTTCGTCACGGGCGGTGCCACCGCTCGCGTAGTTGGGCCAACCGTGGGTTACCGTGACAAAGCGGCCCACACGGCGGGCCGGCGGACAACAGGGAGAACGAAATGGCCACCAAGGCTGAGAAGATCGTTGCCGGGCTCGGCGGCATCGACAACATCGAAGAGGTCGAGGGCTGCATCACGCGCCTGCGCACCGAGGTCAAGGACCCGGCCCTGGTCGACGAGGCCGCCCTGAAGGCCGCCGGCGCCCACGGCGTCGTGAAGATGGGCACCGCGATCCAGGTCGTCATCGGCACCGACGCCGACCCCATCGCCGCCGACATCGAAGACCTGATGTGAGCCGACACCGCTGACCGGGCCCGCACCCGGCGCACGCAGCACCGAGGCCGCCGCCCCCGCCACCCGGGGACGGCGGCCTCAGCCGTCCCCGCCACCAGGGGCGACGGTCCCGCGATCCTCTCCACCGAGGCGGGGCGGCCTCCGCGATCCTCTCCACCCAGGCGGGGCGGCCTCCGCGATCCTCTCCGCCCAGGCGGGGCGGCCTCCGCGATCCTCCCCGCCCAGGGGCGGCCGCCCCCGCCGTCCCCTCCCGATAGGCTCGGGCCCATGTCTCGCATCGACGGCCGCACCCCCGAACAACTCCGCCCGATCACCATCGAACGCGGCTGGAGCAAGCACGCCGAAGGCTCCGTCCTCGTCTCCTTCGGCGACACCAAGGTCCTCTGCACCGCCTCCTTCACCGAAGGCGTCCCCCGCTGGCGCAAGGGCAAGGGAGAAGGCTGGGTCACCGCCGAGTACTCGATGCTCCCGCGCGCCACCAACACCCGCGGCGACCGCGAAGCCGTCCGCGGCAAGATCGGCGGCCGCACCCACGAGATCAGCCGCCTCATCGGCCGCAGCCTCCGCGCCGTCATCGACCCCAAGGCCCTCGGCGAGAACACCGTCGTCCTCGACTGCGACGTCCTCCAGGCCGACGGCGGCACCCGCACCGCCGCCATCACCGGCGCCTACGTCGCCCTCGCCGACGCCATCGCCTGGGGCAAGGCCAGGAAGATCATCAAGGCCGGCCGCGAACCCCTCACCGGCACCGTCTCCGCCGTCTCCGTCGGCATCGTCGGCGGCACCCCCCTCCTCGACCTCCGCTACGAGGAGGACAGCCGCGCCGACACCGACATGAACGTCGTCTGCACCGGCGACGGCCGCTTCGTCGAGATCCAGGGCACCGCCGAAGCCGAACCCTTCGACCGCGCCGAACTCAACTCCCTCCTCGACCTCGCCGTCCTCGGCTGCGACGAACTCACCGCCGCCCAGCACACGGCACTCGCCGCCACCCTCGGCACCGACCCCGCATAACCACCCCCACCCAGGTAAAGAACTCCCCAAGCAGGGTGGCAACCAGCAGACCACCCACCGCGTCCCTACGAACGGGTGGACGGCACGCACCCGCAACCGCCGCCCACCCGTCCGTACTTCAGGGGAGGACCGTTCCATGGCCGCGCGCCGCCACCGCCGCACCGCCCTGCTCGCGGCAGCCGTCGCACTGACCGCGGCCACCGCCGCCACCGGCTGCTCCGCCGTCGACAAGGCACTCGACTGCGTCCAGACCGCCGACGCCATCGCCGACAGCGTCACCGACCTCCAACAGGCCGTCGAGAACGCGGCGAACGACCCCGGCCGCACCGACGAGGCCCTCGCCTCCATCGACGCCAACCTCGACAACATCGGCGACAAGACCGACAACGCCGACGTCTCCCAGGCCGTCAGCGACCTCGGCCGCGCCGTCGACAACGTCCGCACGGCCGTGCGCAACGGCGACGAGACCCCCGACGTCACCCCGGTCACCGACGCCGCCGGCGAACTGACCAAGGTCTGCACGCCCTGACCGCGTCACCGGCGTGCCCCGCGCGCGGTCGGATCGGGATACTGGGGGCATGACCCGCCTCATCCTCGCCACCCGCAACAACGGCAAGATCGTCGAACTCCGCGCCATCCTCGCCGACGCCGGCCTGCCCCACGAACTCGTCGGCGCGGACGCCTACCCCGACATCCCCGACGTCCGCGAGACCGGCGTCACCTTCGCCGAGAACGCCCTCCTCAAGGCCCACGCCCTCGCCAAGGCCACTGGTCTGCCCGCCGTCGCCGACGACTCCGGCCTCTGCGTCGACGTCCTCGGTGGCGCGCCCGGCATCTTCTCCGCGCGCTGGGCCGGCCGCCACGGCGACGACCAGGCCAACCTGGACCTCCTCCTCGCCCAGCTCGGCGACATCGACGAGGACCGCCACCGCACCGCCCACTTCGCCTGCGCGGCGGCGCTGGCGCTGCCCGACGGGACGGAGCGGGTGGTCGAGGGCCAGCTCCGGGGCGTCCTGCGACACGCCCCGGCGGGCGCGGGCGGCTTCGGCTACGACCCGATCCTCCAGGTGGAGGGCGACAGCCGCACGTGCGCGGAGCTGACGGCGGCCGAGAAGAACGCGATCTCCCACCGGGGGAAGGCGTTTCGGGCGCTGGTGCCGGTGGTGCGGGAGCTGGTGGGCTGAGGCCCCGGGTACGCCGAGGGGCGCGGCCTGTGCGAGGTCGCGCCCCTCGATGTGTGGGCCCGGTGGGACTCGAACCCACGACACACCGGACCTAAACCGGCGCCCTCTCGGCCAGCTGGGGTACGGACCCGCCCGGCTACTCTACTGGGCGGAGCGGCGCCGGTTCGAGAAGGTTCTGGTCTGGCTGTGGCAGGACGGGCACAGATACCGCAGGTTCTCCGGACGGTTGTCCGCGCGGTCCCCGTTGACGTGGTCGATCTCCAGGACCAGCCGCCTGTCCCGCCACCGCTCGCCCAGGCCGCACGCCGCGCACACGACGGCGGCGCCGAGGTCGCACAGCGCCCGGCGCAACAGCGATGTGGACGTACGCCGGGAGCCCGGAGCCTGGCGCACCAGGATCTCCTGGGCGCTCTTGCGCCGGGGCGAAGTGGTCCCCACCAAGTGACCCTGCCCGGTGAAGTGCCCGGTCGAGAGACCGTATGCGGCGATGCTGCGCTGCGCCTTCGCCCACGTCGATCCGTTCACGCGGGGCTCCCCGAGTTCCCGCAGGGCACCCGCCAGGCTCCGCGATGCGGCCACGGCCCGGGTGAACTCCGTCCGTGGATAGAGGCGATCGCCCGCCACGCCGCGGCCGCCGGTGAAGTGGCTCGTGTCGATGCCGAAGGCGTCCAGCTTCCGCCTGACGTGCCCGTACGGCCCGTCTTCGGGCGGAATGCCCATGTGGACGAACATGTCCCGGATGCTGGTGGAGCGTGCCGCTGCGTCGATCAGGATCTCCTTGGCGAACGATCTCGGCGCACGCGCGGGAAGCGGCTCCTCATGGAAGTGCGAGGTGTCGATGCCGTAGAACGTGAGTCGCCCGAGCAGGTAACGACGCGGTTTGGCGCCCATCGGGGCTCCCAGGCGGCGCATCAGGTCCACGATGCTCGATGACTTCGCGGCCTCCGCGGCGAGCAGGCGCCGCGGATACCGCGTCACGTCGCCCTCCGCTTCCGGCCGCGGTAAGTGTCGGTCACCGCATGGCAGTTGGGGCACAGGAGACGCAGGTTCTCCGGGCGGTTGTCCCACCACTCCCCGCTGATGTGGTCGACCTCGTGCCGGAGCGGGCCGCCGTTCCACTCCGCGCCGACTCCGCATTCGGCACACCGTTCGGGCACCCCGCGGCGCAGCAGAGCCGCGCGCAGCCGGTGGCCGGGTACCCGCCCTTCCGCACGCGACCGCACGGACAGTACCTCGCCGCGCGATCCCTTCGGGCCGCCGCGTCGCACCACGAAGTGCGATGTGTCGATGCCCAGCGCGGCGATCCGGCGGCCGATATGCGCCTGGTTGCCGCCGACGTTGCTGATGCCGAGCAGGCGGACGACCTCGTTCAGTGACCGCGCGCCCGCCACCGCTTCACGCAGCCGCGCCTCGGTGTGCCGTACCCACTGACGCGGGAAGTGGGAGGTGTCGACCCCCGCCTCCGCCATCTTCTTGCGGAGGTAGCTTCTGCTCCCGGTCGTCGGCTCACCCCCACACCACCGCACCGCCTCATCCCACGACGCCGTCCGGCGCGCCGCCTCCGCCAGCAACTCCCGTGTGTACCGCTGCCCTGTCACGGAGCCCCTCCTCGCCCGTCCGTTCCCTTCTCGTACGGCTTAACGAACCGAAAATCGGACCGTCACGCACGAGATGCGGAACGGCCCGATCCGGGAAGCGGGGAGGGGGAGGAGAGGGGGTGGGGGTCAGAACTTCGGGGCCGGGGCCTGGGACTCGACCAGTTCCGCCGCCTCTTCCTGGGTCTCCACCGAGGGCGGGGAACCGGCCAGCGGCTTCTGGGCCGTCTCCTTCATGCAGGCGACCGCGATGACGCCGACGAGCGCCGCGGCCATCGCGTAGTACGCCGGCATCATGTCGGTGCCCGTCCACGAGATCAGCGCGGTGACGACCAGCGGGGTCGTGCCGCCGAAGAGCGACGCGGAGAGGTTGTAGCCGACCGAGAGGGAGCCGTAGCGGACCTGGGTCGGGAAGAGCGCGGGCAGCGCCGCGGACATGGTGCCGAGCATGCAGACCAGGGAGAGGCCGAGCATCAGCATGCCGAGCGAGACGGCCCACAGGGCGCCGTTCTTGACCAGCAGGAACGCGGGGATCGAGGTGATGAGGAAGCCCAGCATGCCGGTCATCAGGAGCGGCTTGCGGCCGAAGCGGTCGGAGAGCTTGCCGATCTGGCTGATGATGCACATCAGGACGACCATCGTCGCGATGAGGATGAGGAGGCCGTGGGCCTCGGAGTAGCCCATCTCGTCCGACAGGTAGGTCGGCATGTAGGAGAGGAGCATGTAGTCGGTGATGTTGTACGCGCCGACCAGGCAGATGCAGAGGATGAGCGTCGGCCAGTAGTCGCGGAAGATCTTGGCCAGGTCGCCCTTGGCGGTGGTCTCGACGGTGGACGCGGCCTCGGTGGCCTTGTGCGCGGACTCGTCCTCCAGCTTCTGGAAGGCGGGGGTCTCGTCCAGCTTCAGCCGCAGGTAGAGGCCGACGAGGCCGATGGGGCCCGCGACGAGGAAGGGGACGCGCCAGCCCCAGGAGTCCATGCCGTCGCTGCCGAGGACCGCGGTGAGGAGGGTGACGAGCCCGGCCGCGCCGACATACCCGGCGAGCGTGCCGAACTCCAGGAAGCTGCCGAAGTAGCCGCGGCGCTTGTCGGGGGCGTACTCGGCGATGAAGGTGGAGGCGCCACCGTACTCGCCGCCGGTGGAGAAGCCCTGGACCAGGCGGAAGAGGATGAGCAGGACCGGCGCCCAGAAGCCGATGGTGGCGTAGGACGGGATCAGGCCGATGGCGAAGGTGCCGACCGCCATCAGGATCATGGTCATCGCCAGGACCTTCTTGCGGCCGATCTTGTCACCCATCGGGCCGAAGACCATGCCGCCGATCGGGCGGACCAGGAAGGACACGGCGAAGGTCGCGAAGGACGAGATCAGCTGGACCGTGTCGTTCCCGGACGGGAAGAACACGTGGCCGATGGTGACCGCGAGGTAGGAGTAGATCCCGAAGTCGAACCACTCCATGGCGTTGCCGAGCGAGGCCGCCTTGACCGCCCGCTTCACCGCCGCGTCGTCGGTGACGGTGATGTCGGTGCGGCGCAGGGGCGGGTTCTTACGCCGCTTGACGGCGCGGAACAGCGCCCGGTGACGCTTGACCGCCTCCGGGTCGGGCGACTGGGGCCCTTCCTCGGTGTCGGTGGACATGGCGATCCCTTCTGTGGACATACATCGCTTCCAAGGGGATCACTTGCTCGATGATGGCGCTCGCAAACGAAAGTCCCCGTTCATGGGGACTTTCGTCACAGAAAGGCGGGTACCCGGCCGGGCTCGGTCAGATGCCGAGGTCCTTGATGATCTTCGCCACGTGGCCGGTCGCCTTCACGTTGTAGAAGGCGTGCTCGACGGTGCCGTCGGCGTCGACGACGACCGTGGAGCGGATGACGCCGGTGACGACCTTGCCGTAGAGCTTCTTCTCGCCGAAGGCGCCGTAGGCCGCCAGGACCTTCTTCTCCGGGTCGCCGACCAGGGTGACCTTGAGGTTCTCCTGGTCGCGGAACTTGGCGAGCTTCTCCGGCTTGTCGGGGGAGACGCCGATGACGTCGTAGCCGGCGGCGGCGAGCACGTCGAGGTTGTCGGTGAAGTCGCAGGCCTGCTTGGTGCATCCGGGGGTGAGGGCGGCGGGGTAGAAGTAGACGATCGTCTTGCGGCCGCGGTGGTCGGCGAGGGAGACCTCGTTGCCGTCGGCGTCGGGCAGGGTGAAGGCGGGGGCGGTGTCGCCGGGCTGAAGTCGCTCGCTCATGTCGCTCGTGTTCTCCTCGCGGGTGGGGTGGTGCCACGTGACTCCGGACGAGCGTAATAGGGGTGCCGTGGGGTGGGGACGGCGCTGAGCTGACAGACTGTCCTTCAGCCGTCACGCAGGACAGCGAGCGGGAACGAAGCGACCACGGAGGCAGCGCGGTGTCGGATACGTCCAGCACGTCGGATACGCCGGATACGCGGACGTCGGCGCAGATCGAGGCGGACATCAAGCGCCGCCGGGAGACCTTGGCCGAGACGCTCGACGAGATCGGGGTGCGGGTGCACCCGAAGACGATCGTCGGCGACGCGAAGGCCAAGCTCGCGTCGAACGTCGATCACACCCTCGGACGGGCGTACGTCGGTGCCAACCGGCTCGTCTCCGAGGTGAAGGGCCAGTTCGTCACCGAGGAGGGCGCGCCGCGGCTCGGGCGGATCGTGCCGGCCGCGCTGGTCGTGGTCGGGGTGGTCGGACTGCTCACGCTCGGTTCGCGGCGCCGCGACCACTGACCCGGAGGCGCCCGCCGGACCCGGAGGCAGGTAGGTTGCTCGCCGTGAGCCAGAAGAACCGTCACGACGACAAGTTGCCGATCCGCATGCTGCACGACCGCGTCCTGGTGCGCCAGGACACCGCGGAGGGTGAGCGGCGCAGCGGCGGCGGCATCCTGATCCCCGCGACGGCGGCGGTCGGCCGGCGGCTGGCCTGGGCCGAGGTGGTCGCGGTCGGGCAGAACGTGCGGGCCGTGGAGACCGGGGACCGGGTGCTGTTCGACCCGGAGGACCGGGCGGAGGTCGAGGTGCGGGGTGTCGCGTACGTGCTGATGCGCGAGCGGGACCTGCACGCGGTGGCCGCCGACCGGTTCGAGGGCTCGGAGGACTCGACGGGCCTGTATCTGTAGTTCCGGGCCCCGGTGGCCCGGACATCTGTAGCGCTGGGCCCGACGGCCCGATCGGAAGGGCTGGTGACCATGGTCACCAGCCCTTCCGTCTGCCCTTTGCTACGGTGGAGTGACCCCGACGAGACGCGCCGTACCGGGACCTGGACAAGACGACGCACCCCTGTTGAAAGCGTTGACGGAGGTGCCAGTCATGGCCTGGATTCTGATCGTGGTCGCCGGACTTCTCGAGGTCGCCTGGTCGGTCGGGATGAAGTACACCGAGGGTTTCACCCGCTTGTGGCCCAGCCTGTTCACGGGCGCGGGGATCGTCGCGAGCATGCTGTTGCTGTCCTACGCGGCCAAGTCGCTGCCCATCGGTACGGCGTACGGCGTGTGGGTGGGGATCGGTGCCGCGGGTGCGGCGATCGTCGGGATGCTGGTGCTGGGTGAGCCGGCGACGGCGGCCCGGGTCTTCTTCATCGCTCTGCTTCTTGTGGCGATCGTCGGCCTGAAGGCGACGTCAGGTCACTGAACGGGTCGAGGGTGTCGCCGCCCTCGCCGCCGCCGCCGAACTCGGCGCCCGGTTCCGTGCCGCCGTCGCCGGTGCCGCCGTCCGCCGTGCCGCCGCCGTCGGCCGTCGCGCCGTCGGTGCCGCCCTGGGTCGGGCCCTGGGTGTCGCCCGTGGTGGCGCCCTGGTCCTGGCCCTCGGCGGTGCCGCTGCTGGTGGTGCCGGCGCTGGGGCTCTGTGTCCCGGTGGCGGTGCCGGAGTCGTCGGGGGCGGAGGAGGCGGAGCCGGTCGCCGAGGGGCGGGTCGTCGTGGTCGTGGAGGGAGCTGAGGGCGCCGTGGTCTCGTCCGCTTCGAGGTCGAAGTCCCGGACCTTCTTGCCGGCCAGGGCCTCGCGGGTGAACTGGGCCCAGATCTGGGCCGGGTACCCGCCGCCGTTGACCCGGGGCTGTCCGCCGACGCCGTAGAGCGGGGTGTGCGCGCCGGTGTCCGGGTCCTGGCCCATCACGGCGACGACGGTCGCCAGGTCGGGGGTGTAGCCCGCGAACCAGGCCGCCCGGTCCTCCTCCGCGGTGCCGGTCTTGCCGGCGGCGGGGCGGCCCGCCGCCTGGGCGGCGGTGCCGGTGCCGCCGTCGACGACGGAGCGCAGGACGGCGGTGGTGGTGTCGGCGGACTCGCGGTCGACGGCCTGCCGGGTCCGCTGTTCGGGCAGGCCGACGGCGGTGCTGTTCTTGCTGATGGAGGCGAGCAGCGTGTACGTGCCGTGCCGGCCGTGGTTGGCGAGCGTGGCGTACGCCCCGGCCAGGTCCAGGACGCTGGCGGTGGCCGGGCCGAGCGCGATCGAGGGGTAGGCGTTGAGGTCGGGGGTCTTCGCGGGCAGGCCCAGGTCGATGGCGGTCCGTTTGACCGCGGCGGGGCCGGCGTCGACGGCCATCTGCGCGTAGACCGCGTTGACGGACTTGTCGGTGGCGGTGCCGACGGTGATGGGGCCGTAGGAGCGGTCGTCCTCGTTGGCGGGGGCGTAGCGGGCGCCGCTCCAGCCCTGTACGGGGCGCTTGTTGGTGCCGTCGTAGATCGTGGTGGGGGTGATGGTGCGGCCGTCCTGGGTGGTCGCGCCGTTCTGCACGGCGGAGGTGAGGACGAACGGCTTGAAGGTGGAGCCGACCTGGTAGTCGCGGCGCGTGGCGTTGTTGACGAACTGTTTGGTGTAGTCGATGCCGCCGTACATGGCGAGGACCTTGCCGGTGGCGGGGTCGATGGCGGCGCCGCCCGCGCGCACGTTGCGGTCGGCCTTGCGGGCCTTCTTGTCGATGTGGGCCATGAGCTGGTCGTCGACGGCGTCGACGAGGGCGTCCTGCTTCTTCTTCTGCAGGGTGGTCGTGATGCGGTAGCCGCCGGTGGCCAGGGTGTCCTCGTCGAGGATGCCCTGGGAGGTGATGGCGTCCTTGACGGCCTGGACGAGGTAGCCGCGCTGGCCGGACAGGACGGCGGCGCCCCGGGCCTGCTCCGGGACGGGGAAGGCGGCTTCGGCGCGGTCGGCCGGGCTGAGCCAGCGCTCCTTGACCATGCCGTCCAGGACGTAGTTCCAGCGGGCGACGGCGCGGGCCTTGTTCTCCGGGTGCGCGACGACGTCGTAGGCGCTGGGGGCGTTCAGCAGGGCGGCCAGGTAGGCGCTCTGGGCGACCGTCAGGTCCTCGACGTCGACGCCGTAGTAGGCCTGGGCGGCGGCCTGGATGCCGTAGGCGTTGCGCCCGAAGTAGCTGGTGTTGAGGTAGCCCTCCAGGATGTCGCCCTTGGACTCCTCGCGGTCGAGCTTGATGGAGATGAAGAACTCCTTCACCTTCCGGGTGACCGTCTGCTCCTGGCCGAGGTAGTAGTTCTTCACGTACTGCTGCGTGATCGTCGATCCGGACTGTTTGCCCTTGCCGGTGACGGTGTTCCAGGCGGCGCGCACCATCGCCTTCGGGTCGATGGCGGACTCGCTGTAGAAGTCGCGGTCCTCGGCGGCGAGCGCCGCGTGCTGGGTGGTCTTCGGGACCTGGGCGAGCTGGACGTTCTCCCGGTTGACCTTGCCGTCGCGGGCGATCTGGGTGCCGTCGGCGTAGAGGTAGACGTTGGACTGGGCGGTCGCGGCCTGGTTGGCGGGCGGGATGTCCACCAGGAAGTAGCCGAGGGCGAACAGGCCGATGCAGAGCAGCACGAGGGCGATCAGCGAGGCGAGCAGCGTCCGCCAGCCGGGGAGCAGGCGGCGCAGGCCGGTGCGGCGGGGCCGTCCGGCGTGCGGGTCGTGGGAGGGGCCGGGCTCCGGGTCCGGGTCGGGCCCGGTGCGCGCAGGCTGGGGCGGCTCGTCGCTGCTCATGTCCTGAGGAACTCCTGTTTCGCGTCGTACGTCACGTACGCCTCGTATGACACACAAGCCTCCTACATGACCGCGAAAATGCGTGGCAGGCGGAGCCCGCCGTGCACTAGGCTCCTGCGCTTCGGCCGAACGAGGGGGCGACGAGGGGGCGTGGTGCACGGAGTCCGGCTGTACGCGGCCGTCGCCGCCGGGGCGTTCCGGCGCTACGCCACTTACCGCGGGGCGACCTTCGCGGGCATCTTCACCAACACGGTCTTCGGGCTGATCATCGCCTGTACGTACACCGCGCTGTGGGACGAGCGGCCGCACCTGGGCGGCTATGACCAGGCGCAGGCGCTCACCTTCGTCTGGGTCGGGCAGGCGATGTTCTCGGTGATGATGCTCGGGGTGCCGTCCGGGTTCGAGAGCGAGCTGGCGGAGCGGATCCGCACCGGTGACATCGCCGTCGACCTGTACCGGCCGGCCGATCTGCAGTGCTGGTGGCTGGCCCAGGACCTGGGGCGGGCCGTCTTCCAGCTGCTGGGGCGGGGCGTCGTCCCGATGGCCGTCGGCGCGCTCCTGTTCGACCTGGCGCTGCCCACGGGCCCGGGACCTTGGCTCGCCTTCTGCGTCGCGGTCCTCCTGGGGATGCTCGTCAGTTTCGCGCTGCGCTATCTGGTGGCGATGTCCGCGTTCTGGCTGC
Organism: Streptomyces sp. NPDC049813; assembly: GCF_044465085.1. Taxonomy (NCBI): domain Bacteria; kingdom Bacillati; phylum Actinomycetota; class Actinomycetes; order Kitasatosporales; family Streptomycetaceae; genus Streptomyces; species Streptomyces sp. NPDC049813. Next base: position 98,665 of record NZ_JBITLI010000002.1, on the reverse strand, counting down.
TTGACGTGCGCGGGGTCGCGCAGATGTACGGGATCACGGCCACCTTCTTCTGCGGCATGCTGCTGCCGCTGAACGTGTTCCCGGGCACCATCGGCGAGGTGGCACGCCTCCTGCCGTGGGCGGCGCTGCTCCAGGTGCCCGCGGACGTGCTGATGGGCACGGACGGCGGCCGCGGCGTAGGCGGCGGCTACCTCTTCCAGGCCGCGTGGGCCGCCGGGCTGCTGGCCGTGGGCCGTCTGTTGCAGGCGACGGCGACGCGGCGGGTGGTGGTGCAGGGTGGCTGAGCCGCTGGGCGCGCGGTCCGGGGCGCGGCGCGGGGGGCGGGTGGAGCAGCTCCGCTCGGGGGTGCGGGCGTTCGGCATGATCAGCGCGATGTGGATCCGCTCCACGCTCGCCTACCGCGCCTCCTTCGCGATGACGGTGTTCGGCAACTTCGCCCTCACCGGCCTGGAGTTCGTCGGCCTGCTGCTGATGTTCTCGCAGGTGGACCGGCTCGGCGGGTACACGCTGCCCGAGATCGCCCTGCTGTACGGGACGGCCGGCGCCGCCTTCGGTCTCGCGGACCTGTGCGCCGGGTCGCTGGGGCGGCTCGGGGACCGGGTGCGGGACGGCACCCTCGACGCGTTCCTGGTGCGGCCCGCGCCGGTCCTGGCGCAGATCGGCGCCGACCGGTTCGCGCTGCGCCGCCTCGGCCGGGTCACGCAGGGCCTGATCGTCATGGGGTGGGCGCTGTGCGTCCTGGACATCGCCTGGACGCCGCTGAAGGCGCTCCTCGTGCCGGTGCTCCTGGTCAGCGGCGCGGGCATCTTCACGGCCGTGTTCATGGCGGGCGCGTCCTTCCAGATCGTGGCGCAGGACGCGGCGGAGGTGCAGAACGCGGCGACGTTCGGCGGCAACGCGATGCTCGCCTACCCGCCGACGGTCTTCGGCGACAACCTGCTGCGCGGGGTGACCTTCGTCCTGCCGCTGGCCTTCGTGAACTGGCTGCCCGCGCTGTACATCCTGGGCCGCCCCTACCCGCTGGACCTGCCGCGCTGGGTCGCGTTCGCGCCACCGCTGGTCGCCGCCGCCTGCCTGGGCGCGGCGGGGCTCGTCTGGCGCGCGGCGCTGCGCGCGTACCGCAGTACCGGAAGCTGAACGGGAGGGCAGGACGTGGTGGTCGGCGATGAGGCGTTCATCGAGGTGGACGGCGTGGAGAAGGTCTTCGACGTGCGGCGAAAGACGGGCTTCCTGCGGCGCGAGCGGCGCACCGTGCGGGCCGTGGACGCGCTGAGCTTCCGGGTGCCGCGCGGCGAGATGGTCGGCTACATCGGGCCGAACGGCGCCGGGAAGTCGACGACGATCAAGATGCTCACGGGCATCCTGACGCCGAGCGCGGGCCGGCTGCGGGTGGCGGGGATCGACCCCGCGCGCGAGCGGTCCCGGCTCGCGCACCGCATCGGCGTCGTGTTCGGGCAGCGCACGACGCTCTGGTGGGACCTGCCGCTGATCGACTCCTACCGGCTGATGCGCCGCATGTACCGGATCCCGGACCGGCGCTACGAGGAGAACCTCGCCCGCTGCGTCGACCTCCTCGAACTGGGCGACCTGCTGGAGGTGCCCGTGCGCCAGCTGTCGCTGGGGCAGCGGATGCGCGGGGACATCGCGGCGGCGCTGCTGCACGACCCCGAGGTGCTCTACCTGGACGAGCCGACGATCGGCCTCGACGTCGTCTCGAAGGTGAAGGTGCGCGCCTTCCTGCGGGACCTGAACGCGCAGCAGGGCACCACGGTGCTGCTGACGACGCACGACCTGACCGACATCGAGCAGCTGTGCCGCCGCGTGATGGTGATCGACCACGGGCGGCTGATGTACGACGGCGAGCTGGAGGGCCTGCACCAGGTGGGCGGCGGCGCGGTGGAGCGGACCCTCGTCGTCGACCTGGAGCGGGAACTGCCGCCGCTGGACGTCGCGTTCGCGCGGGTGGTGAAGGTGGAGGGGGCGCGGCAGTGGCTGGCCTTTCCCGCGGACCGGTCGGCGGCGCCGCTGGTCGCCGCGATCGCGGAGCGCTGCCCGCTGGTGGACCTCTCCGTGCGCGAGCCGGACATCGAGGACGTGATCGCGCGGATGTACGCCCGGGACGCTTCCGCGGCGGGCCCGCGCCCGTAGGCTGAGATGTATGACGGACGAATCGCTGCCCGAGCGCTCCGAGGTGCCTGCCGCCGCCGATCTGCGGGCCTCCGACGCCGACCGTGAGAAGGTCGCGGAGCGGCTGCGGGACGCGCTCGCCGAGGGCCGGCTCGACATGGCGGAGTTCGAGGAGCGGCTGGAGGCGACGTACAAGGCGCGCACCTACCGGGAGCTGGCCCCGATCACGCACGATCTGCCCGGCGCCGGGGTGAGCGCCCCGGTGGACCTGGTGAAGGCGCCGCTGCCCGAGGGGGCCGTCGACTGGGCGTCGAGGATCGGCGGCCGCGAGGCCACCTCCACCTGGGGTGTCGGTGTGCTGTCCGGGTTCCAGCGCAAGGGGCGGTGGACGGCGCCGCGGCGCTTCAACTGCTTCGCGTTCTGGGGCGGCGGCGAGATCGATCTGCGCGAGGCGCACTTCGAGGACCGGGAGACCGTCGTCAACTGCGTGGCGGTCATGGGCGGGGTGAACGTGGTGGTGCCGCCCGGCGTCGAGGTCGTCGTGCGCGGCATCGGCGTCATGGGCGGCTTCGACCAGAGCGAGGAGGGCGTGCCCGGGGAGCCGGGGGCGCCGCGGGTGGTGGTGACCGGGTTCGCGTTCTGGGGCGGGGTCGGCGTGGAGCGGAAGGTGACGCGGGCGGAGCGGCAGCGGCTCAAGGAGGAGCGCCGCCGCGACAAGCTGGAGCGCAGGGCCGGGCGCCTCGGTGAGCTGGAGGGCGGCCGCGGCCGCCACCAGCTGCACGCGGACCGCCTTGAGCGCCACCGCGAGCGCATGGAGGACCATCTGGACCGGCTGGAGGAGCACCGGGAGCGTCTTGAGCGGCGCCGGGAGCGCCGCCGCGACCGGGACTGACTGAGGGGCCGCCCGGGGCGGGCGGTCCTCAGAGCTGGGCGCCGGTGGAGCCCTTCAGGGACGACAGGTCGAAGGCCTGCGCCATCCGCCGGTACCCGGCGTCGCTGGGGTGCAGGTGGTCGCCCGAGTCGTAGTGCGGGAGCAGCTTGCGCGGGTTGTAGGGGTCGCGCAGCGCCCGGTCGAAGTCGACGTAGCCGTCGAAGACGTCGCCGCCGCGGACCGCCGCGTTCACGCCCTGGCGGATCTCCTCCAGGCGCGGCTCGTACCCGCGGTGGCCCTGGAACGGCATGAGGGTCGCCCCGATCACCCGCAGCCCCCGGGCGTGCGCCTGGCGCACCAGCTCGCGCAGGCCGTCGACGATCTGGCCGGGGTCGGTCTGGTGCGGGTTGCGCAGGATGTCGTTGACCCCGAGGTCGATGACGACGGCGCGGACGCCGGTGCGGCCGAGCGCGTCCCGCTCGAAGCGGGAGAGGCCGCTCGGGTTGTTCGCGGGGCGGCCGAGGCCGTCGGAGAGCACGCGGTTGCCGCTGATGCCCTGGTTCACGACGCCGTAGCGCGGGGCACCCGACTCGGTGCGCAGCCGGTCGGCGAGCAGGTCGGGCCAGCGGACGTTGGCCCCCATCGTGGAGGTGAGCCCGTCGGTCAGCGAGTCGCCGAGGACGACGACGGTGCCCTCCGCCTGGTGGCTGAGCACGTCGAGCGCGGTCACGTACCGCCAGTACGGGCTCTGCTCGGTGTACGCGGCGCCGCTCGGGTCCTCGGTGCGGTCGCCCTGCGCGGCGTACGACATCTGCCGGGCCTGCGGGTGGTAGGTGACCGGGCCGGACGGCGTGGGGGAGTAGGTGGTGACGAGCATGTCCGCGTCCTGCGGCACCCGCAGCCGGGCCGCGTCGCTCATCACCTGCTGGCCGGCCGGGATGACGACCGAGGTGTTCCCGGAGAACGTCAGCCGGCGGATGGTCCCGGCGAGCGCCGTCGGGTCGTTGGGCGCGGCGGCGACGGCGACGGAGGCGTGCGTGATGCTCAGGGGCTGCTGCCCGTACAGGTTGGACAGGGTGATGCGCGCGCCGGTGCCGCCGATGCTGGTGTGCACGATGTTGCGCAGGGAGCGGCCGAAGAGACCGCTGGTCTCCGTGCCGGGTTCGGCGCCCGCCGGGGACGCGGACCAGCTGCCGGCCCAGGTGCCGGTGGACGCGGGGGCGGCGGAGCCGTGCGGGTTGGCGCCGCCCGCCTGGACGGAGCCGTCGGCGTCGCGCAGCACACCGGAGAAGCCGATGTAGATCGCGGCCGAGATCACTATGACGATCGCGACGAGCGCGGCCAACAGGGCATAACCGTGACGCCTGGCCATGCGGTGGGTGTCTCCTCGGGCAGGGGGAGCCCGTGGCTCCGGTGTGATGAACCCATGATGCGGCATGGGGAAGGACCGTTCGAACAAGGGGGCCGACACTGCCTCCCCTCCGCCCCCTCAGACGCCGGGAACTCGTCGTGCGTTCCGCGAGCGGGCCGGAAAGGGACAATGTGTGAGGGGAATGACATGAGCGGGCGTACGACGGCGTACGGACGTGGAGCGGGCGACGACCGGGACGGAGCGGGCCTGATGGCCGGTGGCGTGAAGAACGGCGCGGACGGCGGCGGTGTGGACGGCGGCGGCGCGCACAGCGGCGGCGAGCGCGGCGACGGCGCGGAACAGGGGTCGGGGGGCGGCCCGCGGGGCGCGGTCGGCCCCGCGGCGGAGAAAGCGGGAGATACGGGCCATTCGGCCTATTCGGCCTATTCGGACACCGGTCAGTATGCCCGGTCGACCGCCGCGCAACCCCGGCCCCCTCGCCGCTTCGGGGGCGAGTTCAGCCCCGCCGACCTGGAGAAGCAGCGCGGCGTGCGCCGCATGAAGGCGACGGCGACCGGCCTGCTGGCCCTGGTCGCGCTCGTCTACACCCTGGCGACCTGGGCCGGGCACTCCGGCGCGGGCGCCTGGACCGGCTATGTCGCGGCCGCCGCCGAGGCCGGCATGGTCGGCGCGCTCGCCGACTGGTTCGCCGTCACGGCCCTCTTCCGCCGCCCCCTCGGCCTGCCCATCCCGCACACCGCGATCATCCCGACCAAGAAGGACCAGCTCGGCGTCTCGCTCGGCGAGTTCGTCGGCGAGAACTTCCTCTCCGGCGACGTCGTACGGGAGCGGCTGCGCGCGGTCGGCATCGGCTCGCGGCTCGGCGCCTGGCTCGCCGAACCCGAGCACGCCGACCGGGTCACCGCCGAACTGGCGACGGCGCTGCGCGGCGCGCTGACCGTGCTGCGCGACTCCGACGTGCAGGCGGTCGTCGGCGAGGCCGTCACGCGCCGCGCCGACAGCGCCGAGATCGCGCCCGGCATCGGCAAGATGCTGGAGCGGGTGGTCGCCGACGGCGGCCACACGCGGGTCGTCGACCTGGTCTGCGCGCGGGCCCACGACTGGCTGGTCCTGCACTCGGACTCCGTCATGGACGCGGTGCAGGGCGGCGCCCCCGGCTGGACCCCCCGCTTCGTCGACAAGCGGGTCGGCGAGCGCGTCTACAAGGAGCTGCTGCGCTTCGTCACCGAGATGCGTGACATGCCGCGCCACCCGGCGCGCGGCGCCGTCGACCGGTTCCTCAAGGACTTCGCGGGCGACCTCCAGTCCGACACCGACACCCGGGCCCGGGTGGAGCGCCTGAAGTCCGAGGTGATCGGCCGCTCCGAGGTGCAGGACCTGATCGCCTCGACCTGGTCCGCGGTCCGCTCGATGATCGTGGCCGCCGCCGAGGACGAGCGCAGCGAACTGCGCATGCGGGTGCGGGCGTCGCTGCTCTCGCTGGGCCGGCGGATGGCGACCGACCCCAAGGTGCAGGCCAAGGTCGACGGCTGGGTCGAGGGCGCGGCGGTGTACGTCGTGACGACGTACCGCGCCGAGATCACCTCCCTGATCACCGACACCGTCGCCGGCTGGGACGCCGAGCACACCTCCCGCAAGATCGAGGCGCACATCGGCCGCGACCTGCAGTTCATCCGGATCAACGGCACGGTGGTGGGGTCCCTGGCGGGGCTGGTCATCTACGCGGTGTCGCGGGGGCTGGGGGCGTAGGCCCGCCGGGGTGGCGGCCGGGGCGTGCGCCAGGTGGGGGAACGTGACCGGGTGCGGGTGTGCCCTGGCTGATCGCGCAGTTCCCCGCGCCCCTGGCGGGGCATTCGTGGAGGGTCAGTTCCCTCAACGAGGAGGGCGTACATGTCCCTGGAGCACTCGCAGCCCGGCCCGGCCGGGTCCGGCGCCACCGGCACCGTCACCACCGCCGTACCCGCCCGCCTCGACCGGCTGCCCTGGTCGCGCTGGCACTGGACCATCGTCATCGGCCTCGGCACCGTCTGGATCCTGGACGGCCTCGAAGTCACGGTCGTCGGCAACATCGCGGGCCGGCTCTCCGAACCCGGCAGCGGGCTGCCGATCTCGTCCGCGCAGGTCACCGGCATCGCCGCCGCGCTGTACGTGGCGGGCGCCTGCGTCGGAGCGCTCTTCTTCGGCTGGCTGACCGACCGGTTCGGCCGCAAGAAGCTGTTCCTGCTGACGCTCGCCGTCTACCTGGCGGCGACGGCCCTGACCGCGGTCTCCTTCTCCCCGTGGTGGTTCTTCGTCTTCCGCTTCTTCACGGGCTTCGGCATCGGCGGCGAGTACGCGGCCATCAACTCCGCGATCGACGAGCTCATCCCCTCCCGCTTCCGCGGCCGCGTCGACCTCATCATCAACGGCAGCTTCTGGCTCGGCGCCATCGGCGGCTCGCTGCTTTCGATCGTCGCGCTCGACACGGACCTGTTCGCGAAGGACGTCGGCTGGCGCCTCACCTTCGGCCTCGGCGTCGTCCTCGGCCTGGTGATCCTCCTCGTGCGGCGCAACGTCCCGGAGAGCCCCCGCTGGCTGTTCATCCACGGCCGCGGCGACGAGGCCGAATCGCTCGTCACGGACGTCGAGGAACAGGTGCGGGCCCAGCACGGCGGCGAGGAACTCCCGCCTCCGGCCGGGGAGATCACCATCCGTCAGCGCAAGAGCATCGGCTTCGGGGAGATCGCGCGCACCGTCTTCCGCGACTACCCGCGCCGCACCACCCTCGGGCTCGCCCTCTTCATCGGGCAGGCGTTCCTCTACAACGCGGTCACCTTCGGTTTCGGCGCCATCCTCACCACCTTCTTCGACGTGCCGACCGGCTCCACCGGCTACTACTTCGCGATCATCGCCGCGGGCAACTTCATGGGCCCGCTGCTGCTCGGCAAGCTCTTCGACACGCTCGGCCGCCGGATCATGATCTCGTCGACGTACCTGCTCTCCGGGGTGCTGCTGTTCGGCACGGCCTGGCTCTTCGACCGCGGTTCGCTCACCGCGACGACCCTGACGGCCTGCTGGTCGGTGGTCCTGTTCTTCGCGTCGGCGGGCGCCTCCAGCGCGTACCTGACGGTCTCGGAGATCTTCCCGATGGAGACGCGCGCGATGGCGATCGCCTTCTTCTACGCGGTCGGCACCGCGGCCGGCGGCATCAGCGGCCCGCTGCTCTTCGCCGACCTCACCAAGAGCGGCAAGGTCGGCGACACGGTCCTCGCGTTCCAGGTGGGCGCGGCGCTGATGTGCCTGGCCGGTCTGGTGGCGGTGTTCTTCGCGGTACGGGCCGAGCAGAAGTCCCTGGAGGACATCGCGCGACCGCTGTCGGAGGTGTCGCCGGGATCCTCGTGACGGGCGCCCCCGCGGCCAGACGACGTAGAGGTGCAAGAATCTGGCCATGAGCGAGCGGAGAGAGAAACCCGCCGCCGTGGTGGCGGTGCTGGTGCGGGACGGGGTCCTGCCGATGGAGCTGGGCCTGGTCCACCAGCTGTTCGGCGCGGCGCGCGACCAGGAGACGGGCGCGCACCTGTACACCGTCCGCACCTGCGCCCCGCGCCCCGGCCGCGTCCGCACGGACGCCGACTTCCCCGTCCACGCCGCACACGGCCTGGACGCGGTGGAACGGGCGGACACGATCCTCGTCCCGGCCTCGCACGAGGCGGACGAGGACCTGCGCCCCGGCTCGCTCGACAGCGACCTGTCGGACGTCCTGGTACGCGCCCGGGGCCGCGTGGCGTCGATCTGCACGGGGTCCTTCGTGCTCGCCGCGGCAGGCCTGCTGGACGGGCGCCGGGCGACGACGCACTGGCTGTCGGCCGACCGGTTCGCCCGCGCGTTCCCGCGGGTCACGGTCGACGCGGACGTCCTCTACGTCGACGAGGGCCCGGTGCTGACCTCGGCGGGCGAGGCGGCCGGCATCGACCTGTGCCTGCACATGATCCGCGCGGACCACGGCGCGGCCGTCGCGGCGGACGTGGCGCGCCGCACGGTGGTCCCGCCGCACCGGGAGGGCGGGCAGGCGCAGTACATCCGGCGGCCCGTGGAGGAGACCGGGGTGACCTCGACGTCGGGCTCGCGCGCCTGGGCCCTCCAGAACCTCGCCGAGCCCCTGACCCTCGCGGAGCTGGCGGCGCGGGACGCGATGTCGGTCCGTACGTACAACCGGCGCTTCCGTGAGGAGACCGGCCTGACGCCGATGACGTGGCTGGCGCGGCAACGCGTCGACCGGGCCAAGGAACTGCTGGAGCGCACCGACCACACGGTGGACCGCGTCGCTGCGGAGACCGGTCTCGGCACCGGCACGTCGCTGCGGCAGCACTTCCGGGCCGCGGTCGGTGTGTCGCCGGGGGCGTACCGGGCGACGTTCCGGGGACGATGAACCGCATGAGTGAGACTGAGGCTGAGATGAACGAAGTCCGCCGGGCCGTACCGAACGTGGCAGTGGACGGCGAGGAGTCCCTGGCGGCCAACCGCGCGTTCTACGGCGCGCTCGGCTTCGAGGAGGTCATGGACCTCGGCTGGGTGATGACGATGGCGTCGCCCACCCGGCCCACGGCCCAGATCAACTTCATCGAGCAGGGCGGTCCGGCCCTGGTCGTACCGGACATGAGCGTGGAGGTGAGCGACGTCGACGCGGCGTACGCGGCCATGCTCGCGGCGGGCGCCGAGATCGTCCGCGACCTGCGGAACGAGACGTGGGGCGTGCGCCGCTTCTTCGTCCGGGACCCGCAGGGGAAGGTGGTGAACGTGGTGGCGCACGCGGCTGCGCCGGGCGGCTCCTGAGCGGCCCCGGCACTCCCGGTACGGGCGGTCGTGGGCTCAGGCGGCCCGGCGGTCCGCGAGGACGTAGGAGGCGGCGGCCACGACCCCGGCCACGCCGCACACGGCCGGCCACGCCCCGACCTTCTTGGCGAGCGGGTGCGACCCGGCGAACGCGGCGACGTACGCCCCGGTCAGCGCCCCCGCGACCGGCCCGCCCGCGGCCCGCTTCCACTGCGTGGCGGCGGCCGCCCCGGCGGCGGCGAGCACGACGCCGCCCAGCGGCCGCTTCTTGGTGAAGCGGGCGGTGGCGTACCCGCCGACGAGTCCGGCCGCGGCGATCGGCGCGGCGGGGACGCGGGAACGGGCGGGGGTGCGGGTGGCGGCCATGGAAACCCTCCGGGCAGGTCGGAATGTCTGGGGCCCGAGATTACGCCGCGGGCCGCGGCACACGGCCGCGGCCCCACCCCTGGCCCGCTGGATCGTCCTCAGCCGAACATGCCGGGCTGGTAGTCGCCGGCGGGCTGCTGCGCGATGACGTTGAGCCGGTTGTAGGCGTTGATGGCGGCGATCAGCGCCACCAGCGCGACGAGCTGGTCCTCGTCGTAGTGCTTGGCGGCGTTCGCCCAGACCTCGTCGCTGACCCCGCCGGCCGTGTCGGCGAGCCGGGTCCCCTGCTCGGTCAGCTCCAGCGCGGCCCGCTCGGCGTCGGTGAAGACCTTGGCCTCGCGCCAGGCGGCGACGAGGTTGAGGCGCTGCGCGGTCTCCCCGGCGTGGGCGGCGTCCTTGGTGTGCATGTCGAGGCAGAAGCCGCAGCCGTTGATCTGGCTGGCCCGGATCTTCACGAGCTCCTGCGTGGCGTGCGGCACCCCGGAGTCCGAGACGACCTTCCCGGCGGAGTTGATGTGGCGCATGAACTTGCCCGCGAGCGCGTTGCCGAAGATGTTGAGTCGAGCTTCCATGGTCTACTCCCAGAGCCGTCGGGCGGGCCGCCTGTAAGGTGCGGCCGCCGTTGCGTTGGTTACATGGCTCTGACGGAGCGGGGCGGGGATGTGTGACAGGTCTTGGGGTGTGACCTGGGTCACGCGTGCTGAAGCGCGGCATCCGGGCTGATCCGAGGGCCTGTCTGCGGCCCCGCCTGTGGGCTGATTCCAGTTCCAGGGCTGCATTCCGGAGACCGGCACACCCCGGTCTCCTGCCCCCAGGGCAACGGATCGCGGCACTCCGGACACTCGTACACCCGCCGCCAGGCCCGCTTCCGCTCGGGCCGCTTACGGCTGAGCCGATCCGCGATGAGCCGGGCGGCGGAGTACACGTGCCCCGGCAGCCCGGCCGTGACCGCGTCCACGATCTCAGCGGCGGACGCGCCCCGCTCCAGCCACGCGACGACCTCGGGCGCAAGCTCCCGCATCGCGCGTGCGGACAGCCGCAACCGGGGATCGACGACGGCGATCCGCTCCAGGATCAGCGCGCTTTCCCGGGCGTGCGGACCCCCAGCCGCCACGGGAGGGTAGGGAGGGTTCTTCCCTCCGTCTTGTGAGTGGTTGGTCTTCCCGTGCGGGAAAAACGTGCCCGAGTCCCCGGTTCCCACCCGGCTGGAAACCGGCGCAGTGGGAACCGGCCGGCTGGCAACTGGCTTGCTGGCAACTGGCTTGCCGGTGCCCGGCGATGGGGACGGGGGCGGGGGCGGGGCCGGGGAGGCCATCTGCGGCATCTCATACACGTCAACACTGCTCACGATCCGCCGAGTGGCAGGCTCCCGCTCGGTCCGCGTCACCCAATACCCCAGCTCCCGCAACTCCTTGACCGCCTTGGAGACGGCGAGCCGCCCCTGCGGGAACCCGTCGCTGAGGGTGCGGACATTCACCTGCGTGCCGCTGGGCAACGACAGGACGTAGACGAGGATGCCGCGCGCAGTATGCGACAGACGCGGGTCGCGGATGGCTTTGTTGTCGATGACGGTGAAGCCGCGCTCATGGCGAGGCATACGATGAATCTGCATGGGGAGTTGCTGCTCCTTGTGCCGGACCCCCGGAGGTTGCCGCCTCGCGGGGGTCACCTGTGTGCAGTTGTCGATGGGGAGCGCACGGTGACGTCCCTGCGACGGACAGTGACACAACTGAGGCGGCGAGAGCAAACTCTGGCCAAGGCCCACAACCGCGCACTCCACAACCAGACTTGGACCGCCTTCCCCACGCAACCCGCGCTCGCCCCACTACAGGGAGCGGCGCCGCGCCCCGAAGGGCCTTCTGGGCATAGCTGACCCGCACCCCTTCCACGGCGATACATCAACCCGCGAAAGTCAGCCCCCACCGGCCGGAACTCGACACCGCGACGGCGGCAGGCCACAGCAACCCACCACCACCCCCAGCCACGCAATCCAAGAACGAGGCGCCCACCGTCCCGCACTCAACTTCGACCCACGGCAACCACCCCACCGGCGCGAGCGCCGGACCCGAAGCCCCACCGGTCGTCGCGAACGGCAAAGAACCCGCAACTAGGCAACTGCTGAGCCGCTCAGGGCCTGACTGATCAGAGGAAGTATGTGGTCAGGACAGCTCGTAACCACCATGCGGTACCCCGCGGTCCCACACCATCTCGAAGGCTGAGGAGCACATGCCGACCAGCGCCGCATCGGTCGTACGCTCCTCGTCTCCTTCCGGCGGTAGTTCGCCGTCGCCGCCGAAGTGGAGGAATACCACCAGCCGGTTGTCGAACAACCAGAAGTCGTTCTCCGGCAGCGCGAGGTCTGAAGCCTGCCGCCGCGGAAGCCACCGAACCTCCTCGCCAGCCCTGACATTGGCGTCGGTGATGTGATGCTCGAAACGGATGTAATCCGACTCCGGTACGGAGCAGATCTGAGCGCGCCGAACTCGGACCCCGCGCCCGATCGTGTCCGCCATCAGCCCTAACCAGGTACGCATGTGGGGATCGTTGTCCTGAACGCGGTTGCGCTCACCAGCCCGCCAGGCCTGATAACTCAGGTCCGACGGCATGTATGCATCCCGCAACTCAAGGTGCATAGCCGACCGTTCAGCTATGCGGAAGAGATCGGTGAAGGACGGCTCTGCTGTCACCTTTGCCACTCCAGGAGGAAGCTGACCGTGGGCTTCGTAAGGCCGGCGACGGTCCTTTGCGAAGGAGGTAGGGCCGTAGGCCGCTAGCTGGCAGCGCTCTGGAGACCTGTAACGAAAGAGGCCCAGGCCTGCGCCCCGACAGGCAGGACTGCACCACCGAGGCGTTTGGAGTCTCGGACGAGCACGCCGCCACTGGCCGTAACAGCGCACTCCAGACACTCACCCCCCGCACCGTTGCTGTAGGACGACTTGAACCAGTTGCGTATGAGGTGGTCCGAAGGCGTTCTGCCGTGTACGGCGTGCACCGTCATCTTGTGTGCTCCTTGATAATGTTCTTAATCAGTTGAAGCGAACGTTGCGGGCTGAGTGCCGCTGCTCTGAGTGCGTCAAAGGCGCGTGTGTACTCGCGGACATGGTGCTCTTCTTCGAGGTATACCGCATCTGTGATGCCGTCCTTGTAGACGATGTCGGGGTCCTCTTGGTCAGGGAATCCCAGGATCGTGAACGAGCCAGGCACCGGGCGGGTCCCAGAGTCGAAGGGCAGCACCTGCAAGGTGGTGGCGGGCAGCCGAGCCGCGTGTAGGAGATGTTCAAGCTGCTCACGCATAACTCCGTGATCACCGATGATGTTGCGTAGGGCGCCCTCGCTGAGAATGAACCACGCATCCGGCGCATCCTCGCGCGCCAGCATCTCTTGACGCTCGATACGTACGCGGATCGCCCTCTCCGAGTCTGCGGGCGTCATGTGTGAGCCCCCGACGTGTAACTCGGTGACGTAGGCCGGGGTCTGCATCAGGCCCGGGATGACCTCACATTGGTACTGGCGGAGCGAGGAAGCTTCCTGTTCCAGGCCGACGTAGATGTTGAACCACTCCGGTACACCCGAGCCGTGGACCTGCCACCAGCCCTTCGTCTTCGCCTGTCGAGCAAGGGACTTCAGGAACTCCCTCATCTCTGCGCTGGCTTCATAGAACCTACACAACGCCTCGATGTCCGAGGGTTGAACACGCCCATGCCCGGTCTCCATGCGGTTCACCTTCGAACCGCTCCAGTCCAGGGCTGCTCCAACTTCTGCGCATGTCCGCCCGCTTGTCTCACGAAGCTTCTTCAGCTCGATCGACAAGCGACGACGCCTCGCTGTTGGCGATCCGGCCATCTCGGCACCTCTCTCGGTAGCGGAGGCAAGTCTCTGTGCCTAGGGGTGGCCTTGCCAATCACACGAAGGTGGGAATCTCATCCTGCAATTTGCAGGAAGGGATGGTGAGACGCCACGCTTGAGCCAAGACCGCAGGCTGTAGACGTGAGTTGGTGCTGTCTGGCGGTCGTTGCCTCGACGGAGGGGGAGAACTGTGGCTTCATCGCAGTGCGTGGTCCGCGAGCCCTGGGGCCTTGCTTTTGCTGCCGAGCCGAGCGAGCTTTCAGCCCTGCGGCGCACCACCCGAATGCATCTCGCGAGTTGGGGGCTGCACCACTTGAGCGATGCTGCGGAGCTGTGCGTGACGGAACTGGTCGCCAATGTCATCCACCACGTTGGCGAAGGCACACCTACGTCGATTTGTCTGTCCATGAGCGGCGTCTTCTTGCGTATCGAGGTCGAGGATCCAGACCTACGAGTGCTGCCTACGCTGCGTAAGGCGGCCGATGACTCGGAAGCCGGACGGGGCATGCAGATCGTCTCAGCCGTTACCGAGCGATGGGGGGTTCTCGTTCGAGGCCATCGCAAGGTGACCTGGTGCGAGTTGCATGCAGGGCTTGAATCACCAGGCGGACACGTGGCAGTGCCGTCCGTCAAGCGCGCGGCGGCCGTATTGGCCGTTTATGCGGAGAGCGCCCCCCTCCGTGCTCGGGCGGTACCTCAGGCTTCACGCGAGCACGAGGCAGGGCGCGAACATGCGGCTATTTCACTGATCGCCGATCTCCTCGGCTGGGTGCGCGCCCACGGACTAGACCCTAATGAGGTGCTGAAGCGAGCTCAAATTCACCTCTAGGGTGCGCGCGTCGTGCGCGCTGATCAGGGGAGAGGGTCAAACTTCGTGTGCCGCAGGGGGCTGGGAAGGAAATTGTTCGCCGTCCCGCCATATGAGATGAATCGACATAGACGCACAAAGGTCTCGCAAGTCGGTGCGGGGGCAGTTCGGGGTGAGCAGTGCCAATGTCGGTACAGGTGAAATGAGGCGGCGGTAGTCGTATAGCTGCCCAATGGCCATGCGTACGGCTTCGCGTGTAGTTGTCCCTTTCGCCTCAACCAACGTATGCGACGTGTAGTCGAAGAGGTCAGTGAGCAGGGCGTTCAATTCGCCAGATGGGTAAAGGCGCTTCCGGCCAACGCGATGGCCGCGTGCCCTCAAGTGTGCGCCATAAGCCTGCACGAGTGGTGACTCGCGTCGGACGGCAGGGCTAGGCGCCGCGGGCAGACCTGGCAGCGCGGCTTGATCGGTCCGGTATGCCTCAAGTTCGATGTCCTCGATCACGGGCTGTGTGACGGGGGTGTGCATGATGTGCGGCTCGAGGGAGCGAGGGCTGAAGCGTGGCACGAGTCGGAACATGATGACTGTACGCATGCAGCCGTCGAAGCCCTGCGACTCGGCTGTGTACCAGGGATTCTGTCGATCTAGCTCAAACTCTCCACGAAGTTCGTGTACCCCGCTCCTGACGTACTCGAAGAGGTAGATCGAGCGGCCATTTTTGGCATGTTCTAGAATGGCTTTATTTCCCAGAGTCATCTTCTGGTCGCCATTCTTCCCTTCGCCACAGTAGTGGTAGAGGCCGTCTTTTCCCCAGCCGTCGTTGTAGCCGTATTGCTGTCCACGCGTGTGATGTGTGAACAGAAAGATATAGGGCGCTCGACTTGGATATGAAATTCCGGTCTGCCGATTCCCACCGTATTGCTCGTGAAGATGTACGCGTCTAACTGAATCCCCGACGGCGAGACTCGATATGTTTACGGTCAACACGCGCTCCTGAGGCTGCTGGCTCTGTGGGTCAGTAGCGTAGGCGCTGGGAGATCTTGTGGTGCGCGATTTGACCAACCTTCCCGAGGGGCGCAGCGTGAGCGGGATGCCGACCCTAACCGGTCTCGGGCCGGCATCCTGTGTCCGAACGTTCGCGTCCCCAGTGGCGGACGAGGCCGACGGTGTCCATCACGGGGATGTCTCGTCGTCGTAGCGGGGCAGCCCAGCCGTGTCGATCTTCCAGTCCTGCACCGTGATGGTGTCGCCGAACACGTAGTGCTGCTGGTTGTCGTAGGCCGGGGTTCCGGTACGGGTAGTGGGGGCCCAGTAATGGACGGCTGTGCCGTCGCGGGGGTCGACGATCACGTAGTGCGGGATGCCCATCGCGGGATAGTCGCGGAGCTTGCCTTCGTAGTCGTTCGCCGGGTTGGAGCGGGAGACGATCTCGATGATCAGGCTGCATTCCTGCGGAGGCATGGCGTCGGCGGCAGTCGGTTCGAAATCCGCCGCGACCACGGCCAAGTCGGGCACGCGCAGTACGCCGAGGCCCGGGTCTTCCAGGTCCGTCTCAACGTAGAGGGCGAGACCGGGCGCGAGCTGGGGCTCCAGCTGGGTGCGGAGGCGGTGCGCCACACGCTGGTGCCGCGCCTTCGGGCTCATCATCATGAGGATCTGGCCCTGGCTGATCTCGGGCCAGCGCACCGTCTCCGACTCGCTGCCAAAACCCTCGCGAAAGGTGTCGCGGAATTCGCGGAGGTGCCGGTAGATCGTCTCCTCGCTCATACAGCCACCGTACTTGAGGAGATCCTCATGGGGTGGGGGTCACGCCCCGCCCCCGTGGCACCCCGAATAAGCCGACCCCGACCCGCACCAACAACCCGCCCCCGCCTCCGGCGGCCAGACCACCGCTCGGCCCCGCGCCGCCAGCGTCGTCGCGTACTGCGGGAGCAGCGACGCGTCCTCGGGGGAGGAGGCCTCGGAGGCGGCGAAGGCCTCGTAGGAGGGGAGGGTGCCGGTGACGATGCCGAGGTTGGCCGTGCCGGAGGCGGCCAGTTCGCGCAGGGAGGACTCTATCGACGCCAAGTGGGCTTCGTAGGAGGGGTATTCGGAGCTGAGGGCGGGGTAGGCCGCGAGGAGTTCCGTGTACTCGCCCGCGGGCCAGTGCAGGACCGCCACCGGGAACGGGCGGGAGAGGGCCTCGCGGAACGAGCCGAGTTCGGCGTGGAGGCGGTCGATCTCGGCGCGGAGTTCCGCCGGGTTGTTCGAGCCGAGGGCCCACAGGCGCTTCGGGTCGTGGAGTTCGTCGAGGGAGACCGACGTGCGGTTGACGCGGTCGGCCAGGGCGTCCCATGCGTCGTGGTCCGCGCCCAGGAGGCGGCGGACGCGGTGCCGGCCGAGGACGAGCGGGTGCTTGGCGTACGGGACGTCGCCCGTGTCGCGCTCCGACGGCGGGACGAGGAGTTCGAGGGCCTCGGTGAACGCCTCGTGCGCCGGTTCCAGCTCGTCGTGCGCTTCGAGGGACTCGGCGATGATCACCCACGGCGCCGGGTCGCGGGGGGCGCTCGCGCGCAGGCCCGTGATGATCGCCTGGGCCTCGGCCTCGTGGCCGTACTCCCAGAGGTTCGCGGCCTTCAGCGCGCGGATCAGGGCGGGGTCGTGCACGCCCGACGCCGCCAGCAGGGCGTCGTAGTGGGCGGTGGCGCGGTCGCGGACGTCGGCGAGTTCGTAATGGGCGGCGGCCTGGAGGAGCAGCGCTTCCGCGTCCTCGGGGTACATGGCCGCCGTGCGTTCCAGGCGCTCGGCTTCCGCTACGTGGTCGGCGTGCTCGTTCTCGGCGGGCGTGGCAGGCGTGTCGGGGCGCATGAAGGACACGGTACTGTCGGACGGGCCGAGTGGGACCGCCCCCGTCCGGCGACGCGGGTGTCCGGCGGGGCGGGCGGGCGTTCGATTTCGGGCGGGGCAGATCGGGCGGGCGTGTGCCTGGTCAGTTGGGGCGAGGCGGCCTATCTTGCGCGCGTGCCCCCGCAACGTACGGACCGCCGGCCCCACGTCGTCGCGCAAGGGCGGCGGCCCCCTCGCTCGCCCCTGCGGCGCGTGCTGTGGAGCGGCGCCGAGGTGGCCGTCACCCTCGGCGTCGTGCTGCTCCTGCTCGTCGTGCACCAGCTGTGGTGGACCAACCGGCAGGCCAGGGCCGACGCCGGCGACAAGGTGCAGGCCCTGGAGCGGGAGTGGGCGAGCGGGGCGGGCGGCACGGGACGGGAGGCGGGCGGCGACGAGGGCGCCCCGGGGGACGATCCGGCGGTCGAGGGCGACAGCCCGTCGCGGTCCGCCGCGGACGCCGGCGGCAGCGGTGGGGGCGGCGGCGGTGGGGGCGGCGCCGGGGCCCGGGGGCGGGCCGCGCCACCCCGCTGGGACCAGGCCTACGCCATTCTCACCGTCCCCCGGCTCGGGCTGCGCGTCCCCGTCGCCCAGGGGATCAGCAAGGCGAACGTCCTCAACCACGGGTACGTCGGCCACTACCCGGGCACCGCGCAACCCGGCCGCGCCGGGAACTTCGCGCTGGCCGGACACCGGAACACGCACGGCGAGCCGTTCCGGTACATCAACCGGCTGCGGCGCGGCGACATGCTCACCGTGCGGACCGAGGACGCCACGTACACGTACGTCGTCGACCGGAGCCTCGCCCGGACCTCCGCGGCGGACGGGGGCGTCATCGGGCCGGTGCCGCGCAGCCGGGTCGCGCCGTCGGCCGGGTACCGCGAACCCGGGTACTACATCACCCTCACCACCTGTACCCCGGAGTTCACGTCCAGGTACCGGCTGGTGGTGTGGGGGAAGCTCAGCCGGATGACGCCGCGGGCATAGGCTGCCTGCTCGTGATCAAACGGCCCCAGCTGCTCTGGCTCCTCGTCCCCTTCGTGCTCTACGTCGGCGCGCTCCCGTTCGCGAACCGGGTCGAGCCCGTCGTGCTCGGTCTGCCGTTCCTGTTCGTGTGGCTGCTCGCCGCGACCCTGCTGACGCCCGTCGCCGTCTGGCTGACCTGGCGCGGCGACCGCAAGGCGCGCGAGGGGCGGCAGCGGTCATGAGCGACGCGGCGGTCGCCAGCACCCTCTTCGGGGCCTTCATGGTCCTCACGCTCGCCCTCGGGCTGCTCGCCGTGCGCGGCAAGGGCGAGGGCGGCGGGCTGGCCGAGTGGTCCGTGGGCGGGCGCTCGCTCGGCACGGTGTTCATCTGGGTGCTGATGGCGGGCGAGGGCTACACCAGCTTCAGCTACCTCGGCGCCGCCGGGTGGGGCTACAACTACGGCGCTCCGGTGCTGTATGTCGTCGCCTACATGTCGTGCGGCTACGCCGTCGGCTACGTGGTCGGGCCGATGCTCTGGGCGTACGCGCGCCGGCACGGTCTTGTCAGCATCACCGACATGGTCGCGCACCGGTTCGGCCGGCCGTGGCTGGGCGCGGCCGTCGCGATCCTCGTCACCGTGTTCCTGCTGCCGTACATCCAGTTGCAGATCACCGGGATGGGCGTCGTCGTGTCGACGATCTCCTACGACGCGATCAGCCTGAACTGGGCGTACTTCATCGGCTTCGCGGTCACCACCGTCTTCGTCGTGGTGAGCGGGCTGCGCGGCAGCGCGTGGGTCTCCGTCCTCAAGGACGTGCTCGTCATCGTCACGCTCGCCTTCCTCGCCGTCTACGTGCCGCTGCACTACTTCGGCGGGTACGGGGAGTTCCTCGGGCGGCTCGTCGAGGAGAAGGGCGCGTGGCTGACGCTGCCGGGCAGTGGCGGCAGCCCGTACGGGACCGGGTGGTTCGCCACGACGACGTTCCTGAACGCGCTCACCGTCGTCATCTTCCCGACCACCGTCGCCGGGTACCTCGGCGCGCGCAACGCCGATGTGCTGCGGCGCAACGCGATGTGGCTGCCCGCGTACAACATCCTGCTGTTCGTGCCGATGCTGCTGGGGATGGCCGCGCTGTTCGTGGTGCCGGGGCTGACGGGGGCGGAGTCGAACCTCGCGCTGCTCAAGCTCGTCGTCGACTCGTTGCCCGCGTGGGCGGTGGGGGTCGTCGGGGTCGCCGCCGCGCTGTCCTCGATCGTGCCGATGGCGGTGTTCATGCTGGTCATCGGCACGATGTGGGGGAGCAGTGTGCTGTCCCTCGTGCCGCGGTGGCGGGGGGCGGGAGTGCAGAAGGCCGGGTCTCAGGTGGTGGTCGTCGTCGCGGGGACGGTGGCGTTGGTGCTCACGTACGGGGCGCCGAACACGCTGGTGCGCCTCTCTCTCATCTCCTACGAGGGGATGGCTCAGTTGCTGCCCATGTTGTTGGTGGGGCTGGTGTGGCGGCGGTTGAGCCTGGTGGGGGCGGTCTGTGGGTTGGTCGTGGGGGTGGGGGTGGTGTGCGGGCTCGTGTTCGGGGGGCTTGATCCGGTGTTCGGGGTCAATGCGGGCGTCGTCGCGCTGGGCTGTAACGGGGTGGTGGCGGTGGGGGTGACGTATCTGTTTCCGCCGGATCGGGATGGGCGGGGGGATGCGGAGGTGCTGGGGCGGGGGCATGAGCGGGCTTAGGGCGTGTCCGGCCGACTGGGACCCGCGGAGTTCTCTTGTCGGTGCGTTGTTGCCGGACGCCGGAATGCGGACCGGTTCGCGTTGCCGACTTCTCGGTCTTGTTCTGTCTTCCGCGCCCTGAAATAGTTGCGCGCACAACAAGATGCAGCTCAGGGGTGGGGTTGAGTGATACACGTACCGTTTTTCCGGTGGGTGGTCGCGCTGGGACTGATCATCTTCGGGGCCGCCGTGGCGGTCTACGAGACGGCTCCGGAAGATCCCGAGACCAAGCAGGTCGACCTGACCGTGCTGAGCGAGAAGCTCGACGGGAGCTGCACCGTCACCTGGGCCGACCCCTACGCCGACGAGCGGCGCAAGGGGCACTACCAGTGCGACCCCGACCGGGATCCCATGTTCATGGGCTTGGCCAACGACCCCGACACCGGCTACGGCTGGGACGTCGGATGGATGGTGACCGAAGGACCCAGCAAGGGCGACCTCTTCATCCTGGGCCAGGACGACGCGGAGTACGACAAGGCGATAGACCTCTCGGACGAGCTGATCGGGCTGTCGCTGCTGGTGCTCATCATCGGGGTCGTCGGCGGCAGCATCCGTTCTCTGTACCGGCTCAGCGGTGCGAGTCCCCCGGTCGTGCGCACGGCACGCCGCCTGGAGCAGGTCGCGAGCAGGCTCGCACAGGACCACACCCAGGCTGTGGACGCGGTGCGCACGGCATGGGAGCCGTTGCGGCAGTCCTTGCTGGACGAGGCCCTCGGCCAGGTGTCCGTCGAGGAGTTGTGGCAGGCGACAGACGGTGGATTCGACGCCGCGGAACTGCGGCGATGTCATACACGGACCGCGCGGGACGTGCTCGATGCCGGGACGCCGGTGCTGTCCCGACTGCCCGGTGTGGAGCCGGGGGCGGCCGAGCAACTCGTCGCCGCGGCGCAGGCGCTGGCCGACGGAGCGGTGCGGGCCGGCGCGGGCCGGGAACTCCTGGAGCGGTCCGACCCGCGCGTCGCCGACCTGCTCAACGCTCTGAGCGTGCTGGTCCGGGTCGGTCCCGAGGGGCGGGCCGCCGCCGAGAGCGCGGCCGAGCTGGCCGCCCTGCTCGGGCCCCTGCTGGAGTGGGCCGAGCCCGCGGGGAGCCGGCGGCAGATGCTGCGTGCGGATGCGAAGGAGCGCGCGGCGGCCAAGGACGCGGTGGGCAGGCTGCGCCAACTCCTTCGCATGGCTGAACAGCGCGGCTCCTTCGACCAGTTCGCCCAGACGTCGATCGACCTGCTGCGCGGTCCCGACGCGGACCCGGCCGGGATCGCCGCCCGGGTCGACTTCGAGACGCGGCCCGAGGCGTACGGGTACCTGCTGACGGAGCTGGCCGTGCCGGAACCGCAGCCGGTGCCGGTGTGAGCGGGGCGCCATGCCGTCAGCGGGTTGCCGCCCGCCTCTCCCGGCTCGTCGCGCCGTAGTACTTCGGCTGCCCGGCCGGTGGGGGTTGGTCGCGCAGTTCCCCGCGCCCCTGGGGTGGTACTTCGGCTTTCGGTTGGTGGGGGTTCTCGCGCAGTTCCCCGCGCCCCTGAGATGCGCACTGCGTGCGCCATCTCATCGGCGGCGCCAGGGGACGCCCCTATAAGGCGCGGCGAAGCCGCATGCCTCCAGGGGCGCGGGGAACTGCGCGACCAGCCACGACGAGAGCCGCACTCGTACGTCGCCGGGCCGTGCCCGCGTCACGCGTGGTGGGGGCCGACCCTGGCGCGCAGGGTGAGGAGGAGGGCCGCTGCTGCCAGGGCGAGCGCGCCGGAGACGATGAGCGCCGTGTTCGTGCCCCGGGCGAGGGCGTCCGCGGACGGCCCCGACGACGTGGCGAGCGCGATCGTCAGGGACACGCCCGCCGCCGACCCGATGTACCGCGCCGTGTTGCTCGCCCCCGACCCCATCGCCGCCCGCCCGCCCGGGACCGACTCGACGGCGAGCAACGGCAGCGCCGCGTTGAGCAGGCCGCTGCCGATGCCGGAGAGCAGCAGCCCGGGCAGCAGCCGCTGCCAGTGGCCGGAGCCGATCGCGCCGAGCATCGTGGCGACGGCCAGCGCGTGCAGCACGAACCCGGCGGCCAGTTGGTGGCGCGGCGGGACCCGCCCGGCCAGCCGCCGCGCCTGCAGGGCGACCAGGAACGACGAGCCGGACCAGAGCACGAGCAGCCCGGCCGTGGCCATCGGGGAGACCCCCATCGTCTGCTGGACGAGCGTGGGGACGTAGCTGAACAGCGCGATGACCGACAGGCCGGTGAAGAGCGCCCCCGCCGTCGACGCCAGGAACAGCGGGCGGCGCAGCAGGGACAGGTCGAGCATCGGGGCCGCGCTGCGGCGCTCCAGCACCCCGAAGGCGGCGAGGAGCAGCACGGCCGCCAGGAGCAGCAGGCCGATGGGCGTGCGCAGCCAGCCGTCGCGGCCCAGCGTGAGCGCCGCCAGCAGGGCGACGAGCGCGAGCCCGAGGGTGAGCGCGCCGGGCAGGTCGGGCCGCCCGGCGCGCGGGGACCGGGACTCGGTCAGCGCCCGCGGGGCGAGCGCGGCGACGGCGAGCGCGGCCGCGCCCAGGACCGCGTAGGACCACCGCCAGCCGACGGCCCCGGCCACCGCTCCGGCCACCACCGGGCCGAGCGCGATGCCGCCGCTGACGAACGCGCCCCAGACCCCGGTGGCCCGGATGCGGCCCACCGGCGTCGGGAACGCGTGCACCAGCAGCCCCAGGCTCGCGGCGATGATCGCGGCCGACGCGGCGCCCTGCGCGACCCGGGCCAGGGTGAACAGGAGCGTGGTGGGGGCCAGCGCGCCCAGGACGGTCGTGACGCCGAGGGCGAGGGTGCCGTAGAGGAAGGCGCGGCGGCGCCCGTAGTCGTCGGCGAGGCTGCCCGCGACGAGGAGCAGCGCCGCGAGCCCGAGCGGCGTGCCGTTGAGCAGCCAGGCCTGTGACGACAGCGAGGTGTGCAGGGACGCGGCGGTGTCGCCGAGCGTGATCATCGGCGCGGTGTACGCCATCAGGGCCACCGCCGTCGCCGCGCTCGTGACGGCGAGGGTCGCGGCGGGGCGGGGCGTCGCCGGGGCGGCAGGGCCGGGCGGGGCGGCGAGGGCTTCGGTGCGTAGGGGCTGAGACATGGGGCGGGCCGTCCACTCGTAGGTTCAGTGAATGAACTCTGGATGTGGAGCGAGCGTAGCATGGTCGGTTCGTTCATTGAACCCACCGCGGGAAGGTGGCTACAGTGGGGGCCATGGCACTCGGCAAGGACTACGCGGCGCAGGAATGCTCGATCGCCCGCGCGCTGGAGATCGTCGGCGAGCGCTGGACGCTCCTCGTCGTGCGCGACGCCCTCTACGGCGTGCGCCGCTACAACGACTTCCTCGTCCACCTCGGCATCCCGCGCGCCGTCCTCGCCGCCCGGCTCCAGACGCTCACCGCCGCGGGCGTCCTGGACAAGCGCCGCTACCAGGAGTCGCCGCCGCGTGACGAGTACGTCGTCACCGAGCGCGGCCGCGCCCTGTGGCCCGCGCTGCGCGCCCTCGGCGCCTGGGGGCGGGGCATCCCCGGGACCGCGCCGCTGCGTGAGTTCCGCCACGCCGTGTGCGGCACCGCGCTCGGCGTCGTCGGGGAGTGCCCCGCCTGCGGAGGGCCCGTCCCGCTGGAGGACGTCGAGATGCTGCCGGGTGCCGGGCTCGATCTGGACCCCGCCGATCCGGTCAGCCGGGCCCTGCTCGCACCCCGCCGCCTTCTTCAGCCGGTCGTGACCGAGGCTGTATAACTGGCGGTACGCGTCCACGCGTAGACCCAGGACGCGTCGGAGGGCGACGGAAGGAGGAAGCCGCATGGTCCGCCCGAGCACCTGGTCCACCGGACTGCGCCCGGCCGCGCTGCTGCTCCTCCTGCTCGTCCAGAGCGTCCTCGTCGACACCGGCAGCCTCGCCGGAGCCGTCGCGCTCGCCGCGACCGCCGCCGCCGGCTCCGCCCTCGCGGCCTGCACCCTGCTCGCCGCCCGCAGCGCACCCGCCGTGCCGCGCCACCGGGTGCGCACCGCGATGCGCGACCGGGAACAGCGCACCGCGTTCCTGCCCCAGCGCGATCCCGACGCCTCCGGGCGCACCCGGCCCCGAGCACCGGGCCGTCCCGTCCCGACGGCCTGCTGACCCCGCCCTCCGGGGCCGGTCCCCGCAGCCCGTCACGCCGCACTCCCTGCTGACCACCGCCGCCCGTGGCCCACCGCTGCCGCGCCCGGCGCGTCCCGGCATCCGTCCGGCACGACGAGACCCCCGGAGGGCTCACCCATGTCGTCGTTCTTGTCCGTCTTCGCCAGCCTGGTCGAGCACTTGGCCGACCTGCTCCAGCCGCTCTTCGCCGCCTCGGCCACCGCCGCGGCGATCATCCTGTTCACCGCGTTCGTCCGGCTCCTCGTCCACCCCCTGTCGCGCGCCGGGGCCCGCGGCCAGCGCGCCCGGCTGGCGCTGCAACCGCGCGTGGCCGAGCTGCGCAAGAAGCACAAGAAGAACCCGGAAATGCTCCAGAAGGCGATCATGGAGCTGCATCGGGAGGAGAAGGTCTCCCCGCTCTCGGGGTGCCTGCCCATGTTGTTCCAGATGCCGGCGTTCTTCCTGCTGTACCACGTCTTCTCCAGCGGCAGCATCGGCGGCGAGCCCAACGCGCTGCTCGGCCACACCCTGGGCGCGGCCCCGCTGAGCGACACCTTCAAGGACGCGCTCGCCCACGGCGGCCTCTTCGGGGCGCAGGGGCTGGTCTACGTGGCGCTGTTCGCGCTCGTGGCGGCCGTGGCCACCTTCAACTACCGGCGCACCAAGCGGCAGATGGCCCTGTCGGCCGCCGCGGCCCCGGCCCCGGCCGCCGACCAGCCGCAGGTGCCGGGGATGGCGGCGATGTCGAAGTACATGCCGCTGATGTCCTTCATGACGCTCTTCTCGGTCGCCTTCGTGCCGCTGGCCGCCGCCCTGTACGTCGTCACGTCGACGACCTGGAGCGCCGTCGAGCGCGCGGTCCTGTACCGCGACATGCCGTACGGGACGGGGGCGGCGCTGCCCGCGCTCTGACCGCGGGCCGGTGGTGGCGGGCCGGTGGTGCGGGGACCCGAGGGGGGCGGGCCGGGACCGGGGCCGGTCCAGTCCGTGAACGGGGTATTGCGGAGCGGACCCCGAACTTGGAGGATCGACCAGACCTCCGATGGCTGTCGGCCGCACCGGGCCTAGGAGGCTCCTCCTAGCACAGAGGGAGTTACCCATGAAGCTGCTGCGAGTCGGTCCGGCCGGAGCCGAGCGTCCCGCACTGCTGGACGCCGACGGCACCCTGCGCGACGTGTCGGGCCTGGTGCCGGACGTCGACGGGGCGCTGCTCGCCGACGACGGGGCCCTGGACCGGGTCCGCGCCGCCGCCGCCACCGGCGACCTGCCCGTGCTCGACGCCACGGGGCTGCGCGTCGGCCCGCCGGTGGCCCGGATCGGCAAGGTCGTGTGCATCGGCCTGAACTACCACGACCACGCCGCGGAGACCGGCGCGGAGCCGCCCGCCGAGCCCGTCGTCTTCTTCAAGGCGGCGGACACGGTGGTCGGGCCGAACGACACGGTGCTGGTGCCGCGCGGCTCGGTCAAGACGGACTGGGAGGTGGAGCTGGCCGTGGTCATCGGACGTACGGCCCGCTACGTCGCCTCCCACGAGGCGGCGCTCGCCTGCGTCGCCGGGTACGCGGTCGCGCACGACGTGTCGGAACGCGAGTTCCAGATCGAGCGCGGCGGCACCTGGGACAAGGGCAAGAACTGCGAGACGTTCAACCCGCTCGGCCCCTGGCTGGTCACCGCGGACGAGGTACCGGACCCGCAGGCGCTCGGCCTGAAGCTGTGGGTCAACGGGGAGCTGAAGCAGGACGGCACCACCGCCGAGCAGATCTTCTCCGTCGCCGAAGTGGTGCGGTACGTGAGCCAGTTCATGACCCTGTACCCGGGCGACGTGATCAACACCGGCACGCCGGCCGGGGTGGCGATGGGTCAGCCCGAGCCCAAGCCGTACCTGCGGGCCGGGGACGTCGTGGAGCTGGAGATCGAGGGGCTCGGCCGGCAGCGGCAGGAGCTGAAGCCGGCGTAGGACGCGTCCTCCCCGTCCGGCGGCCGAGGCGCCTTTTCCCCGTAAGGGGGGCGAGGCGCCTCCTCCCCGTTCGGGGGCGCCGCGTGCGTGTCTGCCCGGGATGGGCGACGGTTCTTCACATAGTGCGCCTATGGGAAAAATCCGTACTGCCTCCGTGACCGCCGCGGCGGCCCTCGCCGTCGGGCTCGGCGGCGGGGCCGCGCACGCCGATCCGCTGCCGGGCGGTCTGGGCCCGTGCAAGGGGAGCAAGTGCCCCGGCACGTACCCGGCGCCCAACAACGGGTCGCCGAGCGGCCGGGACGACAACATCAACGTCTTCGTCGGCGGCGACATGCTCGTCCGCCGCGCCGCCGCGGAGGCGGAGGGCAAGGTCGTCGTCCTCGGCGGCTTCGACCAGGACAAGGACGCGGGCGTCTCGCAGGTCTACAACGTGGGCGTGGCCGGGGTCGGCTCCCGGGTGCCGCCGGAGAACGGCACCGACTTCCTCACCGTCGGCGGGGACCTGACCGTCGCGCCCGGTGAGCGGCTCCTCGCCGAGGAGGGTTCCGTCAGCGGTGTCGTGCGCCACGGCGGCACGCTCTCCGGGACGGTGAACCCGCCGGCCGTCGCCGACGCCGGGGCCGCCCGCCCGTACCGCGCGCTGCGGGCCCAGCTGGAGCGGGCCAGCCACTGCTACGCCTACGACAAAGGGGTGCACCGCAAGGCGACCGGCACGGCGGTCAACGACGGCACGACCACCGTCTTCACCGGGGACGGCCGCGCGGCGATCCAGGTCTTCGACATCGACTTCGACATGGTCGGCCGCGGTGGCGGCGCGGAGGGTTTCCGGTTCACCGGGATCCCGGCCGGTGCGACGGTCCTCGTGAACGTCTACGGGGACGCGCGGCAGATCAGCACGTACGAGGGGATGCTCCCGGAGGGGCTGCGCACGCGGCTGCTGTGGAACTTCCCCGACGCGACGGACGTCGCCCTCAGCGGCGGCACGCAGTTCTCCGGCAGCGCGCTGGTGGGCAACCCCGCGAGCATGACGACCATGACCATGTCCGGCTTCAACGGCCGCTTCTACTCGGCCGGTTCGCTCACCCATGCCTCGGCGGCGGGTGGCGGCGGGGGCCAGGAGGTCCACGCCTACCCCTTCGAGGGGGACCTGCCGACGTGCGAGGCCGTGGTGACCACGACGCCCACGCCCACGCGCTCACCGGAGCCGACGCCGACACCGACGCCGACGGACCCGGACTCGCCCGACCCCGTCCCGTCCCCGACGCCGAGCCCCTCCGTGACCGGGAGCAGCCCGGGGACGACGACCGGCGGCGGATCGGGCGGGAACGGAGGCTCCACGGGCGGCGGGAGCGCCTCCGGCGGGGGTGGGGGCGGGGGCACCTCCGGAGGAGAACTCGCCGACACCGGCGGCTCCGCGCCGGGCGCCGCGGTACTCGGCGCGATCGCCGCGACCACGGTGGCGGCGGGCGCGGGGATCGCGGCGGCGGCACGCAGGCGCCGGGGGACCGGCGGCACGCGCTGACCCGCCCCGCCGCCGTTCGCGGGTGCTGAACCGGACGCGTGCGGGGCAGGTGTCAGCGGCGGGCGCTGCACCCCGCCCCGCACACACGCACGCGGCGCGGCCGGGCGTCAGGCGGCCGCGATGAAGCGCTCCAGCGCCTCCACCACCAGCGCGTGGTCCTCGATCTGCGGGAGGCCGGAGACCACCACCACGCCGACGACGCCCGCACCCCGCACCGTGAGCGGGAACGCCCCGCCGTGGGCCGCGTACGCGTCCGGGTCCAGGCGCGAGGAGTCCTCGAACGTCGTGCCCTTGGCGCGGAACCGGCTGCCCACCAGGTACGAGGACGACTGGTAGCGCTCCACGACGCGGCGCTTGCGGGCGATCCACGCGTCGTTGTCCGGCGTCGAGCCGGGCAGCGCCGCGTGGAACAGCTGCTGGCCGCCGCGGGTGATGTCGACGGCGACCGGTGCCCGGCGCTCGCGGGCCAGCTCCACCAGGAGCGTGCCGAGGGCCCACGCGTCGTCGTACGTGAAGGAGTCCAGGACGAGCCGGCGCTCCTGCTCCTCCAGGGCCGGGACGTCCGGGGCGCTCACAGGGTCACCGTCACACCGTCGCGGGCGGAGCGGCGGGCCGCCTCCAGCACGTCGAGCGCGTCGGCGGCCTGCGTGGCGGGCACCGGGTTCGGGGCGCCGTCGCGCAGCGCGGCGGCCACGGCGGCGTAGTACGCGGGGTAGTCCCCGTCCAGCGTCCGCCGCGCGCGCCCGCCACCGGTCAGCGGGGACTCGCCGGAGCCGACGCGGCCCCACTGCGACTCGGCCTCCACGCCCCACGGCGTGCCCGGCACCGGGCGCCTGCCCTCGCGCAGCGCCGCCTCCTGCGGGTCGAGGCCGTACTTCACATAGCCCGCCTGCGAGCCGAGGACCCGGAAGCGCGGGCCGAGCTGGGCCGTCGTGGCGGAGACGTAGAGGTGCGAGCGGACGCCGTTCGCGTGGGTGAGGGCGAGGAACGTGTCGTCGTCGGCCTCGGCGCCCGCGCGGCGCACGTCCGACTCCGCGTACACGGAGGCGACCGGGCCGAACAGCACCAGGGCCTGGTCCACGACGTGGCTGCCCAGGTCGTACAGGAGCCCGCCGATCTCCTGCGGGTCGCCGGACTCGCGCCAGCCGCCCTTGGGCTGCGGGCGCCAGCGCTCGAAGCGCGACTCGAAGCGGTAGACGTCGCCCAACTCGCCGTCCTTGAGGAGGGCTTCCAGAGTGAGGAAGTCGTTGTCCCAGCGGCGGTTCTGGAAGACCGACAGGAGCAGGCCGCGCTCCTCGGCGAGCGCCGCGAGCGTACGGGCCTCGGCGGCCGTGCCCGCCACCGGCTTGTCGACGACGACCGGCAGGCCCGCCTCGAGGGCGGCCGTGGCGATCGCCACGTGCGTCTTGTTCGGCGAGGCGATGACGATCAGGTCGAGGTCGCCGGCGCGGGCCCACAGCTCGTCCGGGGCGGCCGCGAAGCGCAGCGCGTCGCCGTGCTCGGCGCGGGCCTGGGCCTGCCGCTCCGGGTTCGAGGTGACGACCGTGTCGAGGACCAGGCCCTCGGTCGCGGCGATCAGCGGGGCGTGGAAGACGGAGCCCGCCAGGCCGTAGCCGACGAGGCCCACCTTGAGCGGGGAGCTGGTACCAGTCATGCCCCCACTTAAGCAACGGTGTTGCCAAAGTGCAAGCGCGAGGGACAATGGCGAGGTGAACACCGATGCCGGGCCCACCGCGGGCGTGAACCTGACCGCTCTGCGCGGGCACAACGCCGCTCTCGTCCTCGACCTGTTGCGCACCGCGGGCGAGGGCGGGATCAGCCGCCTGGAGCTCGCCGAGCGCACCGGGCTCACCCCGCAGGCCGTCAGCAAGATCACGGCCCGGCTGCGCGGCGAGGGGCTCGTCGTCGAGGCGGGCCGGCGGGCCTCCACCGGGGGCAAGCCGCGCACCGTGCTGGGGCTGGTCGCGGGCGCCGGGCACGCGGTGGGGCTGCATCTGGACCGGGACGAGCTGCGCGCCGTCCTGACCGACCTGGCGGGCACGGTCGTCGCCGCCCGGCGCGCCCCGCTCGATCTGGGGGCGGGCGCGGACGCCGTCCTGGCCGCCACGGCGTGCGAGGTGAACGCGCTGCTCAGAGAGGGGGAAGGGGCGGGCGCGGAGGTGGGTGCGGGGGCGGGTGCGGGTGGCCGGTCCGTGCTCGGGGTCGGGGTCGCCGTGCCCGGGCCGCTCGACCACGCCGAGGGCGTGCTGCACCGGGTCACCGGGTTCCCGCAGTGGGACGGCTTCCCGCTGCGGGACGCGCTCGCCGAGCGGCTCGGGCTCCCGGTCGTCGTCGACAAGGACACGAACGCGGCGGCGCTGGGCCTCGCCCTCGAAGGCGCGGCGGGCGCGGGCGCGCGCTCCTTCGCCTACCTCCACCTCGGTACCGGGCTCGGCGCGGGGCTCGTGCTCGGCGGCGCGCTCTACCGCGGGGCGCGCACGGGGGCCGGTGAATTCGGCCACCAGGTCATCCAGTTGGACGGGCCGCGGTGCGGGTGCGGCAGCCGGGGCTGCATCGAGGCGCTCTGCCTGGCCGCGGTCGCGGCCGGTGGTGAGCGCGGTCTCGACGAGGCCGCGCGCGTGCTGGGCGAGGGCGCCGGGAACCTGGTGAGCCTGCTCGACATCGACGCCGTCCTGCTCGGCGGGCGGACCGTCTCCGCGGCCGAGGACCGGTTCGTACGGGGCGTGGCCGGGGTGCTCGGCGCGCGGGCCCGCCGGGAGGGCGGCACCGGCCCGATACCCGTACGAGCGGCACCCGGCGGCGCCACCCTCGTGGTCGAGGGCGCCGCGCAGCTCATCCTGGCGCCGCTGTTCGGGCGGGGAGAGGTGGCGCGGGCGGTGGCATAGGGGCCGCCGGGTGCGGCTGCCCCGGGGACGCGGTTGTGCCGCGCGCTTCTGGGTGGTGCGGGGACGCGGTTGTGCCGCGCGCTTCCGGGTGGTGCGGGGACGATGCGGTGCCGCGCGCTTCCGGGTGGGGCGGGGACGCAGCCCTGCCGCCCGCCCCCCCCGGGTGGCGCCGGGTCTCAATCGGGATCGATGCGTAAGTGGCCTGATCGAGGGGGTTTTCGGCGGCCATCGAGCCCTACGGGGTCGTGTCGTGGCGGGCGGGCCGCCGCGGGCGTGGCAGATTCCTCGGCCACGGCCGCCGTGCCCGCGGGTCCGCGGTGGTCGCCGACTCCGCGACCAGCAAAGGCTCTTCATGCGACTGCGCCGCACGCTCGCCCTGAGTGTCACCGCCACCGCCACCGCTGTCCTCGGCCTGACCGGGCCGGTACCGGTGGCGGCCGGGGCGAGCGGGTCGCCGGCGGGCCGGGCGTGCGAGGCCGCGTCGGACGGCGGCGCCTTCCCGGTCACCAGCACGATCCACGACGGCCCCGCCGAGTACCGCACCGGCGGCGCGCCCCGGCAGTGGACGCTCGACCTCACCAACACCACCGACGCCGCCTGCGACACCCTGCACCCCGTCCTGGTCCTCGCCGACCACCGGCGGACGCTGCGGTCCGGTCAGATCCGGCTGGAGTTCGACGACGGCGGGCGCTGGCGGCCGGTGCGGTTCGAGAAGACCGGGCAGGGCGACCACGTGGGCGTCTTCGACGACGGCTTCCGGGGGTTCTCGGCGGGCCCGGGACGGACGGTCACCGTGCGGGTCAGGCTCGGGTTCGCGCCGGGCACGGACCCCGGCCACGTGGTCGCCGCCGCCGCGCTCGTGCAGCGCCGCGGGGACGACGGTGCGTGGGTGGGGGAGTCCAAGGACTACCCGTTCGACATCGTGCCGGGCCCGGGTCCGGCACCGGACGGCGGCGGGGACACCGGCGGCGCAGACATCGGTGGCGGGGACGCCGGCGACGGCGGGGCCGGTGACCCCCCGGGCCGGTCCTACACCGCCGAACTGGCGGCGACGGGCCCGGGCGACACGCTCCTCGGCCTGGCATGCACCGCGGGCGGCCTCCTCCTCGCGGGCGCGGCCCTGATGACGGCGGCCCGCCGCCACCGCACGCCACCCTGCCGCTGACCACCCGGCACCCGGCACGACAGCCGCGACCACCCCGGCGGACGCACCCCGCACTCCACCCCCGCCCCCGCACGACAGCGCGGGCACCCCGGCGGACGTACCCCGCACCCCGCCTCACCCCTGGCGGCCCGGCGCCCCGCACGACAGCCGCGGCCACCCCGGCGCCCCGCACCCCGCCCCCGCACGACAGCCGCGGGCGCCCCGGCGGACGCACCCCGCACTCCGCCCCCGCCCCCGGCGGCCCGGCGCCCCCGCACGACAGCCGCGGGCGCCCCGGCGGACGCGCCCCACCCCCGGCGGTCCGCCGCCCCCGCACTCCACCCCCGTCCCCGGCGGACGCGCCCCGCACTCCACCCCCACCCCCGGCGGCCCGCCGCCCCCCGTTCACCCCCGTCTGGGACCATCCTCGCGTGGACTACCCGAACGACCAGGCACCCGGCGCTCCCGTGCGGGACGGCATCCCCGAGCACGGGCGTATCCCGAAGTACTACGCGGTGAAGGCGCGGCTCGTCGCTCTCATCGCCACGCTGGACGGCGGCCGGGCGCTGCCCACCGAGCGTGATCTCGCCGTGCGCTACGAGGTCTCGCGGGAGACCGTCCGGCAGGCGCTGCGCGAACTCCTGCTGGAGGGGCGCCTGCGCCGCCAGGGCCGGGGCACGGTCGTCGCGGGCCCCAAGCTGGAGCAGCCGCTGTCGCTGGCCTCGTACACCGAGGGCGTCCGCCGCCAGGGCAGGCGGCCGGGCCGGCACCTCATCGGCCTGGACCGCTTCCCGTGCCCGCCCGCCCTCGCCGCCGAGATCGGCCTCGAACGCGGCGAGCCCGTCTGGCACATGGAGCGCGTGCTGCTCGCCGACGACGAGCGGGTGGGCCTGGAGTCCACGTACGTGGCCGTCGCGCGGGTGCCGCGCCTGGAGACGGAGTTCGACCCCGACTCGTCCTTCTACTCGTACGTCCACGAACGCCTCGGCATCGCCTTCGGCTCCGCCGACGAACGCATCGAGACGGTGCTCGCCACGCCCCGCGAGGCGCTGCTGATCGGTACGCCGCCCGCGCTGCCGATGCTGCTGATCCACCGGGTCTCGTACGACACCGAGGGCCGGGCCACCGAGCGGGTGCGGACGCTGTACCGCGGGGACCGCTTCTCGTTCACCACGCGCCTGGGCACGCGGACGGAGACCGGGACGAGCTGATCGGGTCCTCCCGGTGGTCGGGACGTCGGCCGAGCCGGGCGCGAGGTCACAGAAAAATAACGGGTCTAGGCCAAGCTTGGGTGGCAGTTCACCGTCCCGTCGGTGTGCGGACCCTTGCGGGACACCCGCCGCGAGGAGCGTGGCCGCCGTGAGCAAGACGACCGACCGACCATCCGACAGCCGCGGCGGCATCAGGTTCGACCGGGTCTCCGTCGCCTATCCCGGCAGCACCGACACCGTCGCCCTCGACTCCCTCGACCTGACCGTGGCCCCCGGCGAGGTGATGGCGCTGCTGGGCCCGTCCGGCTCCGGCAAGACGACCGCCCTGCGCGCCGTCGCCGGTTTCGTGCGGCCCACCGCGGGCCGCGTCCTCCTCGGCGACCGCGACGTCACGGACCTGCCGCCGCACCGGCGCGGCATCGGGATGGTCGTGCAGCAGTACGCCCT
The DNA here is from genome assembly GCF_044465085.1 of Streptomyces sp. NPDC049813. Lineage (NCBI taxonomy): Bacteria > Bacillati > Actinomycetota > Actinomycetes > Kitasatosporales > Streptomycetaceae > Streptomyces > Streptomyces sp. NPDC049813. The sequence goes on along the minus strand of NZ_JBITLI010000002.1, from coordinate 65,592 downwards.
CTTCCCGCACATGCGGGTCGCGGACAACGTCGCCTTCGGGATGCGCGCCCAGAAGGTGCCGAAGAAGGAGATACCGGGCCGGGTCGCCGAAGCCCTCGACCTGACCGGCATGAGCGCCTACGCCGAGCGGTACCCGCGCGAACTCTCCGGCGGCCAGCAGCAGCGCGTCGCCATCGCCCGCGCCCTCGCCATCCGCCCCGGCGTCCTGCTGCTCGACGAGCCGCTCTCCGCGCTCGACGCCCGGCTCCGCTCCGACATGCTGGCCGAACTGGCCCGGCTCCACCGCGAACTGCCCGACGTCTCCATCCTCTACGTCACCCACGACCAGATCGAGGCGCTGACCCTGGCCGACCGGATCGCCGTCATGGACCGGGCACGGCTCCAGGACGTGGGCACCCCGCAGGACCTCTACCGCAGGCCCCGCACCGAGTTCACCGCGTCCTTCGTCGGCAACGCCAACCTCCTGCCGGTGACGGTCGGACCAGCGGCGCGGGACACCGTGTCCTTCGGCCGCACCGAGCTGACGGTCCCCACCCGGGGCGCCGCCGCCGGGGCCACCGCCACCCTCTGCGTCCGCCCGCACCTCGTCGGGCTCGGCGACGGGCCCAACTCCCTGACGGGCGAGGTCGCCGAGGTCCAGTGGCGCGGCGCGACGCACCGGCTCCACGTCGACGTGGACGGCCACCGCCTCAAGGCCGACCTGCGTGAACTGCGCAGGCCGCCCGCGCCCGGCGAGCGGGTCACCGTGCACTTCACCCCGGACGACGCGGTGCTGCTGACGGCGGGGGTGAGCGCGGATGGCTGACGCCGCCACCCTGCCCGCCCCGGCACGGTCCCCCGCCCCCGCCCGGCCCCGGGCACGCGGATGGCTCTGGGCGCTGCCACCGGTCGCCGCCCTCGCCCTCGTCTTCCTCCACCCGCTCGGCCTCGTCGTCCGGCAGTCCTTCCAGCCGGACACCGGCGGCACGTCCCTGACGCCGTACGCGGACGTCTTCGCCTCCGCCGCGTTCCGCGACGCGCTCGGCACGACCGTGTGGCTCGCCCTCGGTTCGACGGCCGGCTGCCTCGTCCTCGGCTTCGTACTGGCCCTGGTCGTCGCGTTCGTGCCGTTCCCCGGCGCCCGGATCGTCGCCCGGTTCATCGACGTGTTCCTGTCGTTCCCGTCCTTCCTCATCACGCTGGCCCTGCTCTTCGTCTACGGGCGCACCGGCCTCGCCAACGGGGTGTGGACGGACGTGACGGGCGCGGGCAGCGGCCCCTTCCAGTTCCTGACCACGCCCTGGGGCGTGCTGCTCGCCGAGATCACCTACTTCACGCCGTTCGTGATGCGGCCGCTGCTCGCCGCGTTCTCGGCCCTGGACACCGCCCAGCTGGAGGTGGCGGCGTCGCTCGGCGCGCGGCCCGCCCGCGTCGTGCGCCAGGTCGTCCTGCCCGAGGCGCTGCCCGCCCTCGCCGCCGGCGGCAGCCTCGTCCTGGTCATGGCCCTCAACGAGTTCGGCATCGTCCTGTTCACCGGCGCCAAGGGCGTCACGACCCTGCCGACGCTCGTCTACAGCAAGGCGATCCTGGAGTCCGACTACCCGGGCGCCTGCGTCGTCGCCGTCGTCAACGTCCTCATCTCCGTGGGCCTGTACGGCCTGTACCGCGCGGCCGCCCGCCGCGCCGTCGTCCGCCGGGAGGTGACGAACCGTGCTGGTGCATAGCAAGAAGGCCAGGTGGGTGGTGTGGGCGGTCTTCCTCGTCCTGTTCCTGCCCCTGTTCGCCCTGCCGCTGCTCGTCGTCGTCGCCGCGTCCTTCGCGACCAACTGGTCGGGCGCGCTCCCCTCCGGCCTCACCGGTGACCACTACCGGGCGGCCACCAGCGGCGACGCGCTGACCGCGCTGACCACCAGCCTCGTCACCGCCCTCACGGCGAGCGTGCTCGCGCTGGTCGTCGGCGGCTGGGCCGCCCTCGCGGCGGCCACCCTGCGCGCCCGGGGGCGCCGCGCCATGGACGCCCTGTTCATGCTGCCGGTCGCCGTGCCGTCCGTGGTCGTCGGCCTCGCCGTGCTCGTCGCGTTCAGCAAGCCGCCGATGCTGCTCAACGGCACCCGCTGGATCGTCGTCCTCGCGCACACCGTCCTCGTCACCGCCTTCGCCTACCAGTCGGTGTCGGCCGCCGCCGTCCGCCTCGACCCGGCCTACGAGCAGGCCGCCGCCTCCCTCGGCGCCCGCCCCGCGTACGTCCTGTGGAAGGTGCGGCTGCCGCTGCTGCTGCCGTCCCTGAACGCCGCCGCGGGCCTGTGCTTCGCCCTGTCCATGGGCGAGCTGAGCGCCACGATGATGCTCTACCCGCCGGACTGGACGCCGCTGCCGGTGCAGATCTACGCGATCACCGACCGCGGCTCGCTCTTCACCGGCTCCGCGATCGCGGTGGTCCTGATGGCCGCGACGCTGCTCGTCCTGCTCGCCCTCTCCCGGATCCGCACCAGGGCCTCATACCGCTGACGCCCGATCCGCCCCTGCCCCTGCCCCGCCCTCCCGAATCCGCCAGGAGTTCCTCTCGCCATGCGCACGAACACGCTCACCACCTGCGCCGCCGTCACCGGCGCCCTCGTCCTCGCCGCCACGCTCACCGCCTGCGGCGGCGGTGCCGCCGCCGACGACAAGGTCGTCACCGTCTACAGCGCCGACGGCCTCAAGGGCGAGAACGGCGACGGCTGGTACGACAAGGTCTTCAAGGACTTCACCAAGAAGACCGGCATCGAGGTCAAGTACGTCGAGGGCGGCTCCGGCGAGATGGTGCAGCGCGCCGTCCGCGAGAAGTCCCACACCCAGGCCGACGTCCTCGTCACCCTGCCGCCCTTCATCCAGCAGGCGGCCGAGAAGAACCTGCTGACGAAGTACGCGCCCGCCGGCGCCGACCAGGTCGACGGCGCCGACAAGGCCGCCGACGGCACCTGGACCTCCGTCGTGAAGAACTACTTCGGCTTCGTCTACAACAAGAAGGAGCTCAAGCAGGCCCCCACCACCTGGGAGCAGCTGCTCGCCGGCTCGTACAAGGACAAGCTCCAGTACTCGACGCCCGGTGTCGCGGGCGACGGCACCGCGGTGCTGGTCAAGGCCATGCACGACTTCGGCGGCAAGCGGCAGGCCTTGGACTACCTGAAGAAGCTCCAGGCCAACAACGTCGGCCCGTCCGCCTCCACCGGCAAGCTCGCCCCCAAGGTCGACAAGGGCGAACTCCTCGTCGCCAACGGCGACGTGCAGATGAACTACGCCCAGTCCAAGGACCTGCCGAACCTCGGCATCTGGTTCCCGAAGAAGGCCGGCGGTAAGCCGACCTCCTTCGCCCTGCCCTACGCGGCCGGCCTCGTGAAGAGCGCCCCGCACACCGCCAACGGCAAGAAGCTCCTCGACTTCATGCTGGACACCGCCCAGCAGCGCGAGGTCAGCTCCGTCGGCGGCGGCTTCGCGGCCCGCAAGGACGTCCGGGCCACCGACGAGAACGCCATCGCCCTCGGCCGGATCATGGAAGGCGTCGAGGTCTTCGAGCCGGACTGGGCGGACATCGGCACGAACCTCCAGTCCTACGTGGAGGACTGGAAGTCCGCGACGGGCAGCTGACGCCGGACGCCCGGACGCCCGGCCGCGCTCAGACGCGGTCGACGAGGTCCGCGATCGAGTCGACCACCTCGGTCGGGCGGAACGGGAACCGCTCCAGCTCGGCCTCGGTGGTCAGCCCGGTCAGCACGAGGAAGGTCGTCATCCCCGCCTCGAGACCGGCCAGTACGTCGGTGTCCATCCGGTCGCCGATCATCGCGCTGGTCTCCGAGTGCGCCCCGATCGCGTTCAGCCCGGTGCGCATCATCAGCGGGTTCGGCTTGCCCACGAAGTAGGGCTCCTTGCCGGTCGCCTTGGTGATGAGCGCGGCCACCGAACCCGTGGCGGGCAGCACGCCCTCGGTCGAGGGCCCGGTGTTGTCGGGGTTGGTGGCGATGAACCGGGCGCCGCCGTTGATCAGCCGGATCGCCTTGGTGAGCGCCTCGAACGAGTACGTGCGCGTCTCGCCCAGGATCACGAAGTCGGGGTCCGAGTCGGTGAGGATGTACCCCGCCTCGTGCAGGGCGGTGGTCAGCCCGGCCTCCCCGATCACATAGGCGGTGCCGTTCGGCCGCTGGCTGTCGACGAACCGGGCGGTCGCCAGCGCCGACGTCCAGATGTTCTCTATCGGCACTTCGAGACCGATGCGGTTGAGCCGCGCGTGCAGGTCCCGGGCCGTGTAGATGGAGTTGTTCGTGAGGACGAGGAAGGGCTTGCCGGAATCGCGCAGCTTCTTGATGAACGCGTCCGCGCCCGGGATTGGCACCCCCTCGTGCATGAGGACGCCATCCATGTCGGTCAGCCACGATGCGATGGGCCTGGGCTCTGTCATGGGATGCGTGCTCCTACCCTGTCGATCTACGGGACGGCCATCGTATTCATGCCGGCCGCGATCCGGGGACCTGCACAAGACGCGGACCGAGACCGGTCCGCCGGGACCGGGACGCACCCGGTTCACCTGCGGAAACGCCGCTGACCTGCACACGAGCCCCCCCGGGATGCGGAAACCGGCCGGACGCGTGAACCTTCCTTTATCAGGAGGTTCACGATGCGTGCAGGTCCGCTTGCTCTGAGTGCCGCCACCGCGGCCGTCGTCCTGGTGACCGTGCCGGTCGCCACCGCACCGGCCGCCGACCGCGGCGGATCGGTCCTCGTCAGCCCCGCCACCGTGGCGGCGGGCACCGACGTCGACCTGCGGGTCAGCGGCTGCGACGGCACCACGGGCCGCGTCCGCTCCGCCGCCTTCGTCGCACCCGGCGTCCTCGCCCCCGCCGCCGACCGGCCCGCGCTGATCGCCGAGGCCCGGGTGAACTCCGCCACGGCCGCCGGGGAGTACCCGGTCGAGGTGGCCTGCGACGGCGGTGACACCACGATTCGCGGCACCGTCCGGGTCCTGGCGCACGGCAGCGCGCCCGCACCGACCCCCACCGCGCTCGTCCACGCCGGCGGCGGTGGCGCGGCGGCGCGGCTCGCCGCCCACCCCGCCCCGCGCGCCGTCTCGGACGGGCCCGGCACCCGGCACGCCGTCATCGGCCTGGTGCTCACCGCGATCGCCGCGGTGGCCGTGGCCTTCCGCAGCGTCCGGCGCCGCCGGTCCTCCCGGTAGCGGGGCGCGTCATGAGCGACCGCTCGCACGGCGCCGGACGGCTCATCGCCGGCCTGGCCTGGACGGTGCTGCTGCTCGGCCTGTGGCTGTGGGGCCGCGGCATCACCGACCTCAACCTCTCCTCGCCGACCACCGGCGACGCGGCGGCCGTCGGCCGGCCCTTCGCCGTCCGGCTGCCCGGCGCCCACGCGCCGGTCCGGGCGGCGCAGCCGCGGCGCATCGACATCGGCGCGCTGCACATCCGGGCGCCCGTCGTCGCCCGCGGCCTGGACGGCGGCGGTGCCGTCGACCCGCCCCCCTACGACCAGGAGGGCGTCGTCGGCTGGTACGGCGCGGGGGCCCGGCCGGGGGAGAGCGGCACCGCGCTGTTCGTCGGCCACGTCGACACCGAGAGCCGCCCGGCCGTCTTCTACCACCTGAGCGAGGCCACCTCCGGTGACACGGTGCGGGTGGTGCGCGACGACGGCTCCGTCGTGGAGTTCACCGTCGAGGACGTCCAGGTCTTCTCCCGCAAGACGTTCGACCCGGACAAGGTGTACGGGCAGCACCGGGCGGGGCGCGCCGAACTCCGGCTCATCACGTGCGGCGGCACCTTCGACCGGACGTCGCGCACGTACACCGCGAACGTCGTCGTCTCCGCGTACCTGACGGGTGTCGACGAGGCGCCGGGGCGCCCGCGCTGAGCGCCGGGGCACCTGACCCGGCCGGCGGCCCGCTCCCCCCGGAGCCGCCGGCCGGGCTGGTCCTCGACCGCGCGCGCAGCGGATTGCGGGAGTGATCCGGCGTCGGCGCGGGAGGTGCGGGAAGTCCGTCCGGTCGTGCTGGACTGCGGGCCGAGGTCCGGGGCCACGGAACCGACTGTAGAACGGATGAGCCCGTCAGCCTAGAGGGCGTCTGACGCCAGGTGCGAGCGCCGTAGCGGTGCGTGGTCGGGGCTGGTGGGGGCTGGTGGGGGCGCTCCTGGCCGCGCCGTGCTCCTACTGGTCCTGCTGCGGGGTCGCGGCCAGGCGCCGACGGATGTTGCCGAAGTGGTCCCGTATGGCCCGTTCCGCCCGGATCACCTCACCGGAGCGCACCGCGTCGAGGATCTCCCGGTGCTGACGGCACGTCACCCGCGGGTCCTGCGGCACGTCCACGAGGTCGGTGCGCACCCGGTGGAACGCCTCCCAGAACGCTTCCATCACCTCGACGAGCAGCGGGTTGCCGAGGCCCCGGTAGAGCGTGGCGTGGAAGGCGCGGTCGGTGGCGGCGGCGACCGTGCCGTCCGGGGCCGCGGCCTCCTTGTCCATCTGCCCGACGAGGGCGTCCAGTTCGGCCAGGTCCGCGTCGGCGAGGCGGCCCGCGAGCCGCGCCACGAGCCCGGTCTCCACGGCCTCGCGCAGCTCAAGGAGCTGGAGCAGGCTGTCCTCGCCGCGGTAGTGCCCGGCGACGGTCCGGAAGGCGAGGCCCTCGATCATCGGCGCCATCGACATCGGCCCCACGTAGGTGCCGAAGCCGTGCCGGATCTCGACGATGCCCATCGCCTGGAGGGCCTTGAGCGCCTCACGCACGGAGTTGCGGCTGACGCCGAGCAGCTCCATCAGCTCGGGCTCGGTGGGCAGCGAGGCCCCCGGGGGGAGCCGCCGGTCGACGATCAGCTTCTTGATCTGCTCCTGCAGGACACGCGCCATCCCCACACGGTAGCGGCCCACCCCTGCACGGGGCCCCTGCTGAACCTGGCCGAGGGGATCGAGACTGGCGAAGCACGCGGGCGGGCCGCGACCCCGCCCGCGGGGGTGTGGGTGGCGAAGCCCCCACAGCGCGCGGCGCAGCCGCGCAGAAAAAACGGTGGCGGAACCGGTTCGCGCTTTTTGCGAACAGATCCCGCCACCGACAACGTGCGCCGCCAGGGACTCGAACCCCGGACCCGCTGATTAAGAGTCAGCTGCTCTAACCAACTGAGCTAGCGGCGCGTGCTGACCTGCATAACTTTACCCGACCCTCCGGGGTGCTCGTGACCACTCGACGCGCCGAGGGGCAGGGTGATTTATACCGGTTTCCATCTTTTGGACCGTCAACATGCGATTTGCGTAGAGAGTTGAGACGCTTTCCGCGTGCGACAACGTGGCTCGACAGGTCAACGGACGGCACCGGAATGTGAGGGGAATCGCATGGAGCGCAGCGGGTGCGAGGGGCACGTGAAGCCGCCGGTCTTCGAGGAGATCGCCCCGGCGGACGACTGCGACTGCGCGGGCTGCCGCCAGTGGCGCGGCGCGGTCCCGCACCCGGTGCGTACCCGGATCAACGCCCGGCACGCGCTGGTCGCCGCCGCGGCCGCCGGCACCGTCATCGGTGGCCTCCAGGCCACCCCCGCGGCCGCCGGCGAACACCACGAGGAGAGACCGGACGACCCCGGACCCGGCGACGGGAGCCCCACCCCGACCCCGCAGGGCGACGCCGGCGCCCTGCACGGGGACCCCGGCCCCACGACGGAGGCCGCCCAGCCCGCGCAGCAGGCCGCCGAACGCGGCACGACACGCGCCGCGATCATCCAGCGCGCCCAGACCTGGGTCGAGGCGAAGGTCCCGTACGACATGAACAAGTTCTGGAAGGACGGCTACCGCCAGGACTGCTCGGGTTTCGTCTCCATGGCCTGGGACCTGCCGGGCAACGAATGGACCGGCAGCCTCGCCAAGTTCGGCACCCGCATCACCAAGGAGGAGCTGGAACCCGGCGACATCCTGCTCTTCCACAACCCGAAGAACCCGGAGAAGGGTTCGCACGTCACGATCTTCGGCGGCTGGACCGACTACACGCGCACCTCCTACCTCGCCTACGAGCAGACCCGCCCCGGCGCCCGCCGCCAGGCCACCCCGTACGCGTACTGGAGCAACTCGAGCCGCTACGTCCCCTACCGCTCCAAGGGCGTGACGGCGGCCGGCACCGCGGGGGCGGCCGCGCCGGAGAGGCCCGGCACGCGCTTCCCCGGCCCCGTGTCCTTCGGGCCTGGCGCCGACAACGCGTACGTCACGCAGCTCGGGCGGCTGCTCGTGCAGCGGGGCGGCAAGCGGTTCTACCACCAGGGGCCGGGGCCGCGCTGGAGCGAGGCGGACCGCCGGGCGACGCGCGCCTTCCAGCAGGCCCAGGGGTGGACCGGCCGGGACGCGGACGGCCTGCCCGGGCCGACGACATGGTCGTACCTGCTCACCGGCAAGGGGCGGGACATCCCGAGCGCGGGCGCGGGCGGCGGGGCGCCGGCGTTCCCGGGGGCGGCGAAGTTCCGGCCCGGCGCGCACAACGCCTCGGTGACGCAGCTCGGCAGGCAGCTCGTGAAGAAAGGATTCGGTAAGTACTACCACCAGGGGCCGGGCCCCCGCTGGAGCGAGGCGGACCGGCGCAACGTGGAGGCGTTCCAGCGCGCCCAGGGCTGGCGGGGCAGGTCCGCGGACGGCTATCCGGGGCCCGAGACCTGGCGGCGGCTCTTCTCATGACGCGGCACGCCGGACGCGGCCCGGCGCCCGGCCCGGCCCCCGGACGCGGCCCGGCCCCCGGACGCGGCCCGGCCCCCGGACGCGGCCCGGCCCCCGGCCGCGGCCCCGGCGCAGCACGGAACGCAGGAACGGACGCGGTGTGGATCTCAGGACGGAGGCGCGGATGAGCACGACGACGGAACAGCCGGTACAGGTGGCGGAGGAGCCGACGGCGGGGGACGGGCCCGGCGAGGGGCGGACGGCGGGCGGCGGCGACGCGGTGGCCGCGGTGCTCGGGCTGCGCGGGACCCGGGTCATCCGCAACGAGACGACCACCGAGATCCCCGTGCACCTGCTCTTCCGGGACGACCCGGACCCGGTGGCCGTGCCGCTGCGGCCCGCGGTGGTGGGCACCGGAACCGGCGGCGGCCGCCCCGCGTCCCCGCCGAGCCCGCGGGACCGGGCCGTGCCCGCCGTCGACCCAGAACTGGGGGAGCGGCGCGGGCGCGTGCTGCCCGGCGCGGTCGGCGTCCTCGGCGGGGCCGCGGGCCTGGCCGGGGCCGCCGGGACGCTGGGCTGGGCCGGCCTGCTGCCGCGGATCGTGACGGAGGTGGCCGGGCTTCCCGGGTACGAGGGCGCGGGGCTCGGCGTCCGGCAGTGGGCGGCGTTCGCGGGCTCCGGAGCGCTCACCCTCTTCGGCCTCGGCGGCCTCGCGCGCGGCCGGGCCGGGCGTGCCTGGGTGCTCACCCTGTTCGGCCGCTACCGGGGGAGCGTGCGCAGGTCGGGGCTGCTGTGGGTGAACCCGCTGCTGCTGCGGCGCCGGGTCGACGTACGCCTGCGGCACTGGCGCAGCGAAGCGCTGCCCGCGGTCGACGCGAACGGGGTCGCGCTGCGGGTCGTCGTGCTCGTCGTGTGGCGGGTCAAGGACACGGCGCGGGCGACGCTCGGCGTCGAGGACCACGAGGAGTACCTGCGCGCGTGCGTGGAGGCGGGGCTCGCCCGGGTCGTGTCGCAGCTGCCCGTGGACGCTCCGCCGCCCGTCGCCGACGCGGCCGCCGCACAGCCGGGCGCGCCGACGCTGCGCGACGCGGAGGCCGTCGGGGAGCTGCTGACGCGGCGGCTCGCCGCGGACGTCGGGAGCGTCGGCGTCGAGATCTTCTCGGCGCAGCCGACCAGGATCGAGTACGCGCCCGAGGTGGCGGCGGTGATGCGGCGCCGCCGGGTCGCGGCCCTCGACGCGCAGCACCGCGACGGCGTGCTCACCTCCGTCGTGGACTCGGTGGAGGAGACGATGACGCGGCTGACGGCCCGGGGCCTGGTCGAGCTGGACGACTACGAGCGCAAGGCGCTCGTGAAGGACCTGACGGTGGCGTTCTGCACGGGCCGGGGTGAGTGAGCCGCGGTGAACCACCGGTGAGGTGAGGGGGCCGGGTCCCGGGGGTGTGCGGGGCCGTGGCGGCCGGTCCGTTCCGGTGCCGTACGAGACCGGGTCAAGTCTTTGTATGGACACGGCCAACTCCCGGCCATACATTGGGGGTTGGTCTAGACCTGAAACACTCGGCACCGCTGTGCGCACGGCTTCCGGTACTCCCCACACCCCCAGGAGCGGCAGCATGCGAAAGAAGATCTACGCGGCCTTGCTCGGCCTCACCACCGCCGGGGCGTTCGCGCTCTCCGCGGGCGGCGCGAGCAGCCACGGCTACACCGACCTGCCCATCAGCCGGCAGAAACTCTGTGCCAACGGCACCGTCGCCAACTGCGGCAACATCCAGTGGGAGCCGCAGAGCGTCGAGGGCCCCAAGGGCTTCCCGGCCGCGGGCCCCGCCGACGGGCAGATATGCTCCGGCAACCACGGCGAGTTCGGGCAGCTCAACGGGGCCCGGCAGCCGAACGGCTCCGCCTGGCCGACCACCAAGGTGACGGGCGGTCAGAGCTACACGTTCCGCTGGCAGTTCACCGCGCGGCACTCCACCACGGACTTCCGCTACTACGTCACGAAGAACGGCTGGAACGAGAGCCAGCCGCTGACCCGCGCCGCCCTGGACACCACCCCGTTCCTCACGGTGCCCTACAGCGGCCAGCCGCCGGCCACCCTCTCGCACTCCGGCACCCTGCCCTCCGGCAAGTCCGGACACCACGTGATCCTCGCGGTGTGGACGATCGCCGACACGGCGAACGCCTTCTACGCGTGCTCGGACGTCACCTTCTGATCCCTCGCGGGCGGCCTCCCCGTGCGCCGGTCCTGTCGCGGGCCGGCGTGCGGGGTCGCGCGCGGCAAGGCACGTAGCAGGTCTCCACTTCTGACGGTGCGTCAACTATGGTGCGCCGCCATGGGACCGACGACGCGCACCTTCGCGGAACTCGTCCAGGAGCGCTGGGGCGACCACCGGCCCGGGCTCGCCTTCGAGGACCGGGTCCTCAGCCACCACCAGCTGGCCTCGGGCGCGGCCGCGCGGGCCGCGCTCCTCGCCGGTCTGCTGCCGCGCGGTGCCGCGCCGCACGTCGGGGTGCTGCTGGAGAACACACCCGAGTTCCCGCAGTGGCTGGCCGCGGCGGCGCTCGCCGGGGCCGCCGTCGCCGGGATCAACCCCACCCGGCGCGGCGCCGAACTGGCCCGCGACATCGCCCACACCGAGTGCCGCGTCCTCGTCACCGAGCGGGCCCGGCTGCCGCTGCTCGACGGTGTCCGGCTGGACGGGGTCCGCGTCCTCGTCACCGACAGCGGCGCCTACGCCGACCTGCTCGCCCCCTACAAGGGCGCGGAGCCGGTGATCGCGGCGGGGGTCGGGCCCGCCACGCGGATGCTGCTCTACTTCACCTCCGGGTCGACCGGCGCCCCCAAGGCCGCGATCTGCACGCAGGGGCGGCTCGCCGCCGCCGGACGGTCCCTGGCCGCCACCTTCGAGGTGCGCCCGGACGACGTGCACTACATCTGCATGCCGCTCTTCCACGGCAACGCCGTCATCGCCGGCTGGGCCCCGGCCGTGGCGGCGGGGGCGGGCGTGGCACTGGCCCGGCGGTTCTCCGCGTCCCGGTTCCTGGACGACGTACGGCGGTACCGGGCGACGTACTTCACGTACGTGGGGCGGGCCGTGCAGTACGTCCTGGCCACCGCCGAACGCCCCGACGACCGGGACAACCCGCTGCGGGTCGGGTTCGGCACCGAGGCGGGGGCGGTGGACGCGGCGCGGTTCGAGGAGCGGTTCGGGGTGCGGCTCGTCGAGGGGTACGGGTCGTCCGAGGGCGGCGCCGCCGTGCAGCGGACCGGCGACACCCCGCCCGGCGCGATCGGCCGCGCCGCGCCCGGCGACGACCTGGCGGTGCTCGACCCCGCGACGGGGGCCGAGTGCCCGCCCGCCGTGTTCGGCCCCGGCGGGCGGCTGGTCAACGGGGACGCCGCGATCGGGGAGCTGGTGAACCGCGGGCGCTCGTCCTTCGAGGGGTACTGGCGCAACGAGGCCGCGTACGCGGAGCGGGTCCGGCGGCACGGGTGGTACTGGACCGGTGACCTCTTCTACCGGGACGCGGCCGGGTTCCTGTACTTCGCCGGGCGCGGCGACGACAAGATCCGGGTGGACGGCGAGAACCTCGCCCCCGCCATGATCGAGAACATCCTCGCGCGCTGGGCGGACGCGGCGGCCGTCGCCGTGTACGGGGTGCCCGACCCTGTCTCGGGGGACCAGGTGATGGCGACGGTGGCGCTTCGCGCGGGGGCCGCTTTCGATCCGCCGGCCTTCGCGGAGTTCCTGCGGTGCCAGGACGACCTCGGCACCAAGATGGCGCCCCGCTTCGTACGGGTGGTGGAGCGGATGCCGGTGACGGCGACGAACAAGGTGCGGCGCGGGGAGCTGCGCCGCGCGGGCTTCTGGAGCGGGGGCCAGGTGTGGTGGCGGCCGGCGGGCGAGGCGGCGTACCGGCTGCTGACGCCGGACGCGTACGAGGCCCTGGCCGGGGTGTACCGGGACCAGGGGCGGGCCGCGCTGCTCCCGGCGCCCTGACCCCCCGGCGATCTTGGTCGCGGGCACCCTCCCGGACCGGGTACTATTTTCCTGTCAGCAGGCGCCGCTAGCTCAGTTGGTTAGAGCAGCTGACTCTTAATCAGCGGGTCCGGGGTTCGAGTCCCTGGCGGCGCACGTTGTCGGTGGCGGGATCTGTTCGCGGTATACGCGAGCGGGTCCCGCCACTGTTGTTTTTGCGCGGCTGCGCCGCGCGTTGTGGGGGCTTCGCCACCCACACCCCCACGGGCCGGGTCGCAGTCCGCCCGCGCAGCCAAGCGCCTCCCGGCCGGGTCAGATCGTCAGGGACAGCACCAGTGGGGTCGCGCTCTTGTTCAGGTGGCGGGCCGCTTCGTGGAGGCGGTGGGCGTGTTCCACGGGGAGGGAGAGCGCCAGGCAGCCCACGGCGGCGCCCGCCGTGATCGGGACCGCGGCGCAGACCGTGCCGACCGCGTACTCCTGGAGGTCGAGGACGGGGACCGTCGCCGGCTGCGTGGCCAGCTTGGAGAGCAGCACCTTCTCGCTGGTGATGGTGCGCGAGGTGAGGCGGGCCATCTTGTGCCGGGAGAGGTGGTCGCGGCGGCCGTTCAGATCGAGCTGCCCGAGCAGGCTCTTGCCCACGGCGCTGGCGTGCGCCGAGACCCGGAAGTCCACCCACTCGTTCACCGCGGGCGCCCCGGGCCCGGCCGCGTACTGCGTGATGCGGACCTCCCCGTCGATGTACCGGCTCATGTAGACCGCCGCGCCCACCGCGTCCCGCAACGCGTCCAGGGTGACCTGGAGCTTCGCGGTGAGCGCCGCCTCCCCGTCCTCGGCCGAGCCGATCCGGTCCAGCGTCTCCCCGGTGACGTACGCCCCGTCCGCGGTCTGCTGGACGTACCCCTCGCGGCGCAGCATCCGCAGCAGCGCGGTCAGCTGCTCCGCCGGCAGCCCGGTCTCGCGCGTCAGCTCGGCCTCGGTGACCCCGGTGCCGCCGTGCGCGACGGCCTCCAGCGTCCTCAGGGCGTACTGCACCGACCGGTGCGGCCGGTGGGACGACACATCGGGTTCGTGCTTCAGCGCCACGGCATCCCCCTGCAAGGATCGGTTCCGGACAGCTGGCTTCGTCCACGATAGCCGTCAACACCCCCGAAAGGGACGGAGGTTGGGGAGATTGGCGGCGCGTTCCGTGCCTCTCAGCAGGAACGCGCCACCCTGGCATATGCCACAGTCACGAACCGGCACGCGCCTGCCTGGTCACAGCACCGCGCTCAGGAACTCCCGGGTCCGGTCATGATCCGGCTCGTTGAAGATCTTCTCCGGGGTGCCCGCCTCGATGACCCGCCCCGCGTCGAACATCAGGACCTGGTCCGAGATGTCCCGGGCGAAGCTCATCTCGTGCGTCACGCAGAGCATCGTGATGTCCGTGGTGTGCGCGATGTCCCGCAGGACGTCGAGGACCCCCGCCACCAGCTCCGGGTCGAGCGCCGACGTCACCTCGTCGAGCAGCAGCACCTGCGGCCGCATGGCGAGCGCCCGCGCGATCGCCACCCGCTGCTGCTGGCCGCCGGAGAGCTGCGTCGGATACGCGTCGCACCGGTCCCCGAGCCCCACCAGGTCGAGCAGCTCGCGGGCCCGCTGCTCCGCCTCGTCCTTGGGGAGGCCGAGCACGGTGACCGGCGCCTCCATGACGTTGCGCAGCACCTTCATGTTCGGGAAGAGGTTGAACTGCTGGAAGACCATCCCGATGTTCTTGCGGACCTCGCGGATGTGCTTCTCGCCGGCCGGCACCAGCTTGCCGTTCTTCTCCTCGTGCGTGAGGTACTCGCCGCCGACCCTGATCGTGCCCTCGTCCGGCTTGAGCAGCGTCATCAGCAGCCGCAGGATCGTCGTCTTGCCGGAGCCGGACGGGCCGATCAGCGTCACGTGCTTGCCCGACGCGACGGAGAAGTCGAGCTGGTCCAGGACCGTGTTGCCGCCGAACCGCTTCACGACCTTGTCGAAGCGGATCAGTTCCGTGCCGTCCACCTTGGGATTGGGCTGGTCTTTGGAGAGGTTCGCATCAGTGGACAAGACGGCGCTCCAGGGATCGCAGGAGAAGGGACGCAAGGTAGGAGACGACGATGAAGGCGACACCGACGACCGTGAGGGCCTCCGTGTACTGGAACGTCTGGGCCGCCTGCAGGCGCGAGCGCTGGAGCAGTTCCAGGACGCCGATGCCCGCGAGCAGCGGGGTGTCCTTCAGCATCGCCACCACGTAGTTGCCGAGCGCGGGCACGACGCGGCGGACCGCCTGCGGCAGGATGACCGCCGTCCAGGTCCTGCGGTAGGACAGGCTCAGCGCGCGGGCGGCCTCCCACTGGCCGGCCGGCACGGCCTCGATGCCCGCGCGGTAGACCTGCGCCGTGTACGTCGAGTAGTGCAGGCCGATCGCGACGACACCGGTGGTCAGCGCGGAGAACTGGATGCCCGCCTCGGGCAGCACGAAGTACAGGAAGAAGAGCTGGACCAGCAGCGGGGTGTTGCGGATGAACTCCGTGATGAGCCCGACGGGCCAGCGCACGAAGCGGGTCGGCGCCCGGAAGGCGAGCGCCCAGACCAGGCCGAGGCTGAAGGAGATCAGCGAGCCGTACAGCAGGACCTGGAGAGTGACGAGGAGGCCGTCCCAGAAGTGCGGCATGAAGTCGCCGACCGCGGACCAGTCCCAGTTCGTCGCGGCTGTGGTGATCACAGGGAGGCACCTCCTCCGCCGCCCACGGGGAGCTGGGCGGTCTCGTTCTGCTGGCGCAGGCTGAGCTTGCGCATGACACCGGACCCGCTCTCGGGCCGCTGCCCGATCCCTGCCTTGGTCCTGCGCTCCAGGGCCCGCATCCCGCGGGTCAGCAGGAACGCGATGACGAAGTAGATGAGAAGCGTGAGCGAGTAGATCTCCGTGCTCTCCGTCGTCGCCAGGCGCACCAGGTACGCGGCGAAGGAGACGTCGCCGATGCCGAGCAGCGAGACCAGGGCGGTGCCCTTGAGCAGCTCGATCAGCAGGTTCGAGAACGGCGGGATCATCTCCGGCACGGCCTGCGGCAGCAGGATCAGCCGCAGCCGCTGCCACGGCGTGAAGCTCAGCGCGACCCCCGCCTCGCGCTGCGCGGGCGCCACCGCGTTCAGGGCACCGCGCACGATCTCGGCCCCGTACGCGCCGTAGGAGAGCCCGAGGGCCAGGACGGCGGCCCACATCGGGACGAGCGACCAGCCCGCGAGCTGCGGCAGGACGAAGAAGATCCAGAACATCAGGACCAGGGCGGACGTGCCGCGGAAGATCTCGGTGTAGAGGCCGGCCACGAACCGTACGATCCACAGCCGGTGCGTGCGGGCCGTGCCGACGCCGAAGGCCACCACGGTCGCGAGCGCCGCGCTGTAGACGGTCAGCTGGATCGTGATCCAGATGCCGGGCAGTACCCAGTGTTCCCACAGTCCGGCGGTCATCGGCACAGCTCCTCGGCGGTCAGCGTCGTCATCTCCGCCTTGGTGAAACCGAACGGCTGGAGGATCCGGAACAGTTCGCCGCTCTTCTTCATCTTGTGGATCTCGACGTTGAAGGCGTCCCGCAGTTTCGTGTCGGTGGGCCGGAAGGTGAAGCCGCCTCCGTCGACGTGCTTCTTGCCGTCGACCGTCGGCGCGAACGGCTCGGTGTGCTCGGCCTTGCGGCTCTTCTTGGTGACCTCGCGGGTGGTGAGGGCGGTGCCCGCGAAGACGTCGATGCGTCCCGCCTCCACCGCGTTGAGCCCGGCCACCTGGTCCTGGAGGATCACGATGTCGGACTCCTTGTACCCGGCGTCGACCGCGTACTGGATCTCCGCGTACCCGGTGCCGGTGCCGAACCTGGCCTTCGCCTTCACGACGTCGGCGTAGTTGTGCAGGTTCTTCGGGTTGCCCTTGCGGACGATGAAGGAGTCCAGCATCTGGTACTCCGGGTCGGCGAAGATGACCTGCTGACAGCGGTCCTTGTTGATGTACATCCCGGCGGAGACGACGTCGAACTGCTGCGTGTTCAGGCCGGGGATGAGCGAGGCGAAGTCGGTGGCCACCGGCTGGACGTGGCCGACACCGAGCCGTTTGAAGATGACCTTGGCCAGTTCCACCGCCTCGCCGGTGAACTCGCCGTCGTCGTCGATGTACCCGTACGGCACCTCACCCGCGATGCCGAGGCGTACCGTGCCCTGCCCCTTGAGGCGGGCGAGCGTGTCCCCGTCCGGCACCCGGCTGCAGCCTGCCGCTCCCAGGGTGCCCAGGGCGCCGAGCGCGCTCGCGCCGATCAGTAGCGACCGTCTGCGAAGAGGGCGTCTCTCCGGAGTCTCGTTTCTACGTATCTGAGTTGGTGGAGCCATGGGCGCGCGGCTACCCGACCCGACGCAAGGTATGCCGATCAATTCACGCCGCGTTCCCGGGGGATGCGGTCTTGACCCACCGGGGTGAGCGGGGCAGACCATGGCGGGCATGGCTGACTCAACGGACCGGTTCATCGAAGTCTCCCTGGCCAAGCGGGGGGTGGCCTGCACGGCGAAACTCCTCGCCGACCGCGCGCCGCTGACCTGCGCGGCGGTGTGGGACGCCCTGCCCCTCGTCTCCGACGTCTACCACGCCAAATACGCCCGCAACGAGATCTACGCCCTGTTCCCGGCATTCGCGGAACAGGAGCCACCGCTGGAGAATCCGACGGTCACTCCCATTCCGGGCGACCTCTGTTATTTCTCCTTCAACGGAACGCAGTTGGGCACCCAGTCGTACGGCTACGGCGCCGGCGCCTCCCTCGCGGCCGGCGCCCCCGTCATCGACCTCGCGCTGTTCTACGAGCGCAACAACCTGCTCCTCAACGGTGACGTGGGGTGGGTGCCCGGCATCGTGTGGGGGCAGGTGGTGGAGGGCCTGGACGAGATGGCGGCGGCGTGCCAGGACCTGTGGCGGGCAGGGGCGGTGGGTGAAACGCTCGGATTCAAGCGGGTCTAGCGCTCGCCCGGCGAGAATCAGCCCCTCCGGCGATTGAGGAGCGGGGTCCGGGAAAGCAAGCCCCTCCGGCGATTGAGGAGCGGGGTCCGGGGCGGAGCCCCGTGGCCTGAGCCCGGACGCGGGGTCCGAGCCGAGCCCCTCCCCTCAAGCGCCGGGCGGCGGGCCCGAACCCCCCGCCACCCCAGCCTCGTACAACGCATGCGCAACCCTGAGCACCAGCCCGTCCGCATGCCGCGCCCCGACCACCTGCAACCCCACCGGCAAGCCCCCGGCGAGGCCGACCGGCACCGACGCCGCAGGCTGCTGCGTCAGATTGAACGGGTACGTGAAGGGCGTCCAGCCCGTCCACCGCCGCAGCCCCGACCCCCGCGGCACCTCCACCCCCGCCTCGAACGCCGTGATCGGCAGCGTCGGCGTCAGCAGCACGTCGTACGTCGCGTGGAACAGGCCCATCCGCCGCCCGAGCGCCATCCGCGCGTCCACCGCCGCCAGATAGTCGAGCGCGCTGAAACGGGCGCCCCGCGCACAGATCTCCCGCAGCCCCGGGTCGAGCAACTCCCGCTGCGCCGCGGGCAGCCGCTGCACCACCCGGGCCGCACCGCTGAACCACAGCACGTGGAACGCCTCGACCGGGTCGGTGAAGTCGGGGTCGACCTCCTCGACGTACGCCCCGAGACCGGCCAGCCGCGTCACCGCCTCCCGCACCCGCGCGGCGACCCCCGGCGCCACGGCGACCTGCCCACCGAGCGAGGGCGAGTACGCCACCCGCAGGCCGCGCACCCCGTCGCCCAGGCCCGCCCGGAAGCTGCCCGCCGCCGGGGCGAGCCCCGACCAGTCGCGCGGGTCGGGGCCGCTGATCACGTCCATCATCAGCGCCGCGTCGGCCGCGCTGCGCGTCATCGGGCCGACGTGCGCCAGCGTCCCGAACGCGGAGGCCGGATAGAGGGGGACCCGCCCGTACGTCGGCTTCAGCGCGAAGATCCCGCAGAAGGCGGCCGGGATGCGCACCGAGCCGCCGCCGTCCGTGCCGAGCGAGAGCGGCCCCGCACCGGCGGCGACCGCCGCGGCGCTGCCGCCGCTCGACCCGCCGGAGGTGCGCGCGGGATCGTACGGATTGCGGGTGACCCCCGACAGCGGCGAGTCGGTGACGCCCTTCCAGCCGAACTCGGGGGTCGTGGTCCGGCCGGTGAAGACGGCCCCGTGCTCCCGCAGCCGCGCCACGGCCGGTGCGTCCTCGTCCCACGGGCCCCGGACCGGCACCGTGCGCGACCCGCGCAGCGCCGGTTCGCCCCGCTGCAACAGGAGGTCCTTGACCGACACCGGCACACCGTCCACCAGGCCCTGCGGTTCGCCGCGCCGCCACCGCCGCGCGCTGGCCTCGCCGGCGGCCAGCGCGCCGGCCGCGTCGACCCGGACGAACGCGTTCAGGTGCGGCTGGGTCTCCTCGATCCGGGCGAGTACCGCCCGGACGGCGTCGACGGGGCTGAACTCCCCCTTGCGGTAGCCGTCGAGCAGGTCCTGCGCGGTCAGTCCGGTGAGCTCGCTCGTCATCCGCCCCTCCACCCCGTGGCGCGGCGCCACGGATCAGCGTTTCAGGATCAGCGTTCCGGTCGGCACCGCGGTCCGGCGCCCGGGATCAGTTCCCGGGGACATACCCACGATCCTTGTCCACTACATTCGTCAGCGGCCGGCCGTCTTCCCAGCGTCCGAACAACTCCACGAACTGGCGCCCCAGTTCGTCCCGCCAGCCGACCGTGTCACCACTCATGTGCGGGGAGACGAGCAGGCCGGGAGCGGTCCACAGCGCACTGTCCGGCTTGAGCGGCTCGTGCTCGAACACGTCGAGCGCGGCGCCCGCGATCCACCGCTGGTGCAACGCGGCCACCAGGTCGTCCTCGACGACCAGCGGCCCGCGCCCCACGTTCACGAAGCGGGCGCCGGGCTGCATGAGCCCGAACCGGCGCGCGTCGAACATGGCGCGGGTCTCCTCGGTCAGCGGCGCCGCGCACACCACCCAGTCGGCGCGTGCCAGCAGCCGGTCGAGGTCGGCGGGCCCGTGCACTCCGGCCCGGGGCCGCCGCCCGACCAGCGCGGTGACGATGCCGAGCGCCGCCAGCTGCGCGGCGATCGCATGCCCGATGGGGCCCGAGCCGACGACGCAGGCCCGCGTCCCCGCGATCCGCTGCGACTCGCGGTGGCGCCACTCACGGGACGCCTGGAGGGCGAGGGTGCGCGGCAGGTCCTTGGCCATCGCGAGCACGAGCGCCGCGACGTACTCGGCGATGGGGCCGTCGAAGACACCGCGGGCATTGGTCAACACGGTGTCGGAGTCGATGAGTTCGGGGAACATCAGCCGGTCGACGCCGGCGCTCGCGGTGTGCACCCAGCGTGGCCGGGGACCCGGGCCCGGCCAGGCCGCGCGCACCGCGTCGGAGAGGAAGTCCCACACCAACAGCACGTCCGCTTCACCCAGTTGGGCGCGCAGTGCGTCCGTGTCCGTGCCGTACGGGGCGTGCAGTACCCGGGCCCGGCCGGTGAGGGCGCCGAGCCGGGGCGCCGGTTCGCCCGGCGCGGCGTCCAGGACGAGGACCGTGGGCCGGGCGCCGGCCGCGCCCCCGGGGCGCGGTTCGCCGGGACCGGACACGGCGGGGAAATCGTTTCGCAACGCGGCTCCGCTTCTCTGGAGGGGCAGGCCGGGCCACGGCCGCCGGAATCGCCGAAATGACCGGGAACATCGCGATCATGACGGGTGGACCGTCTCGCGGCATCCATCTGACATGGGCGGATTGACCACGCTGGCACCTGAACCTACCTTCGTCAACAGGGGTGTTGCGCGCGCTCGTCCCCCTCCTCTTCGCTGTCCCGACGTCCCGGCGGCGGCCCGCCGGCTGAAGCACCGCAGGGCACCATCACGTCAGCTGAACTTGGGGCATGCTCTATGGACGTCTCTTTCCTGGGGGGACCGCAGCCGCAGCGCGGCGTCGGCGTGGTCGCACCGTTCGACTTCGCCCTCGACCGCGAGCTGTGGCGCTGGGTGCCCGACGAGATCTCCCTCCACCTCACCCGTACCCCGTTCGTCCCGGTCGAGGTCAGCCTCGACCTCGCGCGCCTGGTCAGCGAGCACGAGACCCTCGGCGAGGCGGTGCGCGCCCTCGGCGCCGCCGAGCCCGAAGTCCTCGCGTACGCCTGTACGTCGGGCAGTTTCGTCGGCGGCATCGCCGGGGAGCGCGCCCTGTGCGAGGCGATGCGCCGCTCGGGCGAACTGCCCTCCCTCACCACGTCCGGCGCGCTCCTGGAGGCGCTGACCGAACTGGGCGTCCACCGCGTCGCCCTCGTCACGCCCTACACCAGGTCGGTCACCGAGTCGCTGGAGGAGTACCTGAACCAGGCGGGCGTCGAGATCGCCGGGTGCGCCGACCTCGGCCTGACCCGGCACATCTGGAAGGTCCCCTACCGGGAGGTCGCGACGATGGCGCGGGACGCGCTGGGCGGGGCGGCCGACGCGCTCTTCATCAGCTGCACGAACCTGCCGACGTACGACGTCATCCCGCAGCTGGAGGCCGAGCTGCGCATCCCGGTGATCTCGGCCAACCAGGTCACGATGTGGGCAGCCCTGCGCCGACTGGGTACGCGGGCGGTGGGGCCCTATCAGGCGCTGCTCGACCCGGCGGCGCGACGGCAGTGGCCCCTGCCGGACGAAGGACTCCGGCCCGGACACGGCCTCCCGGAACTCCCGGAGGGCCAGGAAGGGTGGGCATAGGTCATGACAGCGCTCGGATTTCTCTACCCGGGACACTCCGCGGAGGACGACTATCCGCGCATCGAGATGTTGCTCGACAGCGACATCCGGCTGCCCGTCGTCCACACGGACATCGGTGAGGACGCGCACCGCGTCGACGCGCTCCTGGAGATGGGCGCGCCCGGCCGGCTGGCGGCGGGCGTCGAGGAACTGCGGCTGGCCGGTGCCGAGGCGGTGGTCTGGGCGTGCACCTCCGCCAGCTTCGTCTTCGGCTGGGAGGGCGCGCACGAGCAGGTGCGGGGGCTGGCCGTGGCGGCGGGCCTGCCCGCCTCCAGCACCTCGTTCGCCTTCGCGCACGCCGTCCGCGAGCTGGGCGTCCAGCGGGTCGCGGTCGCCGCGACGTATCCGGCGGACGTCGCCGAGCACTTCGCGGCCTTCCTGAAGGCGGCGGGCGCCGAGGTGGTGTCGGTGCGCGGCAGCGGCATCGTCACGGCAGCGGAGGTCGGCACCTGGGGCCGGGACGAGGTCCTGGCGATGGCCCGGGCCGCGGACCACCCCGAGGCGGAGGCGGTGCTGCTGCCCGACACGGCGCTGCACACCGCGGCGCACGTGCCCGATCTGGAGCGGGAGCTGGGCAAGCCGGTCCTCACCGCCAACCAGGTCTCGGTCTGGGAGGGGCTGCGCCTGGTGGACCGCCGGGTGCACGCCCCGCAGCTGGGCTCCCTGTTCACGAAGGCGCAGGTGGTGCAGGCGTGAGCCGGTGACGGCGGCGAGGGACGGTCGCCTCCTGGGACGGCGCACGCGGCGCGCGTCCCAGGGGCGCGGGGAACCGCGCGACCAGCCACGACGAGCCGGCTGCGCGTCCCCGGGCCGGTCCGCCGCGGCGGGGGCGAGCAGAGCTGACCCCCACGGCCTCCGGGACCAGGCCGGGGAATAAAGCGGAGCACGCCTCCGTTAAGCCGGGGTCACTCAGAACCACGTCACCAGGAGGACCCCCGTGCCGGCCAACCACGACGAGATCCGCGGCGCAGCCCACGGCACCGCCCCGACCCCCCTCTCCGTCCTGGACCTGGTCACCGTGGGCGCGGGCCGCACCGCCACGCAGGCCCTGCGCACCAGTGTCGACATCGCCCGGCTCGCCGAGAGCCGCGGCTACCACCGCTACTGGGTCGCCGAGCACCACTCCATGCCCGGAGTGGCCTCGTCGTCCCCGGCCGTGATCCTGGCCCACCTCGCCGCCCACACCGAGCGCGTCCGCCTCGGCTCCGGCGGCGTCATGCTGCCCAACCACGCGCCGCTGGTCATCGCCGAGCAGTTCGGCACCCTGGAGGCGATGGCCCCCGGCCGGATCGACCTCGGCCTCGGCCGCGCCCCCGGCACCGACGGCGCCACCGCCGCCGCACTGCGCCGCACGGACCGGCTGAACGAGGGCGCGGACGACTTCCCGCAGCAACTCGCCGAGCTGACCCGCTTCCTCGACGACGACTTCCCGCAGGGCCACCGCTACGCGCGCATCCACGCGGTCCCCGGCCCCGTCCAGGCCACCTCGCCCGGCGGCGTCCAGGACCCGCACCGCCCGCCGCTGTGGCTGCTCGGCTCCTCCGGGTTCAGCGCCCGCCTCGCCGGTGTCCTCGGCCTGCCGTTCGCCTTCGCCCACCACTTCTCGGCGCAGAACACGATCCCGGCGCTCGACCTGTACCGCGAGTCGTTCCAGCCGTCCGCGGTCCTCGACGAGCCCTACGCCCTCATCGGCGTCTCGGCGCTCGCCACCGACGACGACGGCACCGAGGCCCGCCGCCAGGTCCTGGCCGCCGCGCTCAACATGGTCCGGCTGCGCACCGGTCGCCCCGGCCTGGTCCCGACGCCGGAGGAGGCGGAGGCGTACCCGTTCAACGAGATGGAGCAGGACTTCATCCGCTCCTGGAACGCCAACGTCATCCACGGCTCCGTCGACGAGGTCCGCACCGGCCTCGACGACCTCCAGAAGCGCACCGGCGCCGACGAGCTGATGCTGACGGCCAACGCCCACAGCGGCGAGGTCCGGCTGCGCTCGTACGAACTCATCGCGGACGCCTACGGGTTGCCGCGGGCCTGACCCGGCCGCCGAGGGCGCCGTACCGCCGACACGCGGGACGGCGCCCTCGCGCGTCTGCGCGCGGCGGCGCCCTACCGCTCGGCCAGCAGCCCGGAGATCCGGGCCGCCGTGACGGGCCGCGAGTACAGCCACCCCTGCCCGGTGTCGCAGCCGATCCGGCGCAGCCGCTCCGCCTGCTCGACCGTCTCCACGCACTCCGCGGTCACGGTGAGCCCGAGCCGGTGGGCCAGCTGCACCATCGCCTCCACGATCACCGCGTCCGCCGGGTCCTCGGGTCTGCCGTCGACCGCCCCGTCCGGGAACCCGCGGACGAACGCCCCGTCGAGCTTGAGCACGGACACCGGGAGCTTGCTCAGGTAGGCGAGGTTCGAGTACCCGGTGCCGAAGTCGTCGATGGCGATGCGTACGCCCATGTCGCTGAGGTCCTGCAAGGCCCGCAGCGGCCGCCCGGTGGAGCCCATCACCGCGGACTCGGTCAGCTCCAGCTGGAGCAGCTCCGCGGGGAGCCGGGTCGCCGCCAGGATGCGGGCGACGTCGGCCACCAGGTCGGAGTCCCACACCTGGCGCACCGCCACGTTCACGCTCACGAAGACCGGTGGCACCCGCGGATGGGCCAGCTGCCAGGCGCGCGCCTGCCGGCACGCGGTCTCCAGGACCCACCGCCCCAGCTCCACGATGGAGCCGTCCTCCTCGGCCAGTCCGATGAACCGATTCGGCGTCAGCAGGCCGAACTCCGGGTGCCGCCAGCGCACCAGCGCCTCCACCCCGCGCAGCCCGCCGTCGTCGAGCCGCACCAGCGGCTGGTACTCCAGGACGAACTCGCCCCGCTCGACGGCGGGCCGCAGCCCGGCGGAGAGGGCCTGCCGGGTCATCCGGCGGGCGTTGCGCTCCGGGTCGTAGAGCGTCCAGCGGGCCTTGCCGTCGGCCTTCGCCCAGTACAGCGTCGTGTCGGCGGCCTGCATCAGGTCCGTCGCGCCGGTGCCGGCGACGGGCCGCTCGACGATGCCGATCGAGGCCGACACGGCGATCCGCCGGCCGGAGAGGTCGAACGGCTCGCGCAGCGCGCTCAGCACCGTCTCCGCCAGCTCCACCAGCTGTTCGGTGCCGGTCGAGCCCTCCATGAGCAGGGCGAACTCGTCACCGCCGAGCCGGGCCACCAGCGGCGCGCCGCCGGCGTGCCGGGCCAGGTCCGCGCAGTGCGTGAGCCGCTCGGCGACGGCGGCGAGCAACCGGTCGCCGATGTGGTGGCCGAGGGTGTCGTTGACCGCCTTGAACCCGTCGAGGTCGAGGAGGCACAGCCCCACCCGGGCCTCCTGCGGAGCCTGCAGGGCGCTGGTGAGCCGCTCGAAGAACAGGGCGCGGTTGGGCAGCAGCGTCACCGGGTCGTGGGTGCGCAAGTGCCGCAGCCCGTCCTGGAGTTCGCGGTGCGCGCTGACGTCGCTGAGGGAGACCAGGACGACCTCCTCACCGGGTACGGGCGAGACGGTGATGCGCATCCACACCGGGTGGCCGGCGGCGTGCTTGAGGCGGCGGGTGCGGCCGAGCGGGGCCTGGCGTCCGCGCAGCACCTCGCGGTAGGCGTCCCAGGTACGCGGATCGGAGGCGAGGTCGAGCAGGTCGGCGGCGACGAGACCGATCAGGGGCGGGGCGCCCGCGCCGTGCAGCACGGCGAGCGCGGCCGCGTTGGCGCCCACGACCAGGCCGCCGCGGTCGACGAGCAGCATGGGCTGCGGCGCGGCGAGGAACGCGGCGCCATGGACGGTGGGCGGCGGCTGCCCGAAGGAGCGGCCACTGTCCGTGACGCGCTCGGGACGCGGGACGGGTGCCGACACCTCCGCCGCGGTCATGGGCCCTTCGGGCTGTGCGCTCACCGCTCGCTCCCGTAGTGCGTCGTCTGGTCGCGTGGTCTGGTGCGGCCGGGTCCGGGCTGGAAAGTGTGCCGATCATAGAGCCAGGTCGGAGGGGCTATCCAGCCTTGCCCAAGGGCGCGGGTGCCACGAAGCGGCCGATCCACGCCCCGCCAGATCGTTTCTGCCCGTCCCTGGCCGTACTTAAGTCGCCGCCCGACCATCTGTGACGGACCGTGACCGCTCGGGGTGTCGGCCCTCACTCTTCCGGGCCAGATAAACAGGGCGAAACCGATCAAACCCCAACACTCTGGGTGAGGTGTTCCTCTCACCCCTCCCGGAGGTCGACTTGCCGCGCCCGCTGCCACCCGAGGGAGTGGACACGCGCCGTCTGCGTGCCGCCGCAGCGGCGCTGACCGCTCTCATCGCCCTGGCCGCCACCGGTCTCGTCGCGGGGCCCGCGGCCGCGACCGCCGGCGACGATCCGTGTGCCCTGGAGCGCACCTCCGCGCACCACTCCGAGGGCCTCGACACCTGGAACTCCGCGTATCCGCGGCCCGTGAAGACCCTGAACGCGGTACTGGTCTTCCTCTCGTTCCCGGACTCGGCCCCGCTGACCACGCCGCAGGAGCTGACCGCCGACTACTTCCCGGCGACCAGCCGCTTCTTCGACCGGGCCTCCTACGGCAAGTTCGACCTGGTCCCGCACGCGCAGCGGTCCTGGCTGCGGATGCCGCGGCCCTCCACGGCGTACGGCATACAGCGTGACTGGAACCCGGCGGGCCGCAGCGCGTATCTGCGGGACGCGCTGGCGGTGGCGGACCCGGAGACGGACTTCAGCGCGTACGACATCGTGTACTTCGTCGCCGATCCGGACGCGCCGGGGGTCGACTCGGACGCCACGAAGGTCGTCAACTTCGACCAGCCGATGCGGGCGGACGGCACCGACATCCGGCGCGCCGTCACGGTCTTCGAGCGGCACCCGCCGGACCGCAACGTCCTCGCGCACGAGACGGGCCACGTCTTCGACCTGCCCGACCTCTATCACCGGCCGTCCGACGGCAAGGGCGACTGGGACACCTATGTGGGCGACTGGGACGTGATGGGCAGTCAGTTCGGTCTGGCGCCGGACCTGTTCGGCTGGCACAAGTGGAAGCTGGGCTGGCTGGAGCCGCGGCAGGTGACGTGCGTGTCCCGGACGGGGGACACGCGGCTGACGCTGGAACCGCTCAGCGCGGGGCCGCGGGCGGCGGGGGCGCCGTTCGGCACGGGTGACGGGACGAAGCTCGCGGTGGTGCGGACCGGCCCGGACACGGCGATCGCCCTGGAGGCGCGCGGCGCGAGCGGCAACGACAGCACGACGTGCACGCAGGGGGTCCTCGTCTACCGGGTACGCGGCGACTCCTCGTCCGGCGGCGGCCCGGTCCAGGTCCTGGACGCCCACCCCGGCAGCGAGGCCTGCTACGGCGACTCGGTCTACCCGCCGCTGGCGGACGCGCCGGTCGGCGAGGGCGAGAGCTTCACGGTCCCCGGCGAACGCATCCGCATCACCACGGAGAACCGCACACCAACAGGAGCCTGGACGGTAACGGTGACCACGTCCTGACCCGGCCGCGCACGACGAACGACCCAGGGCCATGACCCGGCTCGGGAACACGCCCAACGCGGCGGCCCCCGACCCGGCCGGGCCACACATTCAAACGCGGCGGGCCGCGACCCCGCCCACGGGGGTGTGGGTGGCGGAGCCCCCACAGCGCGCGGCGCAGCCGCGCAGAAACAACGGTGGCGGGACCGGTTCGCGCTTTTTGCGAACAGATCCCGCCACCGACAACGTGCGCCGCCAGGGACTCGAACCCCGGACCCGCTGATGCTGCCATCCCCCGGGGGACGACCCCCGGACCCCCAGCCGCCGCCAGACTCGACCAGGCCGGGGCACATATCCAAACGCGGCGGGCCGCGACCCGGCCCGCGGGGGTGTGGGTGGCGGAGCCCCCACAGCGCGCGGCGCAGCCGCGCAGAAACAACGGTGGCGGGACCGGTTCGCGCTTTTTGCGAACAGATCCCGCCACCGGCAACGTGCGCCGCCAGGGACTCGAACCCCGGACCCGCTGATTAAGAGTCAGCTGCTCTAACCAACTGAGCTAGCGGCGCCTGCTGACGTCGTAGACCTTAGCATCCTGATCCGGGGCAGGAAAAATCGATATGCGGGCGGCGCGGACGCAGGCCCATAGGAGGGTCTCGGGGCCGGGCAGCCAGGGGCGGCGGGTGCCGGGGGCGACGAGCCAGCGGGAGTCGGGACGCCCGGCGGCGGGTTCCGTGGGGGCGGGGACGGTGACCGCGTCGCCGGTGCCGTGGCAGAGCAGGGGCGGCACCGCGGGACCCCACTCCTCCCACTCCAGGAGCGAGGGCAGCCGCTGCGCGGTCCCCGGCGCGGAGAACAGGAGCATCCGGCCCCGGTGCGCGGCGACCGGCCCCGACCCGGGCCCCTCGGTCCAGAGCCGGTCCAGCATGCGGCGGCCGAAGATGGCGGGGACGTTCACCACGTCGAAGACGGAACCGCAGGACAGCACCACGGGCGCGGCGGGGCGGGACTGCCAGTGGGCGAGGGTGGAGCGCGGGTACGGTCCCGCGGAGGCGAGCCAGGCGGCGCCCTCGGGGGTGACGCCGCTGGCGTCCAAGTCGTGCGGGGCGCCGGGGGCCGGGGCGAGAGGGGGGTGCACGTGGTTCATGTCCCCCACATCTACCGGGCGTGAGCGACCCGTTCCCCTGAGTTGCCGGAAACGGGGACACGAGCGGCCGCGGGGGAGTATCTTGCCCGTCCGGCATATGCCAGTCGATCTTCCCGGCCCCACGGGGCAGACCACAGGGCCCGGGGCCCCACCCGGCGCACCCCGGAAAGCCCGGCTAGGGCGCCTGCTCCGAACCGCTGCGCAGCAGATCGCGGCCGAACTCGACCATCTTCTTCGCGTAGTCCTCGGTCCACTGCGCCCGCGCCCCGATCTCCGCCGCGGTCAGCCGGTCGAACCGCCGCGGATCGGCGAGCTGGGCCGCGGCGATCGCCTGGAACTCCAGCGACCGGTCGGTGGCCGCGCGGAAGGCGAGCGTCAGTTCCGTGGCGCGGGCCAGCAGCTCGCGCGGGTCCTCGATGGACTCCAGGTCGAAGAAGTGCTCCGGGTCGGCGGCGGCCTCCGCGGGCTCGAAGATCAGCGGGGCGGGCCGCAGCCGCGGCTGCGGGGTACGGGGCCGGTCGGGCTCCGCCATGGTGGTTCCTCCTAGTGCCGGGTCCGGCCCGCTCGGTGCCCGGGCCGCCTTCCATTGTCCGACGCCGCGCAAGGGCGCCTCGGCGCCCGCCCTCCGGCGACCAGCCTGGCGCCCGCCCTACGGTGTCCACGGCACCCGGTGCTCCGCCAGCCGGGCCAGCACGGCGTGGTTGGCCTCCCAGCCGTCGGGGAACTTCACGTCCACGCCCAGCTGCACCGGCTCCGTCGAGGGATGCTCGTCCAGCAGCTCGGCGACCCCGGCCCGGCACACCACGACACACGCGTGCCGGTGCCGCGACGCCAGCACGCACAGCCGGCCCGTCTCCAGATGGAACGCCGTCGCGTCCGGCCGGCCCGACAGCGGATGCAGCACCACCGTCACGTCGTACTCCCGGCCCTGCAACCGGTTGGCCGTGTCCACGGTGACGTCCCGGACGCCCAGCTCGGCCAGCGCGGCGCGGACCGCCGCCGCCTGATCGCGATGGGCGGTGCCGACGCAGATCCGGTCGGCGCCCAACGGCACCTGCCCCGGCCCCCGCTCGGACCGGGTGACGCCCTCCCTGTCGAGCAGCCGCCGCACCACGAGCGCCACCGCCCGCACCGCCTCCGGATCGGTCCGCGGCGTGTGCGCGGCGGGCAGTTCGAGCAGCCCCCAGCCGGCCCCGGCCGCCTCGTCCAGCACCCGGTCGGGGCCGGACCCGTCCGACGGCACGCGAAAGCCCAGCTCCCGCTCGCCCGCGCCGGTGCCGCTGCGGAACGGCGTGAACGGATAGAACGCCCCCGACACCAGCGGCGCCGCCGACGCCGGCAGCCGCCACGACACCGGCAGCCGGTGCTGCGGCAGCTCTGGGTTGTGCGCGAGCAGCGTCGACACCGCCGAGGCCGACGGGTCGTACGACAGGCCCGCCCACTGCTCCGCGCCGACGATCGCGAACGGGTCAAGCTGCCCCGGGTCGCCCACGAACAGCGCCCGCTCGAACAGCCCCGCCACCGCGAGCAGCGCGTCCGAGCGCATCTGGTACGCCTCGTCCACGATGGCGTGCCGCCACGGCCCGCCCGCGTCGGCGGCCTTCACGTGCGCCCACTTCGCGGCCGTCGAGATGACCACCGGCAGCGGCGCCAGGTCGCCGGCCTTCGTCGAGGTGCGCACCAGCGGCAGATCGTCGAGCGCCTTGTCGTAGGCGTCCGGGTCGCTGCTGTGCAGCCGGCCGACGGGCAGCCCGGGATTCCTCTCGTGCAGGCGCAGGACGAGATCGTCGACCTGCGCGTTCGTCTGTGCGACGACCATCAACGGGCGTCCGGCATCGGCGAGTTCGAGCGCGGCCCGCACCACCAGGGTCGACTTTCCCGCGCCGGGCGGGGAGTCGACGACGACGCCGCGCGCGTCACCGTGGAGCGTGTCGCGCAGGATCGCGTCGGTGGCCCGCGTGGCCGCGGCGGACGGGCTGAGCGAGGCCGGGTCGAGCGGGGTCACGGTCACAGCAGGTCCTCCGCGGTCACGGGATCGGGCGTCGAGGCGTCGGTGCCGGGCGGCCCGCCGTGCGTCCACGGCGTCTCCTCCGGCTCCGGCAGCCTGGGCCCGCCGCGCTGCTCGTGCTCGAACAGCGTCCAGCACACCCGGTCGCCCTTGCGCGGCACGGACCCCTCCTCCGGCTCCTTGCCCCGCCCCATCTTGTCCAGCACGCGCAGCACGACCGCGTCCCGCGCCTCGCTCTCGTACGCCACGAACTCGGCCGACTGCGGCTTGCCGTCGAGGGAACGGAACACCTTCACCCGCTCCCCGAGGTGCGGCCGGTCGTCCGTGCGGACCGTGATCAGCGGCCGCGGCCGCTTCTTGTCGTTGTACGCCGCCACGACCTCGGTCACCTCACCCGCGAACGCCTCCCCGGCGAGCCGCCGGCCCGCCATCACCAGCGGGTCGTCGAGCGCCTCCTGCGCGTCCAGGCGGGCCTGCTCCCGCTCGCGCGTCGCCAGCTTGTTCGCCGCGGTCACCGCGTCGTCGCGGCGCGGCTGCGGCGGCTCGCCCGCGGCCACCCGGTCCCGGTGCCCGGTGAAGGACCAGCGGTCCCGCGTCCAGCGCTCCGCCGCCCGCGGCCCCTCCGGCAGCGTGCACAGCAGGTCGAGCCCGCGCCACACCGCGTCCCACGTGGGCCGGGTGCGGGAGGCGACCAGCACGTGGATCTCCCGCTCGGCCGCGGTCAGCTCGGCGAGGCGGCCGTCGGCCCGGACCGCGTCCTCGGCCGCCGCCCACCGCGTACGGGCCCGGTCGTACCGCTCGATGGCCGGCGCGAGCAGCTTGTTGTCGAAGGCGGGGTCGGTGGCGGGACCCGCGGGCGGGCAGCGCAGCTGGCCGTCCGGGTCCCGGTCGAGCTCGGCGCGGAGGGCGGCCTCGGCGCCCGACGTGCCCGGCGGGGCCGCGATCCAGGCGAGCAGCGCGCCCAGGTGCTGGTCCTCCAGGCTCGACTGGCCGGTAGCCCAGTGCCGGGAGAGCAGATCGGTCATGGCGAGCAGCAGCGCGGAGCCCGGGACCCGGGCCCGCTCCCCGAAGTGCGTCAGCCAGCGGCCCAGCAGGGGCACGTGCGGCGGCGCGGGGTACGGCGTCCCGGGGTCCTGCTCCGCGGTACGGCGAAAGCGCATCGAGCGGCCGAGCAGCCGCACCAGCTCGATGCCGGCCCGGCTCGGCACGATCAGCTGCGGGGCGTCCGCGCAGAGCTCGACCTCCACCTTGACCTTCTTGCCGGTCTCCGGGTCGGTCTCGCTGCGCTCGGCGGCCTCGACCCGGCCGGCGTACCCGTCGATGTAGGGCAGGACCGTCTCGGCGAGCTGCGTCAAGAACGTGAAGCGCTGGTCGCGGTCGCGGGGCTGGGGGACGACCAGCAGGCGGGGGGAGGTGCGCTCGGTGCCGACCAGGGCGCCGAGCGGCGCGCCGGTCTCGCCCGCGGTCGTCAGCGGCACGATGACCAGCGGCTGCTGGGACAGGTGCCGGTGCCGGACGGTGGCGACGGGCTGGGCGCGGCCGGTGCTGGTCGCCTCCAGGCGGGCCAGGTGGTCGATCAGGCTCACTGGGCGGGCTCCTGGGACGGGACTCCGGCGTCGGGGGTCAGCACCGGGCGCCTCCGAGGGCCTCGGCGCGCAGGGCGGCCGCGCGGCGCAGCGCCGCCACCGTGGGGTCCGTTGGGTCGCCCGCCTCGCCGTGGGCCGCGGCGAGCACCGCGTCCACCGTGGTCAGGCCGCCGAGTTCGGCCCGCAGCGACCGGCCGAGCGCCGTCACCGCGCCCGCCTGCCGGGACCGGTCCCGGCAGTGGAAGGCCAGCTCGCACGCGGCCAGGCACTCCGGCGCGTACGTGGCGGGCACCGCCTCGACGGCCGCCGCCAGCTCCTCCGCCGGCCGGGCCGGGTCGAGGACGGTGCCGGGCGGCAGCGCGTCCGCGATCTCCTCGATGCGGGTCAGCCGGCGCAACTGGCGCCGGGTCACGGAGAGCTGCTTGCGCACGTCCACGGCGGAGGCCGCCGGCAGGTTCGAGAAGTCCTTCGGGCAGACCAGCACCGCCCGGTCGCGGACCCGCGCGCCGGTGCCCGGCAGCCGCCCGGCCACTTCCTCCAGGGCGAGCACGTAGACCGCCGCCTGCCGCGCGGCCGCGCCCACCTTCGCCGCGTCCGCCGCGCCGTCGATCATCGGGAACGACTTGATCTCGACGACCGTCCAGCTTCCGTCCGGGTGCACCACGACCGCGTCGGGCTCCAGGAAGGCCGGGCTGCCCGCCACGTCCAGGGCGAGCATCGGATGGTCGAGGAACGTCCAGGTGCCGGGGGACTCCACCGCCTCGCGCAGCGCCAGCGCCGTGCGCGCGGTGCGGCCCTCGGGGCCGATCGCCGCCAGGTCGGGGGCGCGGACCAGCTCGGGTGCGGGCTCCGGGGCGGCGGCGTCCACGCGCGCGTGCACCAGGTGCAGCAGCTGGGAGCCGCCGTCGGCCTTCACCCGGGCCTCGAACACATTGCCCCGCGCCAGGGCGAACTGGGACTGGCCGAACGCCGAGGGCGCGCCGAGCGCTTCGGCGAGCCGGGCCTTGTCCACCCCCGCGCCGTCCAGCAGCGCGCGTCTGTCGCACCCCGGGTTCGCCGCGAGCGCCGCCAGGGCGCGGGCGTCCAGGGGGCGCGGCGGATTGTCGGGGCCGCGCACCTCAGCGAGCTGGTGCCGCAGCCCCGTCGCCGGTGTCGTGCGACGTGGCGGCCTTGCGCTGTCGGGGAATTCGCTCACCCGGCGAAGTCTGGCACTCTCCACTGACAATCGGGGACCGAGTGGCGGAAGGGACGGCACGGGAACCGGCGGCGAACGCCGTCGCGGCCCGGTCCCTGATCCGCGCCGCGAGCCGGGTGACCGGCTTCGTCAGGAGCAGCCCGGCGCCCATCACGGCGGCGCCGGCCAGCGCGTCGAAGAAGTAGTGGTTGGCCGTGCCCATCACGACGAGCGTGGTGATCAGCGGGTAGGCGACGCCGGCGGCCTTCGCGTACGGGGTGCGGCCGTTGCGCCACAGCATGACGCCGCACCACAGCGCCCAGCCCACGTGCAGGCTGGGCATCGCCGCGTACTGGTTGGTCATCCCGCCGAGACCCTTGGGCGCGCTGGCGGCCCCGCCCCACCAGCCGTACGAGCTGTACTGCGCCATGGTGTCGACGAAGCCGTGCCCGGCGGTGAGCAGCCGGGGCGGGCAGGTCGGCAGCAGCGTGAAGCCGATCAGGCCGATCAGCGTGGACGTCATCAGCCAGGTCCTGGCCGCCCGGTACAGGTGGGCGCGGCGCCGGAAGATCCAGATGAGGACGGCCGGGGTGACGACGTAGTGCAGCGAGGCGTACCAGAAGTCCGCGGGGACCCCGAGCCAGGGCTCGCGGGTGAACAGACGGTTCAGCGGGTGTTCGAGGTTGAGGTGGACGGCCTTCTCGGCCCGCAATATCGCCAGGCCGTGGTCGACGGCCGTGCTCACGTCACCGCGGGCGAGCAGCCGGCCCGCCGAGTACGCCCCGTAGACCATGAGGATCAGCGGCAGCTCGGTCCACCACCGGAGCCTGACATGGGGGGTCGCCTCCGTGCGTGGTGCGTGGTCGGTCTGCGACATGCGGGCCGCTCCCCCTCTGTTTCGTCCGGCGGCCTCCGGCCACATTGCTCACCCTAAGGTGTATGTGGGGTGCTTCGTGGGTGACCCCTGACCCTCGTAGACGCGGAGATCAGTCACCGGGTTGCCCGCGCGCCGGTCCGCAATCCGGTTACGCGATGATGGAGGGGGCGATGCTGCCCGTTCCTCCCTCGTTCACCCCGTACGTCCCCCGTCTCGTCCGTGTAGTCGTGAAAGGTCCCCGCATGGCACCCCGCATTCTGTTGGCCCGGCACGGACAGACGGAGTGGTCCCTTTCCGGACGGCATACGGGCAGGACGGACATTCCGCTTCTGGAGGAGGGGCGGCGCGGCGCCAAGCTGCTCGGCGAGCGGCTGCACCGGCCCCCCTACGACGGGCTGGCCGCGGCCGAGGTCCGGACGTCGCCCCTGGTGCGGGCGAGCGAGACGTGCGCGCTGGCCGGTTTCGGTGAGCGGGCCACTCCGTGGGACGCGCTCATGGAGATCGACTACGGCGCCTACGAAGGGCTCACGCCGGCGCAGATCCACGAGGAGCGGCCCGGCTGGTTCATCTGGCGCGACGGTGTCCCCGACGGGGAGACGCTCGACGAGGTGACGGCGCGGGCCGACGAGGTCGTGGCCTACGCCCGGTCCGCCGACCGGGACCTGCTCGTCTTCGCCCACGGGCACATCCTGCGCTCGATCGGCGCGCGCTGGCTCGGCCTCCCGCTGGACTTCGCGGCCCGCATCCGGCTCAATCCGACGTCCCTGTCGGTGCTGGGGTGGGCGTACGGGGAGGCGGCGGTGGAGAGCTGGAACGAAACGGGGCACCTGGCGGTGGGCTGAGCCGTCCTACCCCGCCCGGGGTCCGGGGGCCGGCTTGGTCCCGGTCGCGGCTGCGGGCCGGTGGGGGCTGGTCGCGCAGTTCCCCGCGCCCCTGAAGCATGCGGCTCCGCCGCAGCTCCCCCCTGAAGGATGCGGCTTCGCCGCTTGCTTCCCGATGAGATGGCGCACGCAGTGCGCATCTCAGGGGCGCGGGGAACGGCGCGAGAAGCCCCCACCGGCCGGAAGCCGGGGAACTGCCTAAGGGCGCGCCCAACGATGGGGGCCTGCCTGCAAGAACGCCGCCACCCCAGACGCCCGCCGATGCGGCAGCAGCACCCGCGCCGTGCTCGCCACCATCGCCTCGACCCGCGACGACCGCACCTCGCGGAGCAGATGAAGCGCCCGGATCCCGGCGGCAGCCGCCTCGTCGGGCCGCCCCGAGCGGGCCAGGTCGTCCGCCAGCTCGGCCGTGTACAGCGCGGTGTTCCGGGTGAAGTGCGGGTCCTGGAGAGTGACC
Organism: Streptomyces sp. NPDC049813; assembly: GCF_044465085.1. Lineage (NCBI taxonomy): Bacteria > Bacillati > Actinomycetota > Actinomycetes > Kitasatosporales > Streptomycetaceae > Streptomyces > Streptomyces sp. NPDC049813. The sequence continues at coordinate 30,590 of NZ_JBITLI010000002.1, read as the reverse complement.
GCCCGCCGCGCGTGCCGGGCCGCCCGCCGCCAGTCGCCCAGCGCCGACCAGCACTGCGCCTCGAGCCCGGCCAGCTCGGCCTCGCCGTAGAAGGACATCCACTCCGGATCCGCGTCCGACGCGCCCCGCGCGAACAACGCCTGGGCCCGCCCCAGCGCCCGCTCGCAGGCGGGCCGGTCGTCGAGCCCGGCCCAGCCGCCCGCCTCCCGCAGCGCGAGCAGCGACAGCAGCCGCGGCGAGCCGAGCGGCGCCGCCACCCGGGCCGCCGCCTGCGCGGCCCGCACCGCCTCGCGCGGGCGCCCCACGTCCCGCGCGAGGAACGCGGTGTTGCAGAACGCGTGCGCCTCCAGCGCCTCGTCGCCCGACATCCGCGCCGTGGCCAGCGCCTCCGCGTAGTGCGAGCGCGCGTCGTCGTAGCGGCCCGAGTCGTGCGCCAGCCAGCCCACGGAGATGGCGAGTTCACCCGCCCCGGCCTGGAGCCGGTCGGCGACGTCCCGCTGCGCGGTGCCCGAGTCGAGCAGTTCGAAGGCGGTCCGCAGCGGGACCGCGGCCTGCCGGTACAGCCCGTCGGCGCCGTGCCGGTCGTCGAGCAGCCGGATGCGCCGGATCGCCTCCTGCACGGCACGGGCGCCCGCGCGCGCGGGGTGCCGGTCGAGGCCGGCGTCGCCCGGCCCCGCGCCGGGCGGGACGCCGAACGGGGTGAGGGTGGCCACGGCCACGGTGGCCGTCGAGCCGGTCAGGCCGGTCATGAATGCGCGACGCCGCACGTCGCTCTCCTCGTGGTGCGTGTGCTCGGTGACTTCTGGGCTTTCGGCGTCCCGGCCCCGCGCGCCGCGGCCGCGTACCGAGGCACGCGGCGCGAACCCGAGGTCCGTGAGGGACCGGCCGGGGAACATGTGCAGGAACACCCGCTCGTAGGCGTAGTTCGGACAGCGGATCGCGCCGGACTCCACACGTCCGATGTAGCGCGCGTCGCAGCTGACGCACTCGCCGATCTCGCGGGCGGCGCGCCGCACCGCCGCCGCGAACTCGCCCGGTGAGCGCCGGCCGCGCAGCCGCCGGAAGGCGAGGTTCGGGCGCGGGGACGGCGGCGCCGGGGTGTCCGGAGGGTACGCGGACGACGTCATGGGCGGGTCCTCCCGTGCGAACCGTGCCGGGCGGCAGGGGAGCCGTCGGCACCGGGAAGCCGGTGGAGCTCGCGGGCCGGTGACTCCCTTGTTCCGGCGAGGCACGAAGGTACCGGCTGTCACCGTGCCGACACGCAGTGTTTGGCTACAAAACGGATATCTCACCCACGATCTGCCATGAACTGCCATCCTTTGCGGCGGCGTGCCGCCGTAGCCGTTGACGCCCCGAGGCGTTGAACCCGGTGGCGACACCCCCACGGGCCGCGCTGCGTGTCCGCGAAGAGCGAGGAGGGGCCGACGTGATGGACGCCTCACAACCCCCGACGTCACCCTGTGCCGCGCCGCCGCCGACGGTGCGGCGGCTGCCGCCCGAGGAGCAGGCCGGACAGCAGCCGCCCGGCGCCTGCGACCTGGTCACGGTGCCGTCCCGGCAGGGCCTGGAAGCGGTCGACATCCTGCGCCGCGGCAGCGCGGAGCCGGTGGGCCCGGTGCTGCACGACGGCGGCGAGACCCTCGGCTTCCTCGTGCCGCCCGGCACCGCCGCCGGCTGGGACGTCCCGGGCAGCGCCTGTACGCACACCGAGGGCCGGGGCCGCTCGCTCGCGCCGCCCGTCGAGGGCACCGGCTGGCTGCTGCCGCCCGCCCCGGACGGCTCGCGCGACGCCGACCTGGTCACCGACCCCGCGGTGCTGCGGGCCGCGCTCGACGAGGCGGCCCGGCTCATCGAGGCCGCGGACAGCTGCCGCTGAGCCGCGCCGCCGGGCGCCGCGGATAATGGCGGGATGGCACGGGCACGCGGGAACCAGGGGCGCAAGGGCGAGCGGGGCGGCCGGGGCGTCAGGGAGCCCGTCGTGCGCGATGTCGACGGCGGGCTCGCCGAGCTGATACCCGACCGGGAGCGGCCCGCGGGCTGGACGCTCTTCCTCGACGGCGCCCCGCAGTCGCACGTCGACCTCGACGACCCGGCCCACCTCTCCTTCGAGTACCAGCGCCGCATCGGCCACGTCCTGGACCTGGCCGCCGACCCGGGCCGCCCGGTGCAGGCCGTGCACCTCGGCGGCGGCGCCCTCACCCTGGCGCGCTACCTCGCGGCCACCCGGCCGCGCACCACCCAGCAGGTCGTGGAGCGGGACGGGCCGCTGGTCGAACTGGTGCGCAGTGCGCTGCCGTTGGACCCGGGGGCCCGGATCCGGGTGCGGACCGCCGACGCCCGCGAGGCGCTCGGCCGGCTCCCCGACGACTGGGCCGACGTGCTCGTCGCGGACGTCTTCAGCGGGGCCCGCACCCCCGCCCACCTCACCACGACGGAGTTCCTCGCCGAGGTGCGCCGGGTGCTGCGGCCCACCGGCTGCTACGTCGCCAACCTCGCCGACGGGCCGCCGCTCGCGTACCTGCGCGGGCAGATCGCCACCGCCGCGGCCGTCTTCCCCGAACTGGCCCTGGTCGCCGACCCGGCGGTGCTGCGCGGCAAGCGGTTCGGCAACGCGGTGCTGGCCGCCTCCGCGCGGCCGCTGCCGGTGGCCGAGCTGACCCGGCGCGCGGCAGGCGACCCGCATCCCGGGCGGGTGGAGCACGGGCGGGCGCTGGTGGCTTTCGCGGGCGGCGCGGCGCCGGTGAAGGACGCCGCGGCGAAGGCCTCGCCCGCGCCGCCGCCCTCGGTCTTCCGCTGACCGGCCCGGGACCGTACGCGGGCAGCACCCGCGCCGGGTCCGTGCGCGGGCAGCGCCCACGCCGGGGCCGTACGGGGGCAGCACCCGCGCCGGGGCCGTCCACGGGCAGCACCCGCGCCCGGGCCGTATGGGGGTAGCACCCGCGCCGGGGCCGTACGGGGGCAGCACCCGCGCCCGGGTCCGTGCGCGGGGCAGCGCCCGGCTCAGTACGTGGCGATCTCCACGGACGGCCGGTGGTCGTGCCACGTGCAGAACGCCGACACCCGCTGGTCCCCGGACGTGAACTCGACGCGGATCCACGTCGGTTGCTTCCACACCTGCACCGACCAGCCGGCGGCCGGGGTCGCCGACACCAGCGTCGCCGAGGTCGTGCCCAGGTCGAAGACGGCCCGGCCGCCGGCCGTCGCGTAGCTCTTCACGGTGCCCGCCGACGCGGTGCCGGGCGGCGACGTGCCGGGCCGGGGCGGTGCCGACGGCGTCCGGCGCGGCGCGGCCGGCGTCTCCGGCCCCGGCGACCCCGAGGGGCGCGCGGCGTCCGACGACGCGCCGGACGGGCTCCCGGAGGACGAGGAGGGCCCGGGCCGGTGGGTGGACGAGGCGAGCGGTGCCGCCGAGCCGGACGCGTCCGCGACCACCGGCAGCGCCCGCGGCGGGTCGTAGGCCGTGCCCGACATCACCGTGTGCACGCCCCACCACGACAGGGTCACCGCCGCCCCGGTCGCCAGCAGCCACGCCACCGCGTGGACCAGGCCCCGGCGCAGGGGACGCGGAGCCCCGGCTCCTCGCGGCCGGTCCGGGGCCTCGGGCGGTGACGGCGGTGTCGGTTGCATCGCGGGCCATACTGCACCACGCCCGTCACCGCTGTCCCACGGAGCCCGGGGTCACCCGGAAGGAGATCACCCTCGCCCGGATGGCGTACGGTGCCGCCCATGGCAAGTGTGCTCGTGGTCGAGGACGACCAGTTCGTACGCTCGGCCCTCATCCGGCACCTGACCGACGCGGCGCACACCGTCCGCAGCGTCGGCACGGCCCTGGAGGCGCTGCGCGAGGTCGCCCATTTCCGGTTCGACGTCGTCATCCTCGACCTCGGCCTGCCGGACCTGGACGGGGCGGAGGCGCTGAAGATGCTCCGCGGCATCACCGACGTACCCGTGATCATCGCCACCGCCCGCGACGACGAGGCCGAGATCGTCCGGCTGCTCAACGACGGCGCCGACGACTACCTGACCAAGCCCTTCTCGCCCGAGCACCTGTCCGCGCGGATGGCCGCCGTGCTCCGCCGCGCCCGCGGCAGCGTGGCCGCCGAGCCGCCGTCCCGGGTCCTGCGGGTCGGCGGGCTCTCCATCGACCCGCTGCGCCGGCAGGCCGAGCTGGACGGCGCGCGGCTCGACCTGACCCGCCGCGAGTTCGACCTGCTCGCCTTCCTCGCCGGGCGCCCCGGCGTCGTCGTCCCCCGCAAGGAGCTCCTCGCCGAGGTGTGGCAGCAGAGCTACGGCGACGACCAGACCATCGACGTCCACCTGTCGTGGCTGCGGCGCAAGCTGGGGGAGACGGCCGCGCGCCCCCGCTACCTGCACACGCTGCGCGGGGTCGGCGTGAAGCTGGAGCCGCCGCGCCCGGAGCCCGCGTCATGAGGTGGGCGCTGGTCAAGGTCTGCCTGGCGGTCACCACCATGGTGGTGGTGGCGTTCGCCGTGCCGCTCGGCCTCGTCATCAAGGAGATGGCCAGGGACCGGGCGTTCTCGAACGCCGAGCGGACCGCCGCCGCCCTCGGGCCCACCCTCTCCATCACCACGGACCGCGACGAGCTCGCCCGCGCGCTCGCCACCGCGCAGACCGGCGCCGAGGACCGGATGTCGGTGTACGTCCCGGCCGCGGGCGGCAACCCCGAGATACGCCTCGGACGGCTGCGGGTGCCCGCGGACGAGCTGGACATCAACCGGGCCAGGGCCGACGAGGTGCCCGGCGGCTCGGTGTGGCTGCAGCCGATCGCCGTGAGCACCGACAAGATCGCCGTCGTCGAGGTCTTCGTCCCCGAGGCCGAGGTCAGCAACGGCGTGACGACCGCGTGGATCGTGCTCGCGGGCGTCGGCATCGCGCTCATCATCGGGTCGGTGGCCGTCGCCGACCGGCTGGGCGTGCGCATGGTGCAGCCCGCGCAGCGGCTCGTCGGCGCCGCCCACGAGCTGGGCGAGGGCCGGCTCGGCGCGCGCGTCCCGGAGGACGGCCCCACCGAACTGCGCCTGGCCGCGATCGCGTTCAACTCCATGGCCGACCAGGTCGTCCAGCTCCTCGCCAACGAACGGGAGCTGGCCGCCGACCTCTCGCACCGGCTGCGCACCCCGCTGACGGTGCTGCGGCTCAACGTGGCCTCGCTCGGCACCGGCACCGCCGCCGAGCAGACCCGGGTCGCCGTCGAGCAGCTGGAGCGCGAGGTCGACACCATCATCCGCACGGCGCGCGACGCCAAACCGCAGACCGCCGCGGCCGGGCCCGGCGCGGGCTGCGACGCCGCCGAGGTGATCCGCGAGCGGATGGACTTCTGGTCGGCGCTCGCCGAGGACGAGGGCCGCAAGGTGCGGGTCGCCGGGATCGACCGGCCGGTGCGGCTGCCGGTGGCCCGCGGCGAGCTGGTCGCCGCCCTCGACGCGCTGCTCGGCAACGTCTTCCGGCACACCCCCGAGGGCACCGCCTTCGCGGTCGACGTGCACAGCGGCGAGGACGCCGTGATCGTGCTGGTCTCCGACGCGGGGCCCGGCATCCTCGACCCGGAGGCGGCGATGGCACGCGGCCGGGGTTCGGGCAGCGACGGCTCGACCGGGCTCGGCCTCGACATCGTGCGCCGGCTCGCCGAGTCCACCGGCGGCGACGTGCGCATCGGCTCCTCCGTGCTGGGCGGCACCGAGGTGCGGATCTGGGTGCAGCTCGACGGGCGCGGGCCGCGGGCGGGCCACCGCGCCCGTGGCCACCGGGGCCGGGAACGCAAGGGACTGGTCCCGACCTTTAATCGCTCCCGATCCCTCCCTTAAGCGAACCCTAAGATCCGCAAGTCCCTTCCCGGTTGCCCGAATTGACGGTTTCCGGCTCGCTAGCGTGCTGCTCACCCCCCCACCCCCGTACAGCTAAGGCAGGCACGACGATGAGCAGCACGCACCGGCGCAGGGTCAGCGGCAGGAACAAGGCGATAGGCGGCATCGTCGCGGCGGCCGTCGTGGGCGGCGGCGCGTTCGTCTTCGCCTCCAGCGCCTCGGCGGCCTCGGTCGGAGCCGCGTACTCGAAGACCAGCAGCTGGTCCGGCGGCTACACCGGGCAGTACGTCATCGAGAACGACACCGACACGGCGCAGTCCGGCTGGACGCTGGAGTTCGACCTGCCCGCGGGCACCAAGCTCAGCTCGCTGTGGAACGCCGAGTCGACGGTGAGCGGTTCGCACGTCACCGTGAAGCCCGCCTCCTGGGACAAGGAAGGCATCGCCGCCGGCAAGTCGGTCACCGTCGGCTTCGTGGTCTCCGGCTCCGCCGACCCGACCGGCTGTCTCATCAACGACGCGAAGTGCTCCGTCGACGGCGGCGCGACCCCGGAGCCCAGCGGCCGCCCGTCCGAGACGGCGACCCCCACCCCCACCGCGTCGGCCTCCACCCCGGCCGAGCCGACCGGGACGGCGACGGCGAGCCCGTCCTCGTCCTCGTCGTCGTCCGCCGGCACCGGCACGGGCACCGGCTCCACGGCGGCCGCCGGGTTCGCCCCGTACGTCGACACCTCGCTCTACCCGAAGTTCGACCTGGTCGCCTCCTCGAAGGCCACCGGCGTCAAGGAGTTCAACCTCGCCTTCATCACCTCCGGCGGCGACTGCGCCCCGAAGTGGGGCGGCGTGAGCGACCTCGGCAGCGACGAGGTCGCCGCGCAGATCGGCGACCTGCGGGCCGCGGGCGGCGACGTCCGGGTCTCCTTCGGCGGCGCCTCCGGCACCGAGCTGGCGCAGGCCTGCTCCTCGGCGGGCGACCTCGCGGCGGCGTACCAGAAGGTCGTCGACCAGTACAAGCTCACCAAGGTCGACTTCGACATCGAGGGCGGTGCCCTGCCGGACACGGCCGCCAACACCGAGCGCGCCCGGGCCATCGCCACGCTCCAGAAGGACAACCCCGGCCTGAACGTCTCCTTCACCCTGCCGGTGATGCCCGAGGGCCTCACCTCGGACGGCGTGAACTTCCTGAAGAACGCCAAGTCCAACGGGGTGCGGGCCGACCTCGTCAACATCATGGCGATGGACTACGGCGCCTCGTACAGCGGCGACATGGGCACCTACGCCGAGCAGGCCGCGACCGCGACCCAGGCGCAGCTCAAGAGCGCGCTCGGGCTCTCCGACGCGGCCGCCTGGAAGGCCGTCGCGATCACCCCGATGATCGGCGTCAACGACGTCTCCTCCGAGATCTTCAAGGTCGAGGACGCCACGCAGCTGGTCTCCTTCGCCAAGGAGAAGGGCCTGGGCGGCCTGTCGATGTGGTCCGCGACCCGCGACCAGCAGTGCCCGGGCGGCGCCACGAACTCGGCGCAGCCGACGTGCAGCTCGGTCGAGCAGAGCGCGAACGCGTTCCAGAAGGCGTTCGCCGCCTTCAAGTAGGCGCTGGGCCCGACCAGTAGGCCAAGCCATTTCGAGCAACGGGGGTCGCAGCCCCGGCCGGCGCTCCGCAGGAGCCCCCCACCCCGGCCGGGGCCGCGCCATGTCGGCTCGTGGACGGTCGGACGGTCAGCCCGTCGCGTCCCGCCACTCCTGGGCGTAGTCGTCGAAGATGGCCCGCAGGTGGTGGCCGATCTTCAGGTAGTCCAGGTCGTCGAGGTTGGCCAGCGAGACGCGCACCGACCACTGCGGGCCCTCGAAGCCGCCGCCGTTCAGCAGGACCACGCCGGTCTGGCGGGCGAGCCGGAACAGCGGGTCGACCGGCTCGTAGGTGTCGTTCAGGTAGGCCGCGAACTCCTCGCCATGCTCCAGCTGGGCCTGCGCCATCAGGTCCAGCTCGATGTAGTACCCGGCGCGGTGGGGGTCCTCGGCGATCTTCATCTTGGCGCCCTCCAGGAGGAGTTCGAGGCGCTGCTGGACGATGCGGCGGATGCGCAGCTTGTACGCCTGGCCCTCCTCCAGCATGTCGAAGAGCGAGAAGAGGCTGAGCATCACCTGCTGGGGGAGGGAGAGCCCCGCCGTGTGGTTGAGCGCCACCTGCCGGGAGTCGGCGACGAGCCGGTCGATGAACCTGATCTTCTCGGGTTCCAGGGTGAGCGTCCCGTACCGCTTGTCCAGCCGCTCCTTCTCCGCCGCCGGGAGCGCGGCGAGCATCTCGTCGATCACGTTGTCGTCGGCGAGGCCGATGACCCCGAGCCGCCAGCCGGTGCAGCCGTAGTGCTTCGAGTACGAGTACACGAGCAGCGTGTTGCGCGGCAGGTCCGCGGCGATCGAGCGGAAGCCCTCCACGAACGTGCCGTACACGTCGTCGGTGACGATGAGCAGGTTCGGGTTGTCCGTCGCGACGATGTCCTTGATCTGGTTGGCGACGCGCTGCGACAGGGCGAGTGAGGGCGGGTTGGAGGGGTTGACCAGGCAGACCAGCTTGATCTCCGGGTCCGCCAGCTTGGCGACCTCCTCCTGCGGGTAGCGCCACTCGCGCACGCCGGCCTCGGCGAACATGCTGGCCTGCACGTACGTGACGTCGAACTCGTAGGTGTCCAGCTCGGGGATCTCGACGTACGGCGTGAAGACGGGGACCATCAGGGCGATCTTGTCGCCCTTGCGCAGGATGCCGTTCTTCATGAGCGAGTCGAAGATGTAGCACATGGCGGCCGTGCCGCCCTCGGTCGCGAAGTACGAGAAGTCCCCGGCCGGCGGCTTCTTGGCGAACATCTCGTCCGCGATGTAGCCGCGCACGATCTCCTGCGTGTGGTGCAGGATGCGGTCCGGCACCGGGTAGTTGTCGCCGATCGAGCTGTCGGTCAGCTCGTGCACGAAGGCGTCCTTGTCGAACCCGAACCGCTGGATGCCCAGCTGCACGCACTGGGCGAGCAGTTCGATGCCGGGCAGGTCCGGGTGGCGGCGCACGAACGTGTCGAAGCGCTCGTAGGAGCCCGGCTCCTCGGGCATGCCGCCGAGGTTGTCGGCCGTCCACACCCGGCGCGACTCCTCCAGGGCGAAGTAGCCGAGCGCGTAGAACGCCTCGCGGGGGCCCGTGGCGATCCAGTTCGGGTTGCCCCGGCCCGCGTTGAGCATCTGGACGCTCGACTTGTCCTTCTGCCCGGGCTGGTCGCCCTGGGCCTCCTTGGCCAGCTCGATGAAGACGTTCTTCAGCTCGAAGGGGGAGAGGCGGGCGTAACTCTGGATCTGCTCGCGGGTCAGGTTCGTCTTCGGCATGAGGTCTCTGCTTCCTTGCGGTGCTCAGTGGTGGAGGAGGACGATCACGGCGCCCCAGATGGTCAGCAGCACGTTCCCGACGGCGTACGGGATCGTGTAGCCGAGCGTCGGCACCTGGGACCGGGACGACTCGTTGATCGCGCCGATCGCGGCCGTCGTGGTCTGGCCGCCCGCCAGGACGCCCATCAGGATCGGGAAGCGGATCTTCTGGATGTGGTGGCCGACCAGGAAGCCGACGATCAGCGGGACGACCGTGGCCACCGCCCCGAAGACCAGCAGCCCCCAGCCGGCCGTCGACAGGCCGGAGGTGAAGCTGGGCCCCGCGTTGATGCCGACGACCGCGACGAACAGGCACAGGCCGAGGGTGTCCATGAACCACTGGGCGCCGGGCGGCACGTTGCCGAACGTCGGGTACTTGCCGCGGATCCAGCCGAAGACCAGGCCCATGATGAGCGCGCCGCCCGAGGTGGAGAGCGAGATCGGCACGCCGCCCGCGGTCAGCGCGGGGATGCCGATGCAGCCGCCGAGGAAGATCCCCAGGCCCACCCAGATCATGTCGGTCGCGAACGACGTCGGCACGGGCTTGCCGAGCTCCCGCCCCGCGGGGTCCACCAGCCGCTTGGGGCCGGTCAGGACGAGGGTGTCCCCGCGCTCGACCGTGGTGGAGAGGCGGTAGGGGAACTCGGCGCCGGAGCGGTAGAGCCTGTCGACGTAGACGCCCACCATGAACGGCTCCTTGCGCAGTTCGGCGATCGTGCGGCCGAGTTGTGCCTTCTCCGCGGCCACCACGTGCAGCGTCTCCGTCTGGTAGCCGAGCAGTTCCACGTCGTCGGTCTCGGCGCCGATGTGGGTGCGGGCGTCGAAGTCGACGAGCGAACCGCGCAGGGCGCTCAGCGCCACCACGTCGCCCGCGCGCAGCACGGTCTGCTGGTCGTGGTCGAGGATCTGCCCGTCGCGGCGGACCCGGGTGAGGTAGATGCGGTGGCCCAGCTGCTGCTGTTGCTGCTCGAAGTCGTCGATGGTGCGGCCGACGATGTCCGGGCGCTGGATGGTGTAGGCGCGCAGCACCACCTCGTAGTAGCCCTCGTGCAGGTCGGGGTCGTCCTCGGGGGCGTCCAGCTCCTTGGCCAGCGCCGCGGACTCGGCGGCGAGGTCCTTGCGGTAGAGCCGCGGCAGGACGTTCGCCAGGAGCATCGCGCACAGGATCGTGCCGAGGGGGTACGTCACCGCGTAGCCGATGGCGACGAGGTTCTGCTCGTCCTTGGCGGCCCCGCCGGACAGCCCCGGCAGGTTCCCGATGGCGTCCTGGGCGACGCCGATCACCGCGGACTGGGTGAGGGCCCCGCCCAGCAGACCGGCGCTCAGGCCGGGCCCGTAGCCGAGCAGCGCCGCGAAGCCCCAGCAGACCAGGAGCCCCGTGACGCAGACGACGACCGCGTTGACCACCTGCGGCAGGCCGTCCTTCTTGAGGCCGCGGAAGAACTGCGGGCCCACCTTGTATCCGAGGGCGAACAGGAACATCGTGAAGAACAGGTTCTTCACGGTCCCGTCGACGGTGACCTTGAACTGGGCGCCGAGCAGCAGCCCCGCGACCAGGCAGCCGGTGACGGCGCCCAGCGCGATGGCCCGGTAGCGCAGCTTGCCGAAGAGGAAGCCCAGCGCCACGGTGAGGAAGACCAGCAGCTCGGGGTGGGGCTGGAAGATGTTGCGGTTGAGGAAGTCGATCACGTGCGGCCCGCCTGTTCAGGAACCGAGGATGCCGACGAGCACCGGGCCGGTCAGCGGGAGCAGGAAGTTCGAGAGGGCGTAGGTGATGGTGTAGCCGAGCATCGGCACCGAGGACTGCGCCACCTGGGTGACGGCGGTGATCGCGGGGGTCGAGCACTGCTGGCCCGCGATGGCCCCGATCAGCAGCGGCGGCTCGATCTTCAGCAGCTTGCGGCCCACCACCAGCGAGATCGTCGCGGGGATCAGCACCATCGCGATCCCGGCGAACGGCAGCAGCGCCCCGTACTGCTTGATCAGCGGCCAGGCCTGCGGGCCCGACACCAGACCGGTGCAGGCGATGAAGACCGCGAGCCCCATGTCCTTGATGGTGGACGCGGCCTGCGGCGGGAACGCCCCGAACGTCTGGCTGCGCGAGCGGAACCAGCCGAACAGGAGCCCCGAGATCAGGCAGCCGCCGCCGGTGCCCAGCGACATCGGGACGTCGCCGAACTTCACCACGACCTGTCCGAGCAGCGAACCGGCGGCGATGCCGAGCCCGAGGTAGATGAAGTCGGTGGTGTCGTTCTTGACGACCGAGCCGAGCTTGGCGACCAGTTTGGCAAGGCCCGAGCGGGCGCCCACCAGGGTGAGGACGTCGCCGCGGTGCACGACCGTGTCCCCGTTGGCGGGCAGGTCCGTGTCGGCGCGGGTGACGTCCGTGACGTAGACGCCGTCCTTGAGGAACTCGGGGTTCTCCCGCTGGATGCGGTCGATCGTCTTGCCGTCGTCGGCCTTGCGGGTGATCGACACCTGGCTGGTGGCGAGCGGCGAGTCGAGGCCGGGCACGCCCGCGGTCTCGGGGCCGATGAGCCGCCCCGCCTCGATGGTCTGCGCCCGCCGGCCCACCACGAGGACCAGGTCGGAGAGGGTGAGCTCCAGGTCAGGGGCGGGGGTGAGCACCTTGCTGCCGCGTTTGACGGTCTCGATGGTGACCCGCTCACCGAGGCGCGACTCCAGGTCGCCGACGGTGCGCCCGTCGGCCGTCGTCACCAGGAAGGTGCGGCCGACCATGCCGGGCAGCGCGGGCCGCTCGTCCGACTCCAGGCTGCCGCTGCTGCGCGTGCGCTCCCACAGCTCGCGCGCCGCGTCGCGCAGGTTGACGCGCATCAGCATCGGCATGATCTGGCTGGTGTAGAGCACGATGGTGATCAGGCCGAAGAGATAGCAGACGGTGTACGCGGTGGCGACATTGCCCTGGTACTCGTTGATCTGCTGGGCGGTGAGCCCGGAGAGCTTGCCGATGGACTCGGTGGCGGTGCCGACGACGGCGGACTCGGTGGCCGCGCCCGCCAGGATGCCGGAGGCCGTGCCGACGTCGAGGTCGAACCACTTGGCGAGGCCGAACGCGATGCCGAGGACGGCGGCCAGCTCGATGGCGCACAGCACGAAGAAGCGCAGGCTCTTCTTGTTGAGGTTGCGGAAGAACTGCGGCCCCGCCATGTAGCCGAGCGCGAAGATGAACAGCGCGAAGAACACCGTCTTCACGTCGTCGGAGACCGCCGCCTTGGTCCAGGCACCGAGGAGCAGCGAGACGATCAGTGTTCCGCAGATGCCGCCCAGCGTCAGTGGCCCCACGCGCAGCTTCCCGAGCAGGTAGCCGAGCGCGAGGCTCACGAAGAGGACGAGTTCCGGGTGGTCCTTGAGCACGCCCATGGCGGCTCAGCGGAGTTCAGTACGAGCGATACGGGCGATAAGGGTCATGTCGGTAAATTAAGGTCCGGTACGGTTCGCCGCCACGCGGCGTACCGGACCCGGGCGGCTACGCGTCGGCGGGCAGCCCCCCGGCGCGCGCGACCCGGGAGTACCAGGCGGCGCTCGACTTCGGGATGCGGGTCTGCGTCTCGTAGTCGACGTAGACGGCGCCGAACCGCTTGCCGTACCCGTACGCCCACTCGAAGTTGTCCAGCAGCGACCAGAGGAAGTAGCCGCGCACGTCGGCGCCCTGGGCGATCGCCTGGTGGACGGCGGCCAGGTGCGCGTGCAGGTAGCGGACGCGGTCCGGGTCGTGGACGCGGCCCTCGGCGTCGACGGTGTCCTCGTAGGCGGCGCCGTTCTCCGTCACGTAGAGCGGAACCCCGGGGGCCTGAGCGGTGTAGTCAAGGAGTAGGTCGGTGAGTCCGGTCGGGTCCACCGGCCAGTTCATCGCGGTGACCTCGCCGGGCGCGTGGTGGAAGACCACGTCGTCGGCGGCGGGCCAGGGGGAGTGGTCGCTGGCGCCGTGGCCGTCGAGGCGGGGCCCGTCGGTGTCACCGCGCGGACCGGAGACGACAGCGGGGGTGTAGTAGTTCATGCCGAGGAAGTCGAGCGGCTGGTGAATGGCTTCGGTGTCGCCGGCCTGCACGAAGGACCAGTCCGTCACGCGCGCGGTGTCGGCGATCAGGTCCTCGGGATAGGCGCCCCGGAGCAGGGGGCCGGTGAAGACCCGGTTGGCGAGCGCGTCGATGCGGCGCTTGGCGTCCAGGTCGGCCGGGGCGTCGGTGAGGGCGCGCACCACGCTCGGGTTGAGGCTGATGCCGATCTTCGCCCGCGCCGGGAGCGCAGCGCGCAGCGCCGTCGTGGCGAGCCCGTGGCCGAGGTTGAGGTGGTGCGCGGCGCGCAGCGCGGCGGCGGGGTCGGTGCGCCCCGGCGCGTGCACCCCCGACCCGTAACCGAGGAAGGCGCTGCACCAGGGCTCGTTGAGCGTCACCCAGCTCTCGACACGGTCGCCGAGCGCCTCGCCGACGATCCCGGCGTACTCGGCGAACCGGTAGGCGGTGTCGCGCTCGGGCCAGCCGCCCGCGCTCTCCAGCTCCTGCGGCAGGTCCCAGTGGTAGAGGGTCACCATGGGCTTGATCCCGTGCGCAAGGAGTTCGTCGACGAGCCCCCGGTAGAAGTCGAGCCCGCGCTGCACGGCGGGGCCCCGGCCGGTCGGCTGCACGCGCGGCCACGCCACGGAGAAGCGGTAGGCGGTCAGGCCGAGGTCAGCCATGAGGCGCACGTCGTCGCGCCACCGGTGGTAGTGGTCGACGGCGACGTCGCCGGTGTCCCCGCCCGCCACCTTGCCCGGGGTGTGGCTGAAGGTGTCCCAGATGGAGGGCGTCCGCCCGTCCTCCCGCACGGCGCCCTCGATCTGGTACGCGGCGGTGGCCGAGCCCCAGAGGAACCCTTCGGGGAACCGGGTCGCCTCCGGCGGGGCGAGGGTGGGGGCGGTGGTGGCCGCGGTGCCGGTGTGGTCAGTGGTGGTCATAGGAGCGCTCCCATGGGTTGGGGGGAAGTGGAATCAGGGGCCGGCCCACGTGTCGGGGCGGGCGGTCCGCCGAGTGCGGCTCTCGTCGTGGTTGCTCGCGCAGTTCCCCGCGCCCCTACGAGGCGCACTGCGTGCGCCCTCTTGGGGCGGCGGCGAAGCCGCACGCTAAAGGGGCGCGGGGAACTGCGCGAGAAGCCCCACCGGGGGCGCGGCGGCGAGGAGGCCGGAGAACCCCCGACGGGATTCCGCGCACCGCCCCCAGGGGGAGCCGGGTCACCCCTTGACGGCACCCTGCATGATGCCGCCGACGATCTGCTTGCCGAACAGCAGGAACGCGATGAGCAGCGGCAGCGTCCCGAGCAGCGCACCGGCCATGATGACCGAGTCGTCGGGGATGTAGCCGGTGCCCAGGGCGTTGAGGGCGACCTGGACCGTCGGGTTCTCCTGGTTCAGGGCGATGATCGGCCACAGGAAGTCGTTCCAGGCCATGACGAACGTCAGCAGCCCGAGCACGGCCATGGCGGGCCGCGCCGCCGGGAAGACGACGTGCCAGACCACCCGCAAACTGCTCGCGCCGTCCACCCGAGCCGCCTCGATCAGCTCGGTCGGCAGCGCCTGCACCAGGTACTGCCGCATGAAGAACGTGCCGAAGGCGCTGACCAGGGTCGGCAGGATGACGGTCTGCAGCTGGTTGGCCCAGCCCAGGTCCGACATCCACAGGTACAGCGGGACGACGGCGAGCTGCGGCGGCACCATCATCGTGCCGATGGTCGCCATCAGCAGCACGCTGGAGAACCGGAACTTCAGTTTGGCGAAGGCGAACCCGGCCAGCGTCGAGAAGAGCACGGTGCCGACCGTGATGCAGGACGCCACGAGGATGGTGTTCCACATCGCGGTGCCCATGCCGGCCTGGTTCCAGGCCGTCTCCAGGTTCTTGAACAGGTTGCCGCCGAACCAGAAGGGCGGCGGCGTCTGCGCGAGCCGCGCGTTGGTGCGCGAGGCCGCGATCGTCGTCCACAGCAGTGGCGCGAGCGAGACCACGGCGAACAGGACCAGGACGACGTAGGTGACGGGCCCCGCGTGCAGCTGCTTGCCCGCGCCCATGATCCGCCGGCGCCGGACCGGCCCGGCGTCGGGGCCCTGCACCGCCTGGGCCGGGGGCGTCACATCACTGATGGTGGTCATTGGGTCTTCCTCAGCCGTCGGGTGACCAGCAGGTTGATCGCGGCGATGACCAACAGGATCAGGAACATCGACCAGGCGATCGCGGACGCCTTGCCGAGGTTGCCGACGATCCAGCCCTGGTCGTACATGTACAGGCCGAGCGTCTGGTACTGGTGCTCGGACCCGCCCTTGGTGCCGCTGACCCCGCCGAACAGCAGGGGCTCACCGAAGAGTTGCGTCGCACCGATCGTGGAGACGACCACGGTGAACAGGATGGTCGGCCGCAGCATGGGGATGGTCACGTGCCGGAACTGGTTCCAGCGGTTCGCGCCGTCCAGCGCCGCCGACTCGTAGAGGTCCGCCGGGATGGCCTGCATGGCGGCGAGGTAGATCAGCGCGTTGTACCCGGTCCACCGCCAGATGACGATGGAGGAGACCGCGAACTGCGAACCCCAGTCGGACTCGCGCCAGTTGACCGGGTCGATGCCGATCAGGTCGAGCGCCCAGTTGATCATCCCGTTCTCGGGCGAGAACAGCAGCACGAAGACGAGCGTCGCCGCCGCCACCGAGGTCGCGTAGGGAGTCAGCATGATCACGCGCCACACGGTGGAGCCGCGCAGCCGGTAGTTGAGCATGTGCGCGAGCCAGATCGCCACGACCAGCTGCGGCACGGTCGACAGGACGCCGATGCTGAACGTGTTCTGCAGGGCGTTCCAGAAGAAGTCCGACGTGAAGAGGTTGGTGTAGTTGTCCAGGCCCGCCCAGGTCTGGTGGTCCAGGGACGACAGCTGCACGTTGTGCAGCGAGTACCAGGCGGTGTAGAGCAGCGGCACCAGCGAGAAGGCGCCGAAGATGATGAAGAAGGGGGAGATGAACGCGTACGGGGACGCCTTCATGTCCCAGCGGTACAGCCGGCTGCGCCAGGAGGAGCCCGGGGAGCCCGGGGAGGAAGTACCCCGCGGCGTACCGCGGCCTTGAGCGCCCCGGGCCGTGCCCGGCTCCTTCGCGGAGCCGGGCACGGCGTCGGCGCTCGACGCGGAGTGCGCGAGAGCCTGTTCGGAGCTGGTCACTGGCCGAGCACGTCCTTGACTTCCTTGGTGGCCGCGTCCCAGCCCTGGGCCGGGGACTTGCCCTTCTGCTCGACCTGGAGGATGCCGGTGTCGGTGATCGCGGTGAGGATCGGCTGGTCCTTGGCACCGTGGTACGCCGTCGGGATCGTCTTGGCGGCGTCGGTGAAGATCTGCGTCATCGGCGCGTTCGAGAAGTAGGCCGTGGTCTCGGGCGACATCTTCAGGTCGCCGTAGGCGTCACTGCGCGAGGGGAAGCTGGCCTGCTTGGCGAAGACCTTGTCCTGCTGCTCCGGGTCGGTCAGCCACTTGGCCAGCGCGATGGCCTCCTTCTGGTGCTTGCTCGCCTTCGGCACACCGATGAACGAGCCGCCCCAGTTGCCGGCGACGGGCGCGGGCGCCACGTCCCACTTGCCCTTGCCGGCCTCACCGGACTTCTCCTGGATGTAGCCGATCATCCACGGCGGGCAGGCCACGGTGGCGAAGGTGCCGTTCGCGTACCCCTGGTCCCACGGCTTGTCGAACTGCTTCAGCTTCGCCGACATGTTGGAGGTCGCCGCCTGCATGGCGTCGTTCCAGGCCCGCTTGACGCCCTCGGACTTGTCCCAGACGACGTTGCCGTCCTTGTCGTAGTACTGCGTGGTCTCGCTGCTGATCGCCGAGTTGTAGACGGAGGCCGCGGAGTCCACGAACTTGGTGCCGCTGGGCGCCTTCTTCATGTACTGCTTGCCGAGGTCGACGTACTTGCTCCAGTCGCCCTTCCACAGCTTGGCCAGCTCATCGCGGTCGGTGGGCAGACCGGCCTTCTCGAAGAGGTCCTTGCGGTAGCACAGGGCCATCGGGCCGATGTCCGTACCGAGGGCGATCGTCTTGCCGTCCTTGGTGGTGGCCTGGGCGTTCTTGAAGTCCAGCCACTTGGACTTGTCGACTTCCTTGCCGATGTCGATGAACTTGTCGGCCTGGGTCTGCACGGCCTCGGTGATGTTGCCGATCTCGATGGCCTGGACGTCGTCGGTACCGGAACCGGCCTGCAGGCGGGTGAGCGTCTTGGGCCAGTACACGTCGGTACGGGTGGTGACGTTCTCCTTGATCGTGATGTCCGGGTGCAGCTTCATGTACTCGTCGTAGAGGCCGGCCTGCTTGTAACCGAAGGTGCCGAAGGTGCCGACCGTCAGCGTGGTGCCGCCCTTGCCGCCGGCACCCCCGCCCGAGGCATCGTCGGAACCGCCGTCGTCGCTCGCGCATCCGGCAAGCAGCCCTGTGGCCATGGCGGCGACGACCGCGAAGGTCATCGCGCGTCGGGACGTACGGGCAGTGCGCATTTGCGTCCTCCAAGTGCTCTGTTGCTCTGACGTGCCGATCCCGGCCAACGGCCTTGCGGGGCCCGTTCGTTCTCTTGCGGCTCGGGCGGGAAACGTGCGGCTTCTGTATGCGTCCACTAGGGTGGGAGCGCTCCCATGTGTGATGTGTTGAAGGGTCGTCGCTCGGCCCGGGGGTGTCAAGAGACTCGGCAGCGACAACTTGCCGCGGTTATCGGGCTGTTAGATTCCGCGGAGGACTGAGGGAGGTAGGAGTCATGGCGGCTCGCGGCACTCACGGCAGGCGTCCCACCCTCGAGGAGGTCGCGGCCCGGGCAGGCGTGGGCCGGGGTACGGTCTCGCGCGTCATCAACGGATCACCGCGGGTCAGCGACCGCACCCGGGCCGCGGTCGAGGAGGCGGTCGCCGAACTCGGCTACGTGCCGAACACGGCGGCCCGCGCCCTCGCGGCCAATCGCACGGACTCCATCGCGGTGGTTGTTCCGGAGGCCGAGTCGCGGTTCTTCTCCGAGCCGTACTTCTCCGGCATGGTCGGCGGCGTCGGCGTCGCCCTGGCCGAGTCCAACCTCCAGCTGCTGCTGACCTTCGCCCGCGGCGAGCGCGAGCAGGACCGGCTGGCCGCGTACCTCGCCGCGCACCGCGTCGACGGCGTGCTGCTGGTCTCCGTGCACGCCGACGACCCGCTCGCGGACCGGCTGCTCCAGATGGACATCCCGACGGTGATCAGCGGCCCGCGCTCGGCCGACGAGCCGCTGCCCTCGGTCGACACCGACAACTTCGCGGGCGCCCGCTCCGCCGTCGGGCACCTGACGTCGCGCGGGCGCCGCTCCGTGGCGGTCATCACCGGCCCGCTCGACGTGTACGGGGCGCAGCGCCGCCTCGCCGGGTACGAGAGCCAGCTGGCCGCGGACGGCATGGCGTACGACGAGAAGCTGGTGGCGTACGGAGACTTCACCGAGGAGGGGGGCCGGCGCTGCATGGCCGAGCTGCTGGAGCGCAGCCCCGGGCTCGACGCGGTCTTCGCCTGCTCCGACCTGATGGCGTCCGGCGCCCGCCAGGTGCTGCGCGAGGCCGGCCGCCGCATCCCGGACGACGTCGCCCTGGTCGGCTTCGACGACTCGGTGATCGCCCGCCACATGGAGCCGGGCCTGACCAGCGTGCGCCAGCCGACGCGGGACATGGGCCGGGCGATGACGCAGCTCCTCCTCGACGAGATCGCGCTGGCGGCGGACGGCAAGCGGTCCTCCGCGCGGCGGGGGGCGGAGCGGCATGTGGTGCTGCCGACGGAGCTGGTGGTGCGGGCGTCTTCTTGAGGGGGGCTTTGGGGTACCCCGGGGCGTGAGAGTTCGGCGGGGTGACGCTGTTGGTCGCCGCCCGGCGTTGGGGCCTCCGCTCCTAAGGGGCGGGCGACCGCAGCGAGCGCGGCCACGCCGCGGCCGGCACGTCGACGCGCGCGGTTCCCGCTTCGCGATCTCGTACGAGTGGGTGGCGGCGCCCCTTTCCGACGCGCCGCCGTCCGTTCGCCCGTACCCGGCAATGGTGGGGGTGTGGGAGGCGTGCGGCGGCCGCCCGGGGTGCAGGCCCCGAGCGGCCACCCGGACCCGCCGCGGAGGATGCGTGATGAGCAAGCGGCGGGAGCTTGTTCAGTCGGCCTGCGACTCGCCCTTGCGTCGCGGCCAGCTGACGCCCGGCCGGATGCCGGACGAGTTCGTCACGCCTGCGTAGAAGTTCTTGTGGTCGTCGTTGTGGTCCGGGCGCCGGGTGCAGCGCAGCAGGCTCTGCGGCTCGCGGATGTAGCAGACGTGCCGCATGGGTACGAACTCGGCGGTCAGAGTCTTCGCCCATCGGCCCACGCGCGCCGCATCTCAGCGGAGCCAGGGCAGTATTGGCCACCTTCCACACACCCTGAGCAGCTGGCGACATGGTTTATCAGCTGGTTGTAGACAGTGAGCACCGCGCACTGCGGGCACGCCCGCGGGAAGATCCTTCGTCCTGCCTCGTCGTCCCGTTCGCCGAGGTTCACGCTGGCCCGCCCCATGAGGGACAGACCGCACCACGTGCAGTCCCGGCCGCACAACTCGGCCTCGGTCAAATCGATGCTCGGCGGCACGAGAACGGGTTGCACGTCCAGGCCGGCGGCTTTGGGGCTGGTCATCAGAAGGCCTCCGAGGGGGCGGCCGGAGGGACCGACGCCGCGGCGAAATGGGCGGGTTCCCGGGGATGCGGTGTCGGTGGGGCCATGACCGGGACCGTACGACGCCAGGCCCGGCAATTGTTGATCGATTGCGCAAGATTGCGAATCCGAATGGGCCAGTTGCTCGGGTTGCTCAGGAAAGGTCGAGCGAAGCGCGGGCCCGGCCGATCAAGTGCCGGGCAATCGGCCCTTGCTCAGCTGACTCGACGAGCCAGTCCCATGCCCGCTCGTACAAACGGAGATCGTCGTCCGCGCTGAGCCACAGCTCCTCGGTGATCGTCTCGACGATGACCTGCCGCCGGTCATAGATCCAGAAGGAGTGCGCCGGGGTCCGCCGCAGCTCCGCGCCGAAAGGGATGACGGCCAGTTCCACCTGCGGCATGCCTACCACCCCGTACAACCGGTCGAGCTGCGCGGCCATCACGTCATTCGCGCACGACCGGTGGTAGAGCGCCGCCTCGCACAACAGGAACCGGAACGACTTGCCGGGTTCGTACAGGGCCTCCTGCCTGCGCATCCGGGTGGCGACGGCCTTCTCCGTCGTAGCCGGAATCTCGCGGAACGCAGCGTTCGACTCGAAGATGGCGCGGGCGTACGCAGGGGTCTGCAACAGGCCCGGGATGCGGGCCACCTCGAACGCGCGGATCAGCCGCGTCGCCTCGGTCTCGCGGATCGCCAGTTTTTGGCGCTCGGCGTGGCCGCCTGCCAGCTGCCGGCGCCACGTGCGGTGCTTCAGCTCGACGCCCGCCCGCAGCCCTTGGAGTTCCGGCTCGACATCGGGGCGGCCCACGGCCGCGGCCCACACGGTGATGTCGGACGCGGTCGCGGTCTGCTTGCCGTTCTGGAGGCGGCTCACCTTCGACGGTTGCCAGCCGAGCTTGGCCGCGATGGCCTTTCCTTCCAGGCTCGCCTCGGCGCGCAGCTCGGACAGGCGCGCGCCGAGGATCTGCCGGGCTTCTTGGAAGTCACTCACGCACTGGAACGTACCCCGCGCTGAAACTCGCTGGTAGGCACCGCGTGGTGCCAGGCCGTGTCGCGGGCCTGGCAGGCGGCCAGGACGTCGGTGGGGTCCTCGGTGACGTACACACCGAGGGTGGTGTCCTTCTCATCGAACGCGAAGCGGACCAGGGTCCTGGAGTCGAACAGCCAGAAGTCGAAGTCTGGCAACCGCAGTTCCCGGGCCCGGGCCCGGGTGAGGTTCCGGATGTCCTCACCTGCTGCCACGTTTCCGAGCCCGCCGGCGAGGAGGAACTCCTGCCCCTGCGTCGCGGGCTCGTCGACGATCCGTACCCGCTCGAACCGCTTGCCTGCGGCGACCTGAGCGCGGACATTCTCACGCCAGGCGTTGTCCGGGTCGGCGGCGATGTCCTCACCTGCGAGCCAACGCGCCCACCTCGTGCTGTTGCGGTCGGAGGCGTAACCGCCGCGGGTCTCCAGGCGCCAGGCAGTGTGCCGGAAGCCGCGGAACAGGTGGCTGACCTCTTTGAAGGGCACCAGCTCCGGAGCTGCGGTTCGCGGCGCATACTGGGTGAGGAGCGAGCGAGGGACGCGGACGAACGACTCGGACGGTTTCACGTCGCGCAGTTGGACCAGGTGGGCGGGGTCGGTCTCGACGTCCCCCTGGACGAGGATCTCGTCCGTCTCGGAAATCTCATACAGGGTGGGGCAGTCGCCGTCGTCGCTGGTGGTGCCGAGGAACCGCAGCGTCATGTCGTCCTCCGTCAGCGAGTGTTGGACGATCAGCATGTCCCACATTGACGAGCCGCCGTGCGCTCATTGCGCGGAATTGCAAATCCCCTCGCGGCAGGCACGATTGCTCGCAACCAGGCATGCCAATGGCGCCGCAGCCGTGCGGCGGCTGTGCGGCCTGACCGGGCCCCACGCCGCACAGCCGCCCGCCTCGCAGGCGTCCGCCCGTCGCGCTCTGCGTCGATCTTGGGGCACCGCCTGGCCACGGCCTCGGCCACGACAAAGGCCCGACCCGCTTTCGCAGGTCGGGCCTTGATCATTCAGGGTGAGTGACGGGACTTGAACCCGCGGCCACCTGGACCACAACCAGGTGCTCTACCAACTGAGCTACACCCACCATGTCCGGTCTTCTGTCGCTCTTCCGACCGGCCGAGAAAAAGTGTACAGGGTCCGAAGGGGTGCTCGCGCACCCCTTTTCGGGACCCCGTACGGATGGACGGGGGACGGGCCCCAGAGGGGCTACTGCGCAGGCAGGACGTGCTTCGCGGCGATCGTCTTCGCCGTGTCGGAGTCGGGTCCGGGCTGCGGGACGAAGATCGCCTCGCGGTAGTAGCGCAGCTCGGCGATGGACTCGCGGATGTCGGCGAGCGCCCGGTGGTTGCCGTTCTTCTCCGGACTGTTGAAGTACGCCCTCGGGTACCAGCGCCGGGCCAGTTCCTTGACCGAGGACACATCGACGATCCGGTAGTGGAGGTACTCCTCCAGCGTCGCCATGTCACGCAGCAGGAAGCCGCGGTCGGTGCCGACCGAGTTCCCGCAGAGCGGGGCCTTGCCCGCATCCTTGACGTGCTCACGTACATAGGAGAGGACCTGCGCCTCGGCGTCGGCGAGCGTCGTACCGCCCGCCAGTTCGTCGAGGAGCCCCGAGGCGGTGTGCATGTTCCGCACCACCTCGGGCATCGTCTCCAGGGCCTCGTCCGGCGGGCGGATCACGATGTCCACACCGTCGCCGAGTACGTTCAGCTCCGAATCGGTGACCAGTGCGGCCACCTCGATGAGCGCGTCGTTCGCCAGCGAGAGTCCGGTCATCTCGCAGTCGATCCACACCATGCGATCGTTCATGCGACCAACCCTACGGGTCGGACCTTCCCGCTGGCAGACGACGGTCGTCAGCTTCCTTGCCGCCCTACGCGTCCCGCGGCTTCCTACGGAGCCGAGCGCGGCCCGGGCAGGCTCGCGCGGCCCTGTGCGAACACCTCGGCGGCCTGCTTGACGCCCTCCGCGTGCCCCGCCGGGCCCGTCTGCATCGAGGCCGCGGGCGCGCCCAGCGTGTGCGCGGCGGCCGCGGTCCGCCGGGACTGCGCGGGC
This sequence comes from Streptomyces sp. NPDC049813, assembly GCF_044465085.1. Taxonomy (NCBI): domain Bacteria; kingdom Bacillati; phylum Actinomycetota; class Actinomycetes; order Kitasatosporales; family Streptomycetaceae; genus Streptomyces; species Streptomyces sp. NPDC049813. Next base: position 7,603 of record NZ_JBITLI010000002.1, on the reverse strand, counting down.
ACCGGCCCGGGCCCCGCGGTCTCGGGACCCGGCACCGCGGCGAGGTCCAGGGACCGGTCCGCCTTGACGGCGGCCCCGGAGTCGCCCGCCTGCGGCCGGCGCGCACGGTACGCCGCCCGGTACGCGGCCGGGGACGAGCCCAGCTGGCGCCGGAAGTGTCCGCGCAGCGCGACCGGCGAGCGGAAGCCGCAGCGCCCGGCGACCTCGTCGACCGAGTAGTCGGAGGTCTCCAGGAGCCGCTGGGCCTGCAGCACCCGCTGCGTGATCAGCCACTGCAGCGGGGCGGACCCCGTCAGCGACCGGAAGCGGCGGTCGAAGGTGCGGCGGCTCATGTAGGCGCGGGCGGCCAGCGTCTCCACGTCGAACTGCTCGTGTAAATGCTCCAGGGCCCAGGCGACGACCTCGGCCAGCGGGTCGGCGCCGATCTCCTCGGGCAGCGACCGGTCGAGGTAGCGCTCCTGGCCGCCGCTGCGGCGCGGCGGGACCACCAGGCGGCGGGCGAGCGCCCCGGCCGCCTCGTTGCCGTGGTCCGTGCGCACGATGTGCAGGCACAGGTCGATACCGGCCGCGGTGCCGGCGCTCGTCAGGACGTCCCCGTCGTCCACGAAGAGCTCGCGCGGGTCCACGTGGACCGACGGATAGCGCTTGGCGAGCGTCGGGGCGTACATCCAGTGCGTGGTGGCGGGCCGGCCGTCGAGCAGGCCGGCCGCGGCGAGCACGAACGCGCCGGTGCACAGGCCGACGATGCGCGCGCCCTCCTCGTGGGCGCGCCGGATCGCGTCCAGCGCCTCCTCCGGCGGCGGCGAGGTGATCGACCGCCAGGCCGGCACGACGACCGTGCCCGCCCGCGAGATCGCCTCCAGGCCGTGCGGCGCGGTGAGTTCGAGGCCGCCGGTGGTCCGCAGCGGCCCCTCTTCGCCGGCGCACACGAGCAACCGGTACCGGGGAACTCCCGCGTCCTGGCGGTCGATCCCGAACACGGAGAGCGGAATGGAACTCTCGAAGATGGGTCCGCCGCTGAACAGCAGCACCGCGACGATCTCTCGTCGGCGGCGCCCCGCCAGCTTGCGAGCCGCCGCCTCCGGCGCGGTGGTGGAGTCGTGGCTCATCCTGCTAAGCCCCCCTCGGTGATCGCGGCTCCCTCAATACTTTGACGGGCTGTTCGCTCCTGCACGTTTCCCCTCGGTCCTGCACGAAGTCCCCCGCCGCCTACAGATCAGACAGTCATGATCGAATCTACTGTGTCCCGTGGTGCCGTCGTGACCAGTTAAAGACCTGGCACATTGTCGACATGGCAACGTGGCGTGAAGCAGTCGATCACGAAGCGTCGCACTCGTGGGCGTCGCTGGGAAGTACGCCTCGACCCAGTGGCCGGTCCCCGTATGGCGCAACAGCCCTCCATGGCCCTTTCCGCCCTGCTGGAACGGGGGTTGGAGGGGCGCCGGGGCAAGGGTGGTGCCCCGCAGTGAAGTTGGCTGAAAATATACGGAGCGCGACCCGCGCGCGGTCATTCCACCGGCGCACTCCGGTCCACTCGGCGACCCCCCGCGCGCGCCCCCGGACCGCCCCGTCCGTGACGCCCACGATGGGGGCAACACTGTTCACTGTGCAACTGTGCTGCGCCACGTTCCGAACGGCGCAGCAGCAACCGGCAGGCCGCGGTGACGGCGGCGAGCCCCAGCGCGCAGCCCGCGGCGCCGGCCGCCGAGGTGCCGTACCAGACGAGGACGACCGGTACCAGGACGCAACTGAAGGCCGCCCAGCGGACGACGTCCCCCACCCCGTCCGCCGCCGGGACGGGGGGCGCGGCGGGTCCTGTCGGCGCGCCGGCGTGCGGTTCGGGCGCCGGCGCGGGCGCCGGAACGGCGCGGCGTACCGGGGTGGCGTGGTCGGCGGCGTGGTGCGCAGGGGTCGGTCCGGGCACGGGGTGCTCCCTGTTCCATCGGTTCGGGAGTTCAACGCACGGCACCCGCCCCGGTCACTCGGCCAGGCCCGGACAGCCGCCACAAGAGTGCGCAAAACGCCTGTACGGGGCAGCAACCATTGCCATACGGGCGGGGCCTCGTGCATGCTCCCCTGAACGCTGCGGAGCGTGACCCACCAGCAGGCCGGGAGCAGGCCTGTCGCCAGGCCCGCGACTGGGCGGAGGAGGAGTGTCGCCGTACCCTTGGGGGTATCAGGTGGGGAAGATGATTCCCGGACACCGCTCCGCCGAGTCCGTTGTCGTCCCCTCACCCAGAGGCCCACGAGGTACACGCCGAGACACTCATGGCCGGTCACGAGATTCCTGAACCCGCGGACCGCAAGCGGCAGGTCGCCGACCCCACGGTGACCCCCCGAGCGGCGGAAGAGACACGTCACGCCTGTGATCCCGCTTTCCGGCACGGTGTCGTCGTCGGCTTCGACGGCTCGACGTCGAGCGAGCGCGCGCTGGCCTACGCGATCGGCATGGCCCACCGCTCGGGCTCCGGCCTGATCATCGTGCATGTGGCCAACCGGCTGCCGACCACGGTGTGGGCCGGCTGCGAGCCGCCCGTCTTCGTCGACGTACCGGACCACCGCACCGAGGTGCTCGGTCTCGAACTGGCCTGTGCGGAGTACCTCGCCGAGGTGCCCTGGATCCTCGTCGAGCGCGGCGGCGACATCTGCCACGAGCTGGAGGAGGTCGGGCGGGAGTACTCCGCGGACGCCATCGTCGTCGGGTCGACGCACGGGCTCGTCGGGCGGATCTTCGGCTCGGTCGCGGGGCGGCTCGCCCGGCGGGCACAGCGGCCCGTCATCGTCATTCCCTGACGGCACCCCACGAGGCGGACGCGGCCGGTGCGACCTGCGTCAACTCTTGTACGGGCCACCCGAGTCGGCCCGACCATCGCCCGTCACCGAACCGCCGAACCTACCCGCGCGTAGAGGTGCCGCGGGCCCCCGCGCCGGGTACGTACCGGTCACCGGACGCCCGGGCCGGGGTAATGGGCGACCCCGGCCCCGCGGGGACGGGTCCTCCGCGCAGGGTGGCGCGCGGCGGGCCCGTTCGTCCGGCCTCCGTCCGTCAGGGAGTCACGCCGCGAGCCACTCCACGAGCCACGCCGCGAGTCACGCGGTGAGTCACTCCACCGTCACGGACTTCGCGAGGTTGCGCGGCTTGTCGATGTCGCGGCCGAGGGCCAACGCCGTGTGGTAGGCGAGCAGTTGGAGCGGGATGCCCAGGAGGATCGGGTCGAGCTCGTCCTCGTTCTTCGGCACGACGATGGTGCGGTCGGCCTTCTCCTGCTCCTGGTGCGCCACCGCCAGGATCCGGCCGGAACGCGCCTTGATCTCTTCCAGCGCGGCGCGGTTCTTCTCGAGCAGGTCGTCGTCGGGGACGATCGCGACCGTGGGGAGCGCGGGCTCGATCAGGGCGAGCGGGCCGTGCTTCAGCTCGGAGGCCGGGTAGGCCTCGGCGTGGATGTACGAGACCTCCTTGAGCTTCAGGGACGCCTCGCGGGCCACCGGGTAGCCCCGGACGCGGCCGATGAACATCATCGAGCGGGCGTCCGCGTACTCCTCGGCGATCTTCTTGATCTCCGCCTCCTGCTCCAGGATCGCGGTGATCTGCGCGGGCAGCTTGCGCAGCCCCTCGATGATCCGCTTGCCGTCGGCGACGGACAGGTCGCGGATGCGGCCCAGGTGCAGGGCGAGCAGCGCGAAGGCGACCGTGGTGTTGGTGAAGCACTTGGTGGAGACGACGCAGACCTCGGGGCCCGCGTGCACGTAGACGCCGGCGTCGGACTCGCGGGCGATGGCCGAGCCGACCACGTTCACCACGCCGAAGACCCGCGCGCCCTTCCGCTTCAGCTCCTGGACGGCGGCGAGCACGTCGTAGGTCTCACCGGACTGGGAGACGGCGATGTAGAGGGTGTCGGGGTCGACGACCGCGTTGCGGTAGCGGAACTCGGAGGCGGGCTCGGCGTCCGCGGGGATGCGGGCCAGCTCCTCGATCATCTGCGCGCCGATCAGGCCCGCGTGGTACGAGGTGCCGCAGCCGAGGATCTTCACGCGGCGCACGGTGCGCGCCTCGCGGGCGTCCAGGTTCAGGCCGCCCAGGTGCACGGTGGAGAAGCGGTCGTCGATGCGGCCGCGCAGCACGCGGTCCACGGCGTCGGCCTGCTCGAAGATCTCCTTGTGCATGTACGTGTCGTGGCCGCCCATGTCGTAGGAGGCGGCCTCGTACTCGACCGTGGTCGGGGACGCGGTGGTGCGGGTGCCCTCGGTCGTGTACGTGCGGAAGTCGTCGGCCTTGAGGGTGGCCATCTCGCCGTCGTCGAGCGTGACGACCTGGCGGGTGTGCGAGACGAGGGCGGCGATGTCCGAGGCGACGAACATCTCCTTGTCGCCGATGCCGAGGACGACCGGCGAGCCGTTGCGGGCCACCACGATGCGGTCGGGGAAGTCCGCGTGCACGACCGCGATGCCGTACGTGCCCTCGACCAGGCGCAGCGCGTCGCGGACCTTGTCCTCCAGATCCGTCGCCCGCGAACGGGCGACGAGGTGGGTGAGGACCTCGGTGTCGGTCTCGGAGAGGAAGGTGACGCCCTCGGCGACCAGCTTGGCGCGCAGCTCGGCGGCGTTGTCGATGATGCCGTTGTGGACGACGGCGACCTTGTCGTCGCCCGACATGTGCGGGTGCGCGTTCTCGTCGGAGGGGGCGCCGTGGGTGGCCCAGCGGGTGTGGGCGATGCCGGTGGTGCCCTTGAAGCGCGCCGGGACCTTCGCCTCCAGGTCGCGGACCCGGCCCTTGGCCTTGACCATCTTCAGGCCGGCCGCCTTGGGGCTGGTGATCACGATGCCCGCGGAGTCGTAGCCGCGGTACTCCAGGCGCTGGAGCCCCTCCAGGAGGAGCGGCGCCACGTCACGCCTGCCGATGTAACCGACGATTCCGCACATAGGTAAGAAGGGTCCCCTCTGGTGGTGGATCTGTTCCGTGCCGGGCGCGCCGGTCAGCCGTAGACGATGCGGCGCAGCTGCCGCTGCGAGAGCTCGGGCGGCGCCACCGCCCGGTACCGCAGCTCCGCGGTGATCTGTTCGAAGATCGCCGCGTTCACAAGGCCGGCGCTCTGCAGCTCCCGGTGGCGCCGGCGGACGAAGTCCTGGGCCGACTCGTCGAAGTAGGCGAGCACGTCCTGGACGACCCGCAGCGCCTCGCCCCTGCCCAGGGACGTGCTGCGGGTCAGATGGTCGACCAGTTCCTCGTGCACCCGGTCGATCCTGGGGGACCGGCGGGTCTTTCGCAAGAAATCTGCCCGATATCGGGCAGGAACCGGCACGAGCGGCCGAATCGCGGGAGGCTTGGCCGGAATATGGGCAGGGCTTGGAAGGTGTTATGCCGGTTGTTCCGGCCGCGTTCATCCGGCGTACCCGGGTGGGATGGGTGCCCCCAGCAACTTTCAGGCCATGGACATTCCACGCATGGGCGTACCCGACGAGCTGGCCGACCGGAGCCTGGCCGAGCAGCACGAATACCTGCGCAGCAGGTTCTCCCGCCGCACGATGATGCGCGGCGGCGCCGTCACCCTCGGCGCGGTCGCCGGCGGCGTCTTCGTGCCGGGTGCCGCGCACGCCGCGACCCCGGCCGCGTCGGCGGCCTCCGCGGCCACCACGACGTCGCACGAGCACGTCGACGGCGCGCTCGTCGCCCCCTTCGGCCGCCACCTCTCCTACGGGAGCGACCCGCGCACCCAGATGACGGTGTCCTGGCAGGTGCCGGTCGCCGTCAAGAACCCGTACATCCGCATCGGCGCGCACGCCGGTGACCTGTCGCGGAAGAACCCGGCCGAGGTCCGCGCGCTGTACACGCCGGCCGGCGTCGGTACGAGCGCCGACCACACCCAGTACTACGTGCACGCCGAGCTGACCCACCTCAAGCCCGGCAAGACGTACTACTACGGCGTCGGGCACCAGGGCTTCGACCCCGCGTCCCCGAAGTTCGCCGGGACCGTCGGCACCTTCACCACCGCGCCCTCGCGCGCGGAGCGCTTCACCTTCACCGCCTTCGGCGACCAGGGCGTCAGCTACCACGCCCTCGCCAACGACAGCCTGATCCTCGCCCAGGGCCCCTCGTTCCACCTGCACGCCGGTGACATCGCCTACGCGGACCCCTCGGGCTCGGGGCAGACCACGGACACGTTCGACGCGCGGACCTGGGACCAGTTCCTCGCCCAGACCGAGTCGGTCGCCAAGACCGTGCCGTGGATGGTCAGTTACGGCAACCACGACATGGAGGCCTGGTACGCGCCGCACGGCTACGGCGGCCAGGAGGCCCGTTTCGTGCCGCCGCGCAACGGCCCGGACCCGAGGAACCTGCCGAGCGTCTACTCCTTCGTGCACGGCAACACGGCGGTCATCTCGCTCGACGCCAACGACGTGTCCTGGGAGATCCCGGCCAACCTCGGCCTCTCCGGCGGCACGCAGACCAAGTGGTTCGAGGCGCAGCTGAAGAAGTTCCGGGCGCACGGCTCCGGCATCGACTTCGTCGTCGTCTTCTTCCACCACTGCGCCTACTGCACCGCCACCGCGCACGCCTCGGAGGGGGGCGTGCGCAAGGAATGGGTGCCGCTGTTCGAGAAGTACACCGTGGACCTCGTCATCAACGGCCACAACCACGTGTACGAGCGCTCCGACGTGCTCAAGGGCGAGAAGGTCACCAAGGAGCTGCCGATCGGCGGCACCGCGTACCCGGAGACCGACGGGGTCGTCTACGTGACGGCGGGCGCGGCCGGCAAGAGCCTGTACGCGTTCCCGGTCGCCGACACGTACCAGGGGCACGAGAAGGAGGTCGACCCGTTCGCGTCGTACGTGACGCAGGCCGACGGCAGCAAGAAGGCGGTGACCGTGGACTGGTCCCGGGTGCGGTACACCGACTACTCGTTCCTGCGGGTCGACGTGGAGCCCGCGCCGGTCGGCCGGACCGCCAGGCTGACGGTGCGGGGCATCGCGGAGACGGGTGAGGAGGTCGACCGCTTCGTGGTGGCCCGCAAGGTGCGCTAGACGCTGGCCGCTGGGGTCGGGGCCGGGGTCTCGGTCGCCGAGGTCGTCCAGCCCCGCCTGGGCGCGGCCCACGGGGCTCCGCCCCGGACCCCGCCCCGGGAGAGGCCAGCCCACTCAGGGGCGCGGGGAACTGCGCGCTCGGCCCCCACCGGGCCGAGGACGGCGAACGACACGGGGCTCCGCCCCGGACCCCGCTCCTCAAGCGCCGGAGGGGCTGCACTTTCGGCCCCTGGGAGAGGCCAGCCCACTCAGGGGCGCGGGGAACTGCGCGCTCGGCCCCCACCGGCGCGAGGACGGCGAACGACACGGGGCTCCGCCCCGGACCCCGCTCCTCAAGCGCCGGAGGGGCTGCATTTTCGGCCCCTGGGAGAGGCCAGCCCAGCCAGGGGCGCGGGGAACTGCGCGCTCAGCCCCCACCGGCGCGAGGACGGCGAACGACACGGGGCTCCGCCCCGGACCCCGCTCCTCAAGCGCCGGAGGGGCTGCACTTTCGGCCCCTGGGAGAGGCCAGCCCAGCCAGGGGCGCGGGGAACTGCGCGCTCAGCCCCCACCGGCGCGAGGACGGCGAACGACACGGGGCTCC
>NZ_JBITLI010000001.1:739260-917243 GCF_044465085.1 Streptomyces sp. NPDC049813 | reverse complement strand
TTAGGACGCTCCGGCGCCTTGCGATCGCACGCACCGGACGCCGCGGGGCCCGCCCTTCGGGCGGACGACGGGACTTTCAAAACACGCCCTAGGCGACCGGCTCCGGAGCGCCGCGGTCCGTGGCCGCCGGGCCGTCGGGGGCCTCCACCGGGAACTGGGAGAGCGGCCCGCGGACGTACTGCGCGGCGACCAGGTCACCGGCCTCCTGCGCGGTGGAGACGGCGGGCGGGGAGCCCTCCAGCGGCTGCCGGGCGGTCTCCTTTATGCCCAGGACCGCGACGGCGCCGACCACCGAGGCCGCCATGATGTAGAACGCCGGCATCAGGTTGTTGCCGGTGGCGCTGGTCAGGCCCTCCATCACCAGCGGCGTGGTGCCGCCGAAGAGCGATCCGGCGACGTTGAAGGAGATCGCGAGCGCCGAGTAGCGCACCTCCGTCGGGAAGAGCGCGGGCAGGACGGCGGACATCGTCGCGAGGAACGTCAGCAGGCAGAGCCCGAGCAGCAGCAGACCGGCGTAGATCGCCACGTGGCCGCCGGTGCGCAGCAGCAGGAACGCGGGCACGGTCAGGACGACGAAACCGGCCATGCCGGCGAGGAGCACGGGCTTGCGGCCGACCCGGTCGGAGAGGCTGCCGAGCGGGTGCACGAGGCACATCAGCACGACCATGACGATGACGAGGGCGACGAGCCCGGCGGTGGAGCCGTAGTCCAGCTCGTCGGTGAGGTAGGTGGGCATGTACGACAGCAGGCCGTAGTCGGCGATGTCGTACGCGGCCACGAGGATCATGCAGAGCAGCAGCGCGCGCCAGTGGTCGCGGAAGAACGGGCCGAAGCGGAACTTCGGGCGTTCGGAGGTCTGCTGTTCGCGCTCCAGTTCCCGGTAGGCCGGGGTGTCCTCCAGCTTGAGCCGCATGTACAGGCCGATCAGGCCGAGCGGGCCCGCGACGAGGAAGGGCACGCGCCAGCCCCAGGAGGTCATGGCGCCGTCGTCGAGGAACGTGGTGAGGATGGTGACGAGGCCGGCCGCGCCCACGTACCCGGCGAGGGTGCCGAACTCCAGGTAGCTGCCGAAGAAGCCGCGCTTCTTGTCGGGCGCGTACTCGGCGATGAAGGTGGCGGCGCCGCCGTACTCACCGCCGGTCGAGAAGCCCTGGATGACGCGGAAGAGCAGCAGCAGGGCGGGCGCCCAGATCCCGATGGCCGCGTACGAGGGCACCAGGCCGATGCCGAAGGTGCCGAGCGCCATCATGATCATGGTGAGGGAGAGGACCTTCTTGCGGCCGATGCGGTCGCCGAGGGGCCCGAAGACGAAGCCGCCGATGGGCCGCAGCAGGAAGGCCGCGGCGAAGGCGCCGAAGGAGGCGAGGGTCTGGGCCGTCGGGTTGCCCGACGGGAAGAACACCTTGCCCAGCGTGACGGCCATGTAGGAGTAGATGCCGAAGTCGAACCACTCCATCGCGTTGCCGAGCATCGCGGCCTTTACCGCGCGCCGCACCGCGGGCTCCTCGGTCACCGTGATGTCACTGCGGCGCAGTTTGGGGTTGCGCCGCCGCTCGATCGCCCGGAACAGGCCTCGGTGGCGGCGTACCGCCTCCGGGTCCCACTCCGGCTCGCTGTCACTTGCCGCCTGCGTCGTCTCCGCGCTCACGGACGGTCTTCCTTCCTCTGGCTTCCTGCCGGGCGGGGCGCGACCGGTCCCTCCCGGTCGGCGCCGTCGACCTTCACGACCGAGAATGCGCCCCCTGAGGCGGCGGCGCATCATCGCCCGGACAGAAAGGTGAACACCTTCAGCGAGCCTCGATTGCCCGCTCCTCGCTCCTTCCACGCAGGTCAGAGGCGATCAGGTGGTGTGACGCGCGTCACATGTCCGTGTCGCGTTTGCATTTCGCATTTACTGCTGCCTGCCGGTGAGTCGCTTCTCGAACCAGTGGTGGGCGTACGGCTCGTCATTGAAGGCGGGCACCTCGCGGTAGCCGCTGCTCCGGTAGAGCCGGGTGGCGGCCTCCAGGGCCCTGTTCGTGTCGAGCCGCACCCGGTCGCTGCCGTGCGCGGCGGCGCGTTCCTCCAGCTCGGCCAGGAGGCGCCGGGCCAGGCCGAGCCCGCGGACGCCGGGGCCGACCCACAGGCGTTTGATCTCCGCAGGCGCGCCGGTCGGCAGCTTGAGCCCGCCGCAGCCGACCGGCGTGCCGTGCAGCCGGGCCACCAGGAAGAGGCCGCGGGGCAGGCGCAGCTCGCCGGGGTCCGGCAGCAGGCTGTGCGCGGGGTCGAAGCCGTCCGGGAAGACGGAGGCGAGCTCCGCGGCGTACGCCTTCAGGCAGTGCACGGCGTCCGGGTGTCCGGGGTCGAGCACTTCCAGGGAGACGACCGAGGCGGTCAGGAGCCGCTCCACCTCGGCCATGGCCAAGGTCAGCCGCGCCCGCTGCCGGGCACCGAGAGGGGCGAGGAGCGACGCGGCGAGTGCGTCGCTGCGGCCGTCGAGCGCGGCACGCTCCGCGTGTCCGGCGTCCGTCAGCCGCGCCGTGCGGACCCGGCGGTCCCGGGGGTGGGGTGCGACGTCGACCAGCCCGTCGCGCTCGAGGGCCCGCAGGAGGCGGCTCACGTATCCCGAGTCGAGGCCGAGGCGGTCGCGCAGGCTGCGCACGTCGTGCGCGCCCTCGCCGCCGAGCTCCCAGAGCAGCCGGGCCTGTCCGTAGGGGCGCGCGCCGCCGAGGTACTGGTCGTGCAGCACGCCCACGCGCTCCGCGACCGTCCGATTGAAGCGCCGTACCTGGTCCACCTGCTCGTCGGTCATTCTCTGACCTTAGTCAGAGAATGACGGACGAACCAGGGGCGCTCGGGATGGGCGTCAGATGCCGCAGGAGGACGCCGACCAGTAGCGCGAGCTCTGGCTGCCGAGGTGGGCGTGGGTGCTGTGGCCGGGGTAGCCCGGTCCGAGGATCTCGTTGAAGCCGTGGTTCCTGGCCTGCTTGACGATCTCGCAGTACGACGGCGTCCCGATGAGGTCGATGCCGCGGCCGTAGAGGTGGTTGCTGTTCGCGGCGCCGCCCGCGGCGTTGTTGCAGGCCTGGGAGCGGAAGCCGCTGCTGGTGGTGAGGGCGCGGTCGCCGAGGGCGTGCCGCAGTGCCTCCAGCTTCCACATCTGCTGGAGCGCGTTGGCCTTGGCGGCGGCCGCGGAGACGGCACCGCCGGACCAGTCGGCGTTGCAGCGGTTCATCTCGGCGTAGGTGAAGTGGGCCGGCGTGCAGTCCGCGTCCTGGAGGGCGTAGAGCTTGCTGAAGGTCTGGGGCCCGGCGATGCCGTCCGCGGGCAGGCCGTAGGCCTGCTGGAAACGGGTGACGGCGGCCTTGGTCGCCGGGCCGAAGGCTCCGTCCACGGCGATGACGGCGCCGTATCCGGGGTACCCGGCGACCCGGATCTGCAGCTGTCGCACGTCCTCGCCGCTCGCGCCCTGACTGAGGGACCGGTTCCAGGTGTAGCACTCGTCGGCGTGCGCCGTGCCCGCGGTGACCGCGGTCCCGAGCACCGTTAATGATGCGAGCATGACAAATGCGAGCAGCGCGCGAAGGTTCCGTCGGAGCACAGTGCCTCCCGGGGCGAGAGATGCGGAGAGGTGCGGGGCCACCGACACTGCCCGGCTCCGGCTACGCGCGTCAATAGGGCCCGCGCGAGGGGGACTTGGGCCTCGCGCCCGGCCGGCGGACGGGCGCTACGAGGTGTGCGGGCGGCGGCCCGGGACCGCGCAGGCCGCCGTCCCGCCGGGCAGGCGGTGCCGGTTGTCGGCGATCAGCCGGTAGACGCCGTGGGCGACCCAGCGCACCGGCGGCAGCGTCAGCACGGCGCCCAGCACCGGCCAGGCGCCCCGCGCGCTCAACAATGCCTTCGCGACGGCCTGGGCGCCCCCGTACACCGTTCCGGCCGGGGTCACCCAGAGCACCTCGTACTCGGCCCGCTCCTGCGTGACGCCCAGCGGCTCCAGGTCCGTGAACTGCCAGGGGACGATCGCGCAGCGAGGCCGCACGTACCGCTCCGCGAACCGCACCGAGGTGGTGCAGAAACCGCAGTCGCCGTCGAACACGAGCAAGGGACGAGTCACCATGTCTCCATGATGACCCCGCCCGCCGGGAGGGGGGCGGGCCGCCCCCCGTCAGGCGAGGATCTCGACGTACCCGTCGCCGCCGTGCACACGGATCCGCTGTCCGTCGCGGATCCGCCGGGTGGCCTGCTCCACACCCACGACGGCGGGCAGACCGTACTCGCGGGCGATCACCGCGCCATGGGTCATCAGGCCGCCGACCTCCGTCACCAGGCCCGCGATGCCGAGGAACAGCGGTGACCAGCTGGGGTCCGTGAACGCCGTGACGAGGATGTCGCCCGTCTCCAGATCGGCGTGCTCCATGTCGAGCACGACGCGGGCCCGGCCCTCGACGGTCCCGGCCGAGACCGGGACGCCCGCGAGAGCGCCCGGCGGCACGTCGTCGCGCCGGTACGCCCCCATGACGGCCTCGCCGTCGGAGGTCAGCACGCGGGGCGGGGTGAGCGTCCGGAAGACCCGGTACGCCTCCTTGCGCCGCCGGATCAGCTCCGCGTCCGCCTGCCGGGTCCGTACGGCGTCGTGGAACTCCTCGAAGGTCAGGTAGAAGACATCGTCCGGCTCGGCGAGCACGCCCGCGTCCACGAGACGCTCGGCCTCCCTGCGCAGAGCCTTCTTGTAGACGAAGTAGCGGCGGATGACGCCGTACTTCGGATACTCCCGGTACCCGACGAAGGTGCGGACCCGCTCGATCATCCGCCGGGTCTCGGCGGCCTTCTCCTCGCCGTCCGGCAGCGCCCGCAGCCGGGCCAGCACGTCCTGCTCCCCGGCCCGCGCCCGGCGCCGCCCCTCCTCGAAACGCCGGGCGGCGGCGCCGGGCCCGAAGTTCCTGACGTGGTCCAGGATGACCGGCACGAGCGTGCTGGGCCGCTCGCTCCACCGCGGCCTGGTGAGGTCGATCTCGCCGACGCAGCGCATGCCGTACCGGTCGAGGTAGGACGCGATGGCGTCGCGCGCCCCGATCCCGCCCGGGAGCTTCGCCAGCCCGTCGAGGAAGGCGTCGTCCCGGACGTCCCGCAGGTACGCGACGACCTCGCGGCACGGGCGGATCACGTCGGCCACGTCGAGCAGCGCGAGCCCCATCTCGGACGTGACGTTGCCGGGCGCGGAGAGCGTGAGCGTGTCGGCCGCGTTCTTCTCGCCCAGCCACTCGCCCAGCTTGTCGTTGAGCCACCAGGTGGCTTCCATCCCGGCCATGACCGCCTGCATGCTCTGCCGGTCGCCCAGGACGCGCTTGTGCTCCTCGAACGCCGCGAGCAGGAAGTCGAAGAGCGCCGGTCCCGACACCGCCTGGATGTCGCGCTCCAGGACGGCCAGGGACGCTTCGTTGCGCGCGATCAGCTCGGTGACGACGGCCGGGTCGGTCGGGAGGTCGCCGGAGGTGCGCCTGTCCTGCCGTCCACCCGCACCCGCTTCCGCCTTGCCGGTGTCCGCGCCGGCTCCGGCGAGGGGCAGGACGAAGTCGTCGCGGTCGAGGACGCTCTCCAGTGCGTCCTTGGTCAGCGGATCGGAGCGGCCCACCATCGCCAGCAGGCCGGCGCGGCCCGCGGACGAGGAGAGGGTCCGGGTGGCGTCGACGAACAGCCGGCCGCCCGCCTCGTGCATCGGTGCCATCGCCGTCCGCTGCCACACGGAGATGCCCAGCGGGCGCATGGCGTCGGTCATCATCTGCTGGTGCCCGACGGAGACGTAGACGTACGGCTCCTGGTCGCCGCGCTCCGGCACGGGGAACAGTGTCGTGACGGGCCGGCTCTGCACGAACTGGAAGTCGCCGTCCGCCAGACACCATTCGATGTCCTGCGGGCCGCCGAACCGCGCCTCGATCCGCCGCCCGAGCCCGACGAGCCGCACGGCCTGCGCGTCCGTCAGCGCCGGCTGCTCGCGCCGCTCCGCGCCGAGCGCCACCTGCCGCGTACCGCCACCCGGCAGGGGCTGGACGGCGTGCTGTTTGACGGCGATCTTCCTGGCGACGACGGCACCCGACCGCACCGTGAAGACGTCCGGGTTCACGATCCCGGAGACCAGTGCCTCGCCGAGGCCGAAGCCGGCGTCCACGGTGGCCGTTTTCCGGTTCCCCGTCACCGGGTCGGCCGTGAACAGGATGCCGGCGGCCTCCGGGAAGACCATCCGCTGCACGACGACGGCCATGCGGACCGCGCCGTGGTCGATGCCGTGGCGCCGCCGGTAGACCACGGCCCGCTCGGTGAAGAGCGAGGCCCAGCACCGGCTGATGTGCCGCAGCACCTCCCCGGCCCCCACGACGTTGACGTACGTGTCCTGCTGCCCGGCGAAGGACGCCGTCGGCAGGTCCTCCGCGGTCGCGCTGGACCGCACGGCGTACGCGGTCCCTTCGTCCTGCCGGGCGAGGGCTCGGTGGATCGCCGCGGTGACGTCGGCGGGGACGGGGACGTCCTCGATCATCCGCCGGATCCGCGCGCTGAGACCGCGGACCGCGGCCCGGTCCTCCGGGTCCGCGCGCGCCAGCTCACCGAGCGGCCCGTCCAGCGACGGCGCCTGGGCCATGGCCCGCCCGAACGCCTCCGTCGTCACGCAGAACCCGTCCGGTACGCGGATGCCCTCGATCCGCGTCAGCGCTCCCAGGTGGGCACCCTTGCCGCCGACGAGCGCCACCTGCGTCTCGTCGACCTCGCCGAGGGCCACCACGTACGGCTCACTCATCGCGCCACCTCCCCGGGGGCCGCGCCCCGTCCCACCGCGCCGACCGGTCCGAACCTCGCCCACACACGCACGTCTTGCCCTCATCTCCGCAGGTCCTGGCCTCGGCCGAGGATTCTGCGGCATGACGGGGGCCTTGCCGCAAGCCCCCCGGTGCGCTATAGGTTGATAGTGGCAGGGAGAGTCATCTCCCTGCCTTTGTTCGTCAGGCGAGTCACCTTCGGGCTCGCTCTTTCTCCGTCGCCACAGGACTCTGGCGCCCACGGCGCACCTCGACCGTCGTCGGGAAGCGGACCGCCCCGGAGATGCGTACCTCTGCGCACCCGCCCGCCGCGACCGTCACGGCAGGGGCCATTGGTGTGAGCGCCGCTCCTCGTACCCTCCGTCCCCGCATCTTTCCTCCCGCACGCGGGGTTCCCCTCGGGGACGGCTTCTGTCGCGGCTCGCCCGCCGCACGGTCCAGGCCGCCGGACACCGGCCCAGGCCGTCGGGGGCGGGCGCCGCTGCGGTCGTCCCCCGGGAGCGCTGCTCCGGTCCGCGGAGGCTGGGCCGCGCCCACCGGCCCGCCCGTCACCCCGCAGCCCAGGAGACCTGTATGTCCGTGACCGAGCCGTCCCCGCGCAGCCGCCGCACCGGTCCGGCCGCCGTCGCGGCCGTGTGCGCCGCCGCCGTTCTCGCCCTGGTGGCAGCGGCCCCGGCACCGGCCGACGAGGCGCGCCCGCTGCGCGAAGGGGGCGTGGCGCAGGCCCTGGTGAACTATGTGAGCTCGCCCGGTGCCGTGCCGGGTGCCAACGACTGGTCGTGCCGGCCGGGCGCCGACCACCCCGACCCGGTCGTCCTGCTGCCGGGCACCTTCTTCAACTTCGGCTCGAACTTCGTGAAGACGGCGCCCCGCCTGAAGAACGCGGGGTACTGCGTCTACGCCATGAACTACGGGTTCACCGCCCTCTCCCTGGGGCGCGTCGGCGGGCTCGGCCCGAACCGGGAGTCGGCGGCCCGGCTCGACGCCTTCGTGGACAAGGTCCGCGCCGCGACGGGCTCGCCCAAGGTCGACATCGTCGGACACTCGCTCGGCGGGAACGTGCCGATGTGGTGGATGAAGAAGATGGGCGGCGCCAAGAAGGTCGACACGTATGTGGGATGGGCGCCCAGCTCGCACGGCACGGACCTCGACGGCATCGTCGGCCTCGGCGAACAGCTCGGCCTCATGGGGTTCGTGACCCGGTTGTCGGACGTGGGCCGGTTCCCCGGAGTCGTGGAACAGACGCGCACCTCCGACTACACCCGCGAGATGTGGGCCGACGGCGACTCGGTCCCCGAAGGTCCCCACTACACGGTCGTGATGACGAAGTACGACGCCGTCGTCACGCCGTACGCCACGCAGGCGCTCCGGGGCACGCACGTGGACAACGTGGTGTTGCAGGACGTCTGTCCGGCCGACCGGGCGGGGCACATGGGCCTGTTCGACGACGGTCCGACCCTGCAGATCACCATGAACGCCCTGGCGGACGGCGCGCCGGGCTTCCGGCCCGACTGCCGGGACTTCGGCGTGCAGCTCCTGTGACCCGCTGCCGCGTCGGGGCGGCAGCGGGCCCGTACCGAGAGCGCGCGCCCGCCGGTTCAGGCCTCCACGTCCACCGGCGTCCGCGGCCGGCTGCGGGTGTCCGCGGCCGGTGCCAGGATGACGGCGGAGGCGACGAAGACCAGGACGGCGACCATCGCCGCGCGCAGCCCGTAGTGGTCGCCGAGGAAGCCGAGGGACGGCGGCCCGACCAGGAAGGCGACGTACCCGATGACGGCGACGAGGGAGACGCGTGCGGTCTGGTCGGGGCCCGAGTCGCCCGCCGCCGACAGGGCGACGGGGAAGCCGAGCGAGGCGCCCAGGCCCCAGAAGAGCACGGCGGCCGCCGCCACGGCGGTCTGGTCGGAGAAGATCACCAGGAGCAGGCCGACGGCCCCGGAGACGGCGCTCGCGCGTACGACGGCGGCCCGGCCGAACCGGTCGAGGAAGAACGTGCCGCTGAACCGGCCGAGCGTCATCGCGGCGGCGAAGCCGACGTAGACGAGTGATCCCG
Organism: Streptomyces sp. NPDC049813; assembly: GCF_044465085.1. Lineage (NCBI taxonomy): Bacteria > Bacillati > Actinomycetota > Actinomycetes > Kitasatosporales > Streptomycetaceae > Streptomyces > Streptomyces sp. NPDC049813. The sequence goes on along the minus strand of NZ_JBITLI010000001.1, from coordinate 908,402 downwards.
CCGTCGCGCCGAGTCCGTGGCCGTCGACCATGAGCAGCGGCAGCCAGTCGTTGGCGGCTCCCTCGGCCAGCGCCATGGCCAGCACGATGGCGCCGATCAGCAGCAGCCGCCGGTCCTTCCACACCTGCGGTCCGGGGCCCCGCGAGGTGCGCGCGGTCTGCGCGGTCGGCGCGGTGCTGGTCCCGACGCCGCCCGGGACCGAGCGCAGCGCGTACAGCAGGAGTCCCGTCGCGAGGACCGCGACCGCGGTCAGATGCCAGGGGACGGGGACGTCGGCCGCGGTGGCCGCCATGCCGGCCAGACCGCCGACGACGGTGCCCAGACTGAAGCAGCCGTGCAGCGTGGGCAGGACGGCGGCACCGGTGAGGCGCTCCACGTCGGCGCCGTCCACGTTCACCGCGACCTCGCCGCCGCCCATGCCCGCGCCGAACAGGCACAGCCCCGCCGTGACGACGGGCGCGGACTCAGCGGCGCCGCCCACGCCGATGACGAGCGTGCCGACGATGATCAGCGAGGTGCCGAGCGCGATGACGGGCCGGGTCCCGAACCGCGACACGCACCGGCCGGAGCAGAGGATGCCGGCCATGGATCCGACGGAGAGCCCGAACAGGACGAGCCCCATCTGTCCGGTGGAGACGCCCAGTCGGTCCCGGACGTCCGGGGTCCGGGTGACCCAGGAGGACATGGCGATGCCGGGCAGGAAGAAGAAGAGGTACAGCGCCTGACGGCGACGGCGTACGGCACGGTCTGACAAGGAGGGGCTCCGCTGGAGTTCGCGAGAATGGGCGGCCGGCGACGGACTCGTACGCGCCGAGCGGGCGTGTACAAATGTACATACTTGGACCCGCGAGGAGAAGAGAAGGCGGACACCTGCGATGACCGGCACCACCCGCGGCCCCAACGACCCCCGGCGGCGCGAGCGCATCCTCGACGCGGCGCTCGACGTCATCGCCGAGCACGGCGCCATCAAGGTGACCTTCCGCAGGATCGCCACGGCGGCGGGGGTGCCGCTCGGCTCCCTCACCTACTACTTCGACGACATGCAGCACCTGCTGACCGAGGCGTTCACCCGGCTGGCCGAGACCGTCTCCACGCGTTACGGAGCCCTGCTGGCGGCGGCGCACACGGCGCAGGAGGCACAGGACGCCGTCGTGGAGATCATCTGCGGGAAGGTGTGGGGCACCGACCGCAACCTGCTCCTCAGCTACGAGCTGTACGCCTTCGCCGCCCGCCACCCGGAGCTCCGTGCGGTCATGCGCTCCTGGATGCGGGCCAGCCGGACGGCGCTGGCCGCGCACTTCGACCCGCTGACCGCCCGGGCCCTCGACGCGCTGGTCGAGGGGTTCTCCATCCACAACTCCGTCGACCCCCGGCCCACCGACCGCGCGGAGGTCGCGGCCGTCGTCCGCGCCGTCATCGACCGTCCACGGGCGGCGGACGGCGCGGCGACGGCGCAGGATGGGCCCGGACCGGCGGATTGAGCCGGCGCGGGCGCGGGTACCCGGCAGCTCCCACCCGCTGGTGCAGACAGACTCATACACACGCAGACATACGCAGACGGACGCAGACAGACAGGGCAGCTATGAGCGTGATCGAGGGCGTCGTCGACATCGACGTACCGGTGCGGGCGGCCTACAACCAGTGGACGCAGTTCGACACCTTCCCGCGGTTCATGGACGCGGTGGAGCGGGTCGACAAGCCGCAGGTCACCCTCTCGCACTGGGTCACCCGGTTCGCCGGCAGGACCCGCGAGTTCGACGCCAAGGTCATCGAGCAGCGCCCCGACGAGCTGGTGGTGTGGCGCAGCATGCACGAGCCGCACCACACCGGTTCGGTCCGCTTCGAGCCCCTGGGCGACGCCCGCTGCCGGATGCGCTACCGCCTCGACTTCACCCCGGGCGGCCTGACCGAGCGGGCCGCCGACTCCCTGGGCCTGGTCCGCCGTCAGGTCCACGCCTGCGTGGGCGGCTTCAAGGAGTACATCGAGGGCCAGGGCGCGGAGACCGGCGCCTGGCGCGGCACCGTCGTCGACGGCCGGGTGGAGCCGGAGGCCGAGCACGCGCCCCGGCCGGTGCCGCACTGGCCCACGGGCTGAACCCTTCCCGGCCTCTGCGCGGTGGGCACAGCGGCGGCGACGAACGAAAGGCTGATGTGGTGGACGAGTCATCGACCGCGGACCCCGGCGGCGAGCAGGCGAGGATCACCCCGCCGAAGACCTGGGCGGCCGGCGTTCCCGCGGTCGCGCACGCGGTCCAGTACTCCCTGGCCGAGACCTCGCCGCGGCGTACGACCCTGAACCTGCTGGAGCTGAACCAGGCCAAGGGGTTCGACTGCCCCGGCTGCGCCTGGCCGGACCCGGATCCGGGCAACCGCCACACGAACGAGTACTGCGAGAACGGCGCGAAGCACACGAACGACGAAGCCACGACGAGGCGCGTCACCCCCGAGTTCTTCGCCCGCCACTCCGTCTCCGAGCTGGCGCAGGCCTCGGACCGGTGGCTGAACCAGCAGGGGCGGCTGACCCAGCCCATGGTGAAGCGGCCGGGCCGCGACCACTACGAGCCCATCAGCTGGCACGACGCCCTCGGCCTGATCGCCGAGGAGCTGCGCGCCCTGGACTCCCCCGACGAGGCGGTCTTCTACACCTCGGGCCGGGCCGGCAACGAGCAGGCGTTCGTCCTGCAGCTCTTCGCCCGCGCGCTGGGCACCAACAACCTGCCGGACTGCTCCAACATGTGCCACGAGTCCAGCGGCACCGCGCTGCACGAGACGCTGGGGATCGGCAAGGGCGACGTCAGCCTGCCCGACCTCCACCACGCCGACCTCGTCCTGAGCCTCGGCCAGAATCCGGGCAGCAACCACCCCCGGATGCTCTCCGCCCTGGAGGAGACCAAGCGCAGGGGCGGCACGATCGTCGCCGTCAACCCGCTGCCGGAGGCGGGGCTGATGCGGTTCAAGAACCCGCAGAAGCCGCGCGGCGTGATCGGTCGTGGCACCAACATCGCCGACCAGTTCCTGCAGATCCGCCTCGGCGGCGACCTCGCCCTCCTCCAGGCCCTGAACCTGCTGCTCCTCGAGGCCGAGGAGGCGGCGCCGGGCACCGTCCTCGACCGGGCGTTCATCGACGCCCGCACCGAGGGCTTCGAGAAGTTCGCCGACCACCTGCGCCGTACCGTCTCCTGGCCGCAGGTGCTGGCGGCGACCGGGCTGCGGCGGGCCCAGATCGAGGAGCTGCGGGACCGGGTGCTGGCCAGCGAGCGGATCGTCGTGTGCTGGGCGATGGGGCTCACCCAGCAGAAGCACGCGGTGCCCACCATCCGCGAGGTCGTCAACTTCCTGCTGCTGCGGGGCAACATCGGCAGGCCGGGCGCGGGGGTCTGCCCGGTGCGCGGGCACAGCAACGTCCAGGGCGACCGGACGATGGGCATCTGGGAGCAGATGCCGCAGACGTTCCTGGACGCGCTGGAGCGCGAGTTCGACTTCACCCCGCCGTCCGCGCACGGCCTGGACACCGTGGACTCCATCCGGGCCATGGCGGAGGGCCGGATCAAGGTGTTCCTGGGGCTCGCGGGCAACTTCGTGCGGGCCACGCCCGACAGCGACCTGACCGCGGACGCGATGCGCCGCTGCCGGCTCACCGCGCACATCTCCACGAAGCTCAACCGCTCGCACGCGGTGTGCGGCGACACCGCGCTGATCCTGCCCACGCTGGGCCGCACCGAGCGGGACCGCCAGGAGGGCGGCGAGCAGTTCGTCACCGTGGAGGACTCCATGAGCCAGGTGCACGCCTCCCGCGGGCACCGGGAACCCGCCTCGAAGCACCTGCTCAGCGAGGTGGCGATCCTCAGCAGGCTCGCCCGCCGCACACTCGGGGACCGGGTGGCGGTCCCCTGGGCCGCGTTCGAGGAGGACTACGGCCACATCCGGGAGCACATCTCCCGGGTCGTGCCGGGCTTCCACAACTTCAACGCCCGCGTGGCGAAGCCGGGCGGCTTCGGCCTGCCGAACCCGGTCAACGACGGCGTCTACCCGACCCCCAGCGGCAAGGCGCAGTTCACCTGCAACGACTTCGAGATGCTGCGTGCCCCCGCGGGCCATCTGCTGCTGCAGACCCTGCGCTCGCACGACCAGTGGAACACGGTGCCGTACACGACGAACGACCGCTACCGCGGCATCCACGGCTCCCGCCGCGTCCTGCTGGTCCACCCCTCCGACCTGCGCTCCCTCGGCTTCGAGGACGGTCAGCGGGTCGACGTGGTCAGCGTCTGGCGGGACGGTACGGAGCGCCGGGCGGACGACTTCCGGCTGGTCTCCTACTCGACGCCGCCCGGCTGCGCCGCCGCGTACTACCCGGAGGCCAACGTCCTCGTGCCGCTGGACAGCGTCGCCGACGGGAGCAACACGCCGACGTCCAAGGGCATCGTGGTCCGCCTCGAAGCGCGCTGACGGCCCGGGTCCTGGCCCGAGGTGCGGTCCTCCCCGGCGCGCGAGACCGTGGAGGGATGACGCACATACTCGTACCGCCGACAGAGACCCCGCCCGCGGAGGGCTCGACCGCCGAGGCCCATCAGGAACGGGCCGACGGCGGGATGTGGGAACACCCCGCCTGGTGGGCGTGGCTCATCGTGATCGGAGCCGCCCTGGTGGCCGGCTACTTCGTGGCCCGGATCTGGGGTCTTTGACCGCCGGGCACGACGCGGCGACCGTCAGGCACGACGCCCGCGCCCGTCGTCGGGCTCGACGCTCGCGTCACGGGCGCGGGTCCGGGCGCGAGCGCAGCGTCCACCGGCGCTCGGCATAGGCCAGGTCGTCGCGCCAGAGCCGGCCCGCCGCCGCGCGCATCAGCGGTCGCAGGACGACGGACGCGTGCCGCGCGAGGGTGAAACCGGGCCGCTCGGACGTGGCGATCACCGCTTCGACGACGGCGGTCCGCGGCGCGCGGTGTCCTTCGGCCGTCAGCGGCGTGGCGTGCGTCTCGACCACCGAGTCGCGGCCCTCGCCGTCGGTGATGTGCATGACGACGGTACGGGGCTCGGGCGCCGTGAACACGGCGCGGACGGGCACCACGAGTCGTGAGGTGAGCCGGAAGCTGACCTCGACCACGAACCGGTCCGTCTCCGTGTCCGCGTCGCCCTCGGGGCTCTCCGTGACGCGCAGGTCGACGAACGAGTACGGGTGGAACCAGGCGCCGTGCCAGGGGTCGAGCCGGTTGGCCACGACGTCCTCGGGCTCGCAGCGGCCCAGGCCGGTGTAGACCGCCTGCACGGACCGCGCCGGATCCGGCCGCGCCGGGACGACCGGCCGCTCCAGCGGCTGCTCCTGGCCGACGCCGTCCAGCCGCACCCACACCAGGACGCCGTCGTCGTGCACCGGCAGCGTGCGCCAGCCGTCCCTGCCCTGCGCGTCCAGGGCCATGCCGTGCCAGTGGCAGACGAGGGTGCCGCAGCGCACCGGGCTGTCCTTGAGCGGCGCGCCCAGGTGCGGGCAGGCGCCTGGGCCCGCGGCGATCCGGCCCTGCGCGTCGCGCCACAGGACGAGTTCGCGGCCCGCGACCGTCCGGCCGAGGGGCGCCTGCCGGGGCACGTCCGCTGCGGCCCCGACGACGTACCAGTTGCCCGAGGGGCGGGCCTGCGCCCGCTTCAGCGCCGTCTCGATCACGGCGGGCCGCGCCGCCCGCCAGGTGGGTTCCTGCCGCTCCCACGCGGGCGGGTTCCTGCGCAGCGTCAGCGGGAAGCGGGCGGAGCCGCGCCGCCCGCTCACGCCGCCCCCTGCCGGACGGGCGCGGCCGGCCTGAACTCGGCGGGCGGGGCGCCGGCGGCGGGCGTCGCGCGGTGGCTGATCCGGGCGTGCGCGATCCGGGCGAGCCCGTCCAGGGCCACGGCCGCGCGGCGGCGGCGCGGGACCGCCGCGCGCCGGTGGAGCACGCTGTACCCGTCGTCGGCCACGGCGTCGAGGATGCCGGAGTAGAGCACGAAGGCGGTGCGGATGCAGGGCCGGGAGACCGGATCCAGCAGGGCGATGCCGGGGACCGCCTGCCGGTAGACGGAGCGGGTCAGGGCTTCGAACGCCTTGAGGGCGCGGGTGATGCGCGGGTTGCGGCGGCCGGTGTCCCGGCTCCACCGCAACTGCTCGCGGTCGACGCCGTGGGCGTCCAGCAGGTCCGCGGGGACGTAGACGCGCCCGCGGTCGAGGTCCTCTCCCACGTCGCGCAGGAAGTTGGTGAGCTGGAAGGCGACGCCGAGGGCCGCGGCGTACGGTTCGGCCTCGGCGCGGGGCACGGTGGCGCCCAGCACGGGGAGCATCTGCAGACCGATCACGGCGGCCGAGCCGTGCATGTACCGGCGCAGGTCGTCGTAGGTCGGGTAGTCCGTAACCGTGAGGTCGTCACGCATCGACGCCATGAAGTCGTGGAAGTGGCGCGGGTCGATCGCGTAGCGGTGGGCGGTGTCGGCGAGGGCGTGGACGACGGGCTCGGCGCTGCGGCGTGTGCTCAGGCCGTGCCGCAGGCTGTCCGACAGGGCCGCGAGGGCGGCGGCGCGCCGCGCGGGGTCGAGGTCGCGGCCGTGGCAGTCGACGATGTCGTCGGCCCAGCGGGCGAAGCCGTAGAGGGCGTGGACGGCGGGGCGCCGGTGGCCGGGGAGCAGCCGGGTGGCGAGGAAGTAGGTCTTGCCGTGGCGGGCGTTGAGCCGGCGGCAGTGCAGGTAGGCGTCGCGCAGGGCGGGGTCGGTGATGCCTGCGGCGTCGAGTTCTCGGGCGGTCACGCGGGTGCTCCTCCGTGGGGCCTCGGGGGGTGGACCTGGCCGCGGGCGCGGGCGGTGCGGGAGCCGGTGATCCGGGCGGCGGCGAGCTTCCCGGACAGCAGGACGGTGGGCACGCCGACGCCGGGGGTGGTCCCGCAGCCGGCGAGGACCGCGTTGGCGGTGCCGCGGACGAGGTTGCGGGGCCGGAAGGGGCCGGTCTGGGCGAAGGTGTGCGCGGCGGAGAACGGGGTGCCGGCCGCGTGGCTCTGGGCGTGCCAGTCGGCGGGGGTGACGAGGCAGTCCTCTTCGAGGGCGGAGCCGATGCCGTCCAGGCCGCGCCGCTCCAGCTCGGTGAGGAGTCCGGCGCGGTAGCGGGGCGCGAGGTCGGCCCACTGGGCCGGGCTCGGCCCGATGTCGGTGTTGGGGCAGGGAGCCAGGATGTAGTGCAGGTGCCGGCCGGGCGGGGCGAGCGCGGGGTCGGTGGCGGTGGGCCGGGTGATGAGCAGGGAGGGGTCGCTCATCAGTCGGCCGTGGCGGGTGAGTTCGTCGAAGGTGTGGTGCCAGGCCGCTCCGAACGAGAGCGTGTGGTGGGCCAGTTGCGGCCAGGTGCGGTCGGTGCCCGCGTGCAGGATCACCGCCGACGGCGCGTGCCGCAGCGGCCGGGAGCGGCGCGGGGTGCGGCCGAGCAGCCGGTAGGTGACGGGCAGGTCGGGGGTGAGGACGACGGCGTCGCAGGGGATGCGTCCGGCGTCGGTGACGACGGCGGTGATCCGCTCGCCGGTGCGCTCCAGGCGCTCGACGCGGTGCCCGTAGCGCAGTTCGGCCCCGGCGGCCGCGGCGGCGTCGGCCATGGCCTGGGGCAGGGCGTGCATGCCGCCGCGGGGGAAGTAGACGCCGGCGACGGTGTCCATGTAGGCGATGACCGCGTAGGCCGCCAGGGCGCGGGCCGGGGGGACCCCGGCGTACAGGGCCTGGAAGGAGAAGACGCGGCGCAGCCGTTCGTCCTTGATGAACCGGCTGATCTGCGCGTCCATCCGGCCGAAGCCGCCGAGCGCGGCGAGCCGGGCGAGGTCGGGGGTGAGCAGTTGCAGCGGCGAGTCGAAGTTCGTGTCGATGAAGTGCTTCATCTGCGCCCGGTAGAGGCGCCCCAGCCAGTCGCGCAGGCGGGTGTAGCCGGCCGCTTCCCGGGGGCCGGCGAACTCCTCGACGGCCTGGGTCATCGCGGCCGCGTCGGTGTGGACGTCGAGGCTGCTGCCATCGGCGAACGACGCCCGGTAGGCGGGGTGCAGCGCGATGAGGTCCACGCGGTCGCGCAGCCGCTCCCCGACGGCGGCGAAGGCCTCGTCGGCCAGTTCGGGCATGGTCAGCACGGTCGGCCCGGTGTCGATGCGGTACCCCCCGCGCCGCAGCTGCCCCGCCCGGCCGCCGGGCAGGTCCCCGGCCTCGACCAGGGTGACGCGGCGGCCCGCCCCCAGCAGGTGGAGCGTGGCGGCGAGACCGGACAGGCCGGCGCCGACCACGACCACGTGGTCCGTCTTCCCGCGTACGGTCCTCATGCCGCGCCCCCGCCCGGGGCGGACGCGGCACCGCCCGGGGCGGACTTGGCACCGCCCGGCGGCGCACCGGGACCGGCCGCCTGCCGGACGAGGGTACGCAGGCGGGCGCGGGCCAGCGGGTCCAGGGGCGCCGCGTCCAGGTGGCGCAGGCTGCGCGCGGTCAGGGTCCTGATCTTCTCCTCGACGTCCTGCCGGGCGCCGGTGTGTTCGAGCACGTGCCGGACGTCGGACAGGCCGCTCTCGTCGAGCCCCGGGCGGCCCAGGCAGTGCTCCAGGACCCGCAGGGACGTCCGGTCCCCGGCCGCTTCGGCGCGGGCGTGGGCCAGCGCCACGAGGTAGGTGGGTTTGCCGGCGCGCAGGTCGCCGCCCGCGGGTTTGCCGCGCCGGGCGGCGCCCGGGAACACGTCGTCGAGGTCGTCGCGGAGCTGGAAGGCAAGCCCGGCACCGCGGCCCGCCGCGCACAGGGCCCGCAGCGTCGGCTCGTCGGCCCCGCCGAGCACCGCGCCGAGCTGGAGCGGGCGCTCGACGGTGTAGCGGGCCGTCTTGAGGCACGCGACGCCCAGGGCCTGGCCCAGGGACCGGTCGCGGGTCAGCTCGCCCTGGACGTCCAGGTACTGCCCGGCCACCATCTCCATGCGCATCCGCGACCAGGTCCGGCGGATCGCGCCCGCGCGGCGGGCGGGCAGCGGCAGCGCGGCCACCTCGTCGTCGGCCCAGGCCAACGCGAGGTCCCCGGCGAGGATGGCGGCCGATTCGCCGAACCGTGCGCCGCCCGGGTGGCCGGGCGGCGCGTACTGCGCCGCGTAGTCGGCGTGCAGGGCGGGGCGGCTACGCCGAGTGGGGGCCCGGTCCATGACGTCGTCGTGGACGAGCGCGCAGGTCTGCAGCAGTTCCAGGGCCACGGCCAGCGGGAGGGCGGCGTCGATCTGCCCGTCGTCGGGCGGTCCGCAGGCGCGCAGCCCCCACCACAGGAACTGCGGCCGGATCCGCCGGCCGCCGGCGAGGGTGAAGCGGGCGACGCGTTCGGCGACGTCGACGCCGAAGACGGCGTCGACCGAGCCGGCCTCCGCGACCCGACGGGCCAGGAGCAGGGCGAGGCGGCGCTCGACGGTCCCCGTCACGTCGGCGTCGACCTGCCGCGCGCGGACCGGCACCGGCGCCCGGCCGACGCGCGCGGACAGATCGTTCGCGACGCGGTCCGCCCCGTCGTGCGGCACCACAGCCGTGGCTGCGCCTGTTGCCTCATCGGGGGGCATGTCGGCTCCTTCTGGGGTGGCAGGGCTGGCAAAGTGCTGTCCAGAGGCTTTCCCTGTCTCCCACGTGATCGGATGCACCGCACGGCGGCAACCTGAGATCTGCCGGTCGCCGCACCCCGCGCGCGTTCGGCGGCGGGGTGCATCCGTGATCGCCCGCGGACGGGAAGGGCTTCTCGGAGCTAGCGGTCTACAGCCGGAGGTGCGGGTGCGGTCGGACGTCGTGATCATCGGCGCGGGCGCCGCGGGTCTGTCGCTGGCGGAGCGACTGGGCACCGCGTCGTCCGCGCTCTCGGTACGGCTGATCGAGGCACCCCCGGGCCCGGTGCGCCCCGCGCCGCGGACCTGGTGTTTCTGGGAGGAGGGCGCGGGCCGCTACGACGAGGCCGTCACCGCCGCCTGGAACCGGATGCGGGTCCACGGCCCCGACGGCCACCTGGTGGACGCGCGCACGGGTTCGGTGCGGTACAAGATGATCCGCTCCACCGACTTCGAGGCGCTGGTCGCGCGGCGGCTGGCGGGGCGGCCCGGTGTGACGCGCACGGAGGCGACGGTCGAGGCGGTCGAGGGGACCGCGGCCGGCGCCGACGTGCTGGCGCGCACGCCCGACGGCCGGGCCCTGACCCTGTCGGCGCGCTGGGTCTTCGACTCACGGCCGCTGGGCAGCCTCCCGCGGTCCCGGACGACGCTGCTCCAGCACTTCCGCGGCTGGTTCGTCCGCGCCCCCGGGCCCGTCTTCGACGCGGACTCCATCGACCTGATGGACTTCCGCACCCCGCAACCGGAGCGCGGCCTCGCCTTCACCTACGTCCTGCCCACGGCCGCGAACACCGCCCTGGTCGAGTACACGCAGTTCTCGTCGTCCGTGCTGCCGCCCGAGGAGTACGACCGGGCCCTGCACGCCTATCTGCACGAGGTGCTCGGCCTGCGCGACTTCCAGGTCGAAGCCCGCGAGGAGGGCCTCATCCCGATGACGGACGCCCGGTTCGCCCGCCAGAGCGGCGGGTCCGTCTTCCGGATCGGCGCGGCGGGCGGTGCCACCCGCCCGTCGACCGGTTACACCTTCGCCGCCATCCAGCGCCAGACGACGGCCCTGACCGAAGCCCTCCTCGCGGGCCGGCGGCCGGTGCCGCCCGCGCCGCACTCGCCGCGCTCCCACGCGATGGACGCGGTCCTGCTGCACGCCCTGGCCAGCGGCCGTCTGGAGGGGGCTGCCTTCTTCACGCGGCTGTTCTCCCGGGTCCCCACCGAGCGGCTGCTGCGCTTCCTCGACGGCGCGACCTCGCTCTACGAGGACCTGTCCATCGGGCTGCACAGCCCGGTCCTGCCCCTGCTGCGCAGCGCGGCCTCCCTGCCCTCCCGTCCGCTGCGCCCCTCCCCCACGCCCTGAACCTCGGGGCTCGCCAAGGAGAACCATGCCGACCCTGCGCGACGCGCCCCTCGCCCGTGCCTTCGACCACGCCGCCCGCAGCTACGACGCCCTCGTGCGGGCCAATCCCGGCTACCACGCCCAACTGCGCCGCTCGGCGCGGCGCCTGGGCCTGGGTCTGCCCGGCCGCGGACGGGGGCTGCACGTCCTGGACCTGGGCTGCGGCACCGGGGCGTCGACCGCCGCGCTGCTGTCCGTGCTCCCGGAGGCCCGGATCACCGCCGTGGACGCCTCGGCCGGGATGCTGGAGCGGGCCGCGGCGAAACGCTGGCCCGGCGACGTCACCTTCGTGCACAGCCCGGCCGAGCACCTGGCCGACGCGGGCGTCACGGGCCCCTTCGACGCCGTCCTCGCGGCCTACCTGTTCCGCAACACGGCCGACCCGGACCGGATCCTGTCGGCGGTGCGCGAGGTGCTGGCGCCGGGCGGGCGGCTCGCCGTGCACGACTACACGCTGAGCGGCAAGCACCGGCACCGTGCCGTGTGGTCGGCGGTCTGCGCGGGGCTGCTGCCCGTCACGACCGCGCTGGGGGACGGCGCGCTCTACCAGCATCTGTGGCGCAGCGTCATCGAGTTCGACACCGCGGACCGGTTCGCGGGCCGGATGACGGACGCCGGGTTCGCGGGGGTGCGGGTCCTGCCGCTGCCCGGCTGGCAGACGGGCATCACCCACACCGTCGTCGGCCGGGTGCCGGGTGCGGGGGCGCGCGGATGACGGGCGGGCACCGGCTGCCGCCGGGCGCCGCGGACCGCCGGGCCGTCCATGTGCCGGCCGCGCCCGGTGCGGCGCGGGCCACCGGGACCGCGCCGTCGGCGGCGGTCGTCGGCGGGGGCATCGCCGGTCTCGCGGCCGCCGTGGGGCTGGCCGAACGCGGCGTGCGCGTCACCCTCTTCGAGCGCGAGGCCTCGCTCGGCGGCCGGCTGGCCGGCTGGAGCACGCGCCTCGCCGACGGTTCGACGGCCACGATGAGCCGCGGCTTCCACGCCTTCTTCCGCCAGTACTACAACCTGCGGGCGCTGCTGCGGCGGACCGATCCGCACCTGGAGCGGCTGACGCGGCTGCCCGACTACCCGCTGTGGCACGCCGACGGGATGCGGGACAGCTTCCGGCACGTGCCGCGGACACCGCCGTGGAGCGCCCTGGGCTTCGCCCTGACCAGCCCGAGCTTCACCCTCGCCGACCTGCCCCGGATGAACGCACGCGGGGCCCTGCCGCTGATGGACGTCCGCGTCCCGGAGGTCTACGAGCGGCTGGACGCGTGCAGCGCGCACGACCTGCTGGCCTCGATCCGCTTCCCCGCGGCCGCGCACCACCTGGCCTTCGAGGTGTTCTCCCGCAGCTTCTTCGCCGATCCGCGCCGGCTCTCGGCGGCCGAGATGGCGCTCATGTTCCACATCTACTTCCTCGGGTCGGCGGAGGGCCTCCTCTTCGACGTGCCCGACGACCCCTTCCCGACCGCGCTGTGGGAACCCCTGCGCGCCTACCTGGAGTCCATGGGTGCCGACATCCGGACGTCCGCGCCGGTCGACCGCGTCACCGCCGGCCCGGGCGGCGGTTTCGGCGTGAGCACGGGGACGCGCACGCGGGAGTTCGACGCGTGCGTCCTCGCGCTCGACACCGACGGCCTGCGGAAGGTTGCCGCGGACAGCCCGGGCCTCGCCGACGACGGCTGGTACGCGCGCGTCGCGGGGCTGCGGACCGCGCCCGCCTTCCTCGTCTCCCGGCTCTGGCTCGACCGTCCGCTCGCCGCCGACCGGGCGGGCTTCCTCGGGACCAGCGGCTTCGGCAGCCTGGACAACGTCAGTGTGCTGGACCGGTGGGAGCGCGAGGCCCACACCTGGTCGCGCCGCACGGGCGGATCGGTGGTCGAGCTGCACGCCTACGCAGTCGCCGACACGGTCGACTCCGCCGACCGGGAGGCCGAACAGCAGCGCCTGGTCGACCAGTTGCACCGGATCTATCCGGAGACCCGAGCGGCACGCGTCGTCGACGCCCGGCACGAATGGCGCCAGGACTGCCCCTTGTTCGCCGTGGACGGGTACGCCGACCGCCCCGCCGTGCGTACGTCGAACCCCGCGCTCATGGTGGCCGGTGACCTGGTCCGCACGGGCCTGCCGGTGGCACTGATGGAACGGGCGGCGACCAGCGGCATGCTCGCCGCCAACGCCCTGCTGGAGCGGTGGCGGCTGCGCGGTCACGAGCTGTGGACCGTCCCCGCGCGCGGCCGGAACACCGCGCTGCGCGGGCTCGCGCGCTGGGGCGCCGAGTGGGTTCCGGCCCGCTGAGCACGCGGCGGGCCTGCCTCCCCGGCCGGGGTGGCAGGACCGCCGCGTCCCGGGGTCAGCCGCGCCGCGCCGCGAACGCGCCGCAGTGGCCGGTCCCCTTCGTGGAGTACGTGCTGATGCCGCCCTCCCAGGTGACGCACTCGCCGCGCGCCTCCAGGAAGACGGGCCCGGCGTACGTGGTGAACCGGCCGCGGTCGGTCGTCGTCCCGCCCGTCGCGGAGCTGAGCCTGGCGAACATGCTCACCGCAGCGCCCGGCTTGGTGCGCACGGTGACCACACAGTTCTCGCCGGTCGTCTTGTTGTAGGTGAGGAAAGTGGTGCCGAGCAGCTCCATGTTGGCCGAGTCGATCACCTTGTGACCGGCCCCGCAGGCGCCGTTGTACTTCGCGACGGGGGCCTCCGTCGGCGCGGGGGCCGCCTTCGCGGCCGGGTGCGCGGCGGCGGGCGCCGCCGCGGAGACGGTGGTGGAGGCGGTGGCGGGCACCGCGAGAGCGAGGGCTCCCCCGGTGACGAGGACGGCGACGGCGGCGGCGTGACGGACGTGCTTCATTTCGGATCCCCCTGTGGTCCTGTGCTCTGTCTGGTTCCGTGACCCGGTGTTCTGGGCCCGGTGCGCCGGTCGGGCGCGGTGGCGGCGTCCGGCCGGTCGACTGCCGGGCGCCGCACACCGAGTAAGACCGGAGAACGGGAGAGTTGGTTGGGGCGCGGCTCGTCACCGTTCTGTCACCAGATGTCACCGTCCCGTCCGCGCCGCCCCCTCTGGCGGCGCGCGCGACCCCGGCTACGGTGGGAGCAGCGCAGGGTCAACTCAAGGAGGACACGCACATGTTGATCGCAGCCGAGAAGGGCGACATCAGCACGCTGATCGGCGGCATCGCCCCTGACTGGGGCCCCTTCGGCGCGCTCGGCACCGAGGCGAAGACGATGATCCAGGTCGTCATGGCCGTCGCGATCCTGCTCTGCCTGGCCATCGCGATCTGGGGCGCGGCGAAGCAGCGCGTCGGCGCCACCGCGCTGCGCGACACCTTCAGCGCGGAGCAGGGCAAGGGCCTCATCATCGCGGGCCTCACCGGTGTGTTCATCATCGGTTCGCTCGGCACGCTCTTCACGATCGTCTACGGCATGGCCGTCTGACGGCGGGGCTCGTCGAGCCCTCTTCGGATCCGCACCGCACCGTAGGCGGCCGGCGACCAGCCAGCCGCCTACGGCATGTCAGGCTGCCCCGGCGCCTACGTAGACCACCCTTTTTTCCGTTCCCCCTGTAAGAACCGGACCGTCGGGCGCATTGCTAGGTATGAGAGCCGATAAGAGGGACGGCGCATGACACATGCCCAACGTTTCCGGGAGATCTACGAGGAGTGCCACCCCCGCGTCCTCGCGTACACCACGAGCCTGGTGGGCCGGCAGACGGGGGAGGACATCACGAGTGAGACCTTCACCGTGGCCTGGCGGCGGGTGCGGGACATCCCGCGGCCCGAACTGCCGTGGCTGCTGGGCGTGGCCCGCAACCTCGTGCGCGAGCTGCGGCGCAGGGACAGCCATCAGTTCGCCCTCGTCGCCGCCGAGGCGCAGCGCATCAGCATCGGCGCCCGGCCGGACGTCGGCGACGTGGCCGCGGACGTCACCGAACGGGAGGCCGCGCTGCGGGCCCTGGCGGCCCTGTCCGCCGCCGACCGGGAGCTGTTGACGCTCCTCGCCTGGCACGGTCTCAGCGCCAAACAGGCGGCGCGGGTCCTGAACTGCAGCATCGCGACGCTCACCGTCCGCCTGCACCGGGCGCGGCGCCGCCTGGAGAAGGCCTTCGACGTGGCGTATCCGGCCGACACGACCTCAGCACCGCGGGCGACCCGCACCGATCGCGAAGGAGCACTCACATGAAGCACACCCCCGAACGGTCCGGCCGGCCCGACGTCATGAAGGTGCTCGCGGACGCCCGGCCCGACGCGCTGGACCCCGCCGCTCTCGCGGACTCGCCCCGCGGGCGGACGGAGTTGGCGCGGATCATGGCCGGGGAGACGGACGCCCGCGCGACCCGCCTGCGGGCCCCCGGACGCTTCCGGGGCGGGCTGCGGCCGCTGGGGACCGCGGCGGCCCTGGCCGCCGTCGCGGCCTCCGCGGTGGTCGTGAGCACGCTCGACGGGAACGGCCCGCAGGGCAGCCCGCACTCCGTCGCCGGGGGCCCGGGCACGTCGTCGCCGGACGGGCGGGCCGCGACCTCCGTGGACGGGCGCCTGGAGCTGCTGAGTGTGGCCGAGCGGGCGGAGGCCCCCGCCGCGGAAGGGACGTACTGGCAGACCAGTACGCGGTCGCAGGACGTGGACGTGGTCAGCGCGGCGGGCGGCGAGGGGCAGCCCTTCGCGGTGCGTTCCACCTCGACCGAAAAGTGGTCCGTGGGGGTGCGCCCGGGGACCCGGAGCCTCATGGTCA
Source organism: Streptomyces sp. NPDC049813 (assembly GCF_044465085.1). Taxonomy (NCBI): domain Bacteria; kingdom Bacillati; phylum Actinomycetota; class Actinomycetes; order Kitasatosporales; family Streptomycetaceae; genus Streptomyces; species Streptomyces sp. NPDC049813. The sequence continues at coordinate 892,711 of NZ_JBITLI010000001.1, read as the reverse complement.
CCGGGGTGGACGCCGAGACGAAGCCGCGCACCGCGGCGGACGGGGCGCGCTGGCGGGCCGCCGGCTCGCCCGCCACGGTGCAGGCCGAGATCGCGGGCGGACGAGGCGGCACGCGCGCGTACAAGCTGGGCGACGGAAAGGCGCCGATGGTGATGCGCACGGACGCCGGCGACAAGATCTACGCTCTGGGCCCGCGGAACATCACCTACCGGGACCTGCGTGAACTGCCCGCCGGCCGCGATGCGTTGCGGCGCGAACTGGAGAGCCTCTACAAGGCGGACAGCGGCGCCGACGCGGAACAGGGCCGGACTGCCTATGTCCTGCGCCAGGCGGCCGACCTCGTCACCATGCCGGTCAAGCCCGCTGTCCGCGCGGCTGCCTACCGGGTGATGGCCGACCTGCCGGGCGTTCGCGGGCTGGGGCGCGTCACCGACCCGCTGGGCCGTACCGGCGCCGGTTTCACCTTCCCCGGCACCTTCGACAACCCGCTGGGCAGGGTGGAACAGCGCCTCGTTGTCGACGGGGCCACCGGCGAGATGCTCTGTGAGCAGCTGGTCCTGGTCTCCCCCGCCGCCCGGGCCCGGGCGGCGGGGCTGACCGCGGGCACGACCGTGAACTACACGGCGACGACCCGCATGGGCTGGGCCGAGCGGCAGATCACGGTGCCGGACGACGCCCGGTACTGAGCCCGCGCGCCCGGGCGGCCACCCCCGCCCGGGCGCACCTTTCGGCCGGGTCCGCTCGCGGCCGGCGGGAATCCGCGCCGCTGGAACGGAGTTACCGCACTACGACCACCAGCCGCAGAGCCCAGAAGGAGACGGCCACCGATGAGCCTTCGCCAGTTCGAGTACGCCCTGGCCGTCGCCGAGGCCGGTTCGGTGACGGCGGCGGCGGAGCTGCTGCGGGTCGCCCAGCCCTCGATGTCCCAGCAGATCCGCGGTCTGGAGCGAGACCTCGGCGTGGAGCTGTTCGCGCGCACGCCCACCGGCCTCGTCCCCACCGCCGTCGGCCGGGACTTCCTGCGCGAGGCGGAGGTCGCGGTGCGGGCGGCGCGGCGGGCGCGGGCGACGGCCAGGGCCGGCGCCGACGAACCGGCGGGCGAGCTGGTCGTGGCCGTGCAGATGGGCTTCGGGACGCGGCAGTTCCCGGGCGCCCTGAGCGCGCTGCGCCGCCGCCACCCCCGCCTGGAGGTCACCGTCCTCGAACAGTCCAGCTCCGCCGAGCTGGAGCGGCTCTGCCACCGCGGCGGACTCGGCCTGGCCCTGATGGCGGCGTGCGAGCGGACCCCGGCCGACGCCCACCGCCTCGGCGAGGAGGAGTTCGTCGTGGTGCTCGGCCCCGGCCATCCGCAGCTCGCCGCGGACCGGGTCGCCCTGGCGGACCTGGCGGGCGAGCCGTGGGTGCGCTTCGACCGGGAGAGCGCGCTCGACGGCGTCCTGCTGGCGGTGGTGCGGGAGAACGGGCTGAGTCCGGTCACGGCCGCCCGCGTCTCCCGGACCGCGACGGCCGTGCGCTGGGCCGCCGACGGGCTGGGCATCACGCTCGTCCCGGCGTCCACGGTGCCGCCCGGGCACGAACACCTCGCGCGGCCGGTCCACCCGGCCGTGTCCCAGCCCGTCATCGCGGTGCTCCGCGACGACGCGGGCCCGGCGGAGACGGCCCTGCTCGGCCTGCTCCGTCAGGAGACCTGGGGCGAGGCGGTGCCCGGCGACCCCGGTCGCGCACCGGTCCTCCAGGCCCAGCACGGGTGACGCGCCGGGACGCCGCGCCGGGGCCGCCGGGTCAGCGGCGGAAGTAGACGCGCGTCGTCGTTCCCCGGTCCGGGGCGCTGTACGTCCGTACCAGGTCCGCCACCACGTTCACCAGCAGCAGGCCGCGTCCGCCGTGCTGCTCCCGGGGCGGCAGGCGGCGTCCGGCCAGCGGGTCGTCGATGAGTCCGGCGTCCTGGACCTCGCAGATCACGTGCCGGTCATCGGCCCAGACCCGCAGCGTCCCCCGCCCTCCGCCGTGGACCACGCTGTTCGTCGTCAGCTCGGCGACGGCCAGTTCGAAGTCGTCGAGCCGCGGGGTACGCAGTCCGGACGCGGCGGCGCTGCGGGTGGCCACGTGCCGGACCTCGCCGAGGCTGGTCGCCGTGTAGGCCGTGGCCGGGGTGTCGGGCGGTGCGCTCAGGGGCTGGTTGTACCGGGCGAGGAGCTCCTGCGGGGCGTAGGCCGCGCTGTCGGCGCGCGTGCCCGAGTCGATGACCGTGGGGTGGGTGACGTAGGCGTCGGCGAGCACCGACTCCGCCAGCCGGGCCGCGTCGTACAGGCAGCGAATCGTTGCTGCGCGGCCCTGGAACGCCACGTTCGTCAGCGCCTCGTGCTGGACGCAGGCGGGGTACTCGACGGCGGTGCGGCCCGCCCAGATGCTCTCGCCGAGGATGCGGGCCCGGCGCCCGGGGTGGCCCTCGGCGAAGGCGCGCAGCACCCGCGGGATGATCCGCCCGGGGTTGCGCCCGGCCCGCTCCATGTCGAGGAGCCGCACCCGCGCGGCCTGTCCGCCCAGCGCGGCCCGGATGAGCGCGAGGTTGGCGCCGGGTACGGCCACGGCCACCGGGTCCCCGGCGGCGAGGGCCTCCTCGACGAACGGCACGGTGCCCGCGAGGTACTCCTGCTCGCCGCGGTAGAACAGCGCCGGATGATCGAAGGGCTGGGTGGCCGACTCGGTGCTCATCGGCCGGCCGCCTCGGCGAGGGCCAGGGGGCTCGGCCCGGGCGCGTGCGGGCCGGCGTCACCGGCCCAGATGGGGAACGGCAGTTCGATCACGGAGGTCGCGGGGAGGGCCGACGACGTCTCCGCCCGCGCTCCGGTCACCTCACGCCCCTACTCCTTGCGATCTCTGGACTGTACCCCGGGGCTCGGGCACCCGACATCCGGGGCGGTCTCACGCTCCGGCGAAGGTGAGCGGGACCTCCAGGCGCGCCGCGAGGTCGTCCGGCGTGATGCCGAAGGTTCGGCGCACGGTGATCCCCCGCGGCGTGATGTCGAAGACCGCGTGATCCGTGTAGACGCGGTCGACGCAGGCGAGGCCGGTGAGCGGGTAGCCGCACTCGGGCACCAGCTTGGGCGCGCCGTCCTTGGTGAAGAGCGTCATCATCACGTAGACCCGCTTCGCCCCGATCGCCAGGTCCATCGCCCCGCCGACGGCGGGGACGGCGTCCGGCGCGCCCGTGTGCCAGTTGGCGAGGTCGCCCGTGGTCGAGACCTGGAACGCGCCGAGGACGCAGAGGTCCAGGTGGCCGCCGCGCATCATGGCGAAGGAGTCCGCGTGGTGGAAGTACGCGGCCCCCGGCAGCTCGGTGACGGGAATCTTGCCCGCGTTGGTCAGATCGGGGTCGATCTCGCCTTCCCGGGCGGCGGGCCCCATGTTGAGCATGCCGTTCTCGGTGTGCAGCACCACCCCGGAGTCGGCGCCGAGGTGGTCGGCGACGAGGGTCGGCTGCCCGATGCCCAGGTTGACGAAGGCGCCGTGGGGGACGTCGCGGGCGATGAGGGCGGCGATGTCGTGCTTGCCCAGCGGGCCGCGCTCGCCGGTCGCCGGCTCCGTTCCGCTCGTCGGGTTCATGCGCGTCCCGCCTCCTGCACCACGCGGTCGACAAAGATGCTCGGGGTCACGACGGCCTCCGGATCGATCGTGCCGGTCTCGACGACCTCGCGGACCTGGGCGATCACCGTGGTCGCCGCGGTGGCCATGACGGGCCCGAAGTTGCGCGCGGTCCTGCGGTAGACGAGGTTGCCCATCCGGTCGGCGCGGTGGGCGCCGATCAGCGCGACGTCGCCCTTGATCGGGTACTCCAGCACATACGTACGCCCGTCGATGACGCGGGTCTCCTTGCCCTCGGCGAGCAGGGTCCCGACGCCGGTGGGGCAGTAGAAGGCTCCGATCCCGGCCCCGGCCGCCCGCATGCGCTCCGCGAGGTTGCCCTGCGGGACGACCTCCAGCTCGATGCGGCCCGCCCGGTACAGGCCGTCGAACACCCATGAGTCCGCCTGCCGCGGGAAGGAGCAGATCACCTTGCGGACCCGGCCCTCGGCCAGCAGCGCGGCCAGTCCGGTGTCCCCGTTGCCTGCGTTGTTGGACACGACGGTGAGGTCACCCGCACCCTGCCGGATGAGGGCGTCGATCAGCTCGACCGGCATCCCGGCCATGCCGAACCCGCCGACCAGCACCGTGGAGCCGTCCGCGATCCCGGCCACGGCCTCGTCGGCGTCCGCGCACACCCGCGTGGTCATCGGGTGCCTCCCGTGACGTTCTCCAGGACGACGGCGAGGGCCTGGCCGACTCCGATGCACAGGGCCGCGACGCCCCACCGCTCACCGGAGTCGCGCAGCCGGTGCGCCAGGGTGCCGAGCAGGCGTCCGCCGGAGGCGCCCAGCGGGTGGCCGAGGGCGATCGCCCCGCCCTTGGCGTTCACCCGTTCCGGGTCGACGCCCCAGGCGTCGACGCACGCGAGGGACTGCACGGCGAACGCCTCGTTCAGCTCGACGGCCCCGACGTCGGACCAGGCGACGCCCGCGCGCCGCAGCGCCCGGCCGGCGGCCTCCACGGGCGCGTAGCCGAACAGCTGCGGGTCCAGGGCGGACACGCCGCGTCCCGCGATCCGGGCGAGCGGTTCGGTGCCGATCCGCGCCGCGGCGGCGCCGGAGCCCAGCAGGACCGCGGAGGCGCCGTCGCTCAGGGGGGAGGCGTTGCCGGCCGTGATCACACCGTCGGGGCGGAAGACGGGCTTGAGCGCGGCCAGCTTCTCCGGGGTGGAACCGGGCCGGATGCCTTCGTCCCGGCCGAACGTGGCGCCCTCGGTGTCGACGGGGACGACCAGGTCGTCGTAGAAGCCGGCGTTCCAGGCCTCGTCGGCGAGGCGGTGGGAGCGGGCGGCGAAGGCGTCCTGGCGCTCGCGGCCCACGGCGAAGCGGTCGGCCAGCTGTTCGTTGGCCTCGCCCAGGGAGACGGTCCACTCCTTGGGCATGCGGTCGTTGACGAGGCGCCAGCCCAGGGTCGTGGACACGGCCGTCACGTCGCCGGCGGGGAACGCCTTGGCGGGCTTGGGCAGCACCCACGGCGCCCGGGTCATCGACTCCACCCCGCCGGTGAGCACGACGGACGCGTCGCCGGTCTCGATGGCGCGCGAGGCGATGAGGGCGGCGTCCAGGGAGGAGCCGCAGAGGCGGTTCACGGTCGTGGCGGGCACCGAGGTCGGCAGGCCCGCCAGCAGGACGGCCATGCGGCCGACGTTCCGGTTGTCCTCGCCCGCGCCGTTGGCGTTGCCCCAGACCACGTCGTCGATGTGGGCCGGGTCCAGGTCCGGGGTCTTGGCGAGCGTCCCGGTGACGGCGAGCGCGGCGAGGTCGTCGGGGCGGACCTCCGCCAGGGCGCCCGCGAATCGCCCGAACGGGGTGCGTGCTGCCGCGTACACGTAACTGTCGGTCACGGGCTCACCCTAGGAGCGCGGTGTTCATCACGTCCAAGACCGAGTCGGCATCGATTGATAAGCCGACCGCATGAAACGCCCTACGGTGGAGCCATGGAACTCCGTCAGCTCCGGTCCTTCCTCGCGCTCGTCGAGGAGTGCCACTTCGGCCGGGCGGCGGCCCGGCTGCACGTGGCCCAGCCCGCCCTGTCCCAGCAGATCAAGCAGCTGGAACGGGAGCTCGGCATCGCGCTGTTCCACCGCTCCACGCGGCGGGTCGAACCGACCGAGGCCGGCCGGCAGCTCACCGACTACGCGCGGGCGCTCGTCACCGAGGAGGAGCGGGCCCGCGTGCACCTGCGGGAGCTGGCCACCGGGCACGCGGGGCGCGTCTCCGTGGGGTTCATCGGCACCGCGACGTACGACGTGCTGCCACGCGTCGCGCGCACCGTACGGGCGGAGCTGCCTGCGGTCACCATGGACCTGCGCGGCGAACTGCTCACCCCGGAACTCGTGGCGGGGCTGCTCGACGGCCGGTACGACCTCGCCGTGCTGCGGGGCGCGGTCACCGACGCGCGGCTGCACGTCACGCCGCTGCGGTCCGAGCCCCTGGTGGCCGTGGTGCCCAGCCACCACCCGCTGGCCGGCCGGTCCTGCGTGCCGTTGCGCGCGCTCGCCGGTGAGCCCTTCGTCATCCATCCGTCCCGGGCCCGCTCCTCCATGTACGAGCGGGTGCTGGCCGCGTGCGCCCGGGCCGGGTTCCGGCCGGAGCCGCTGACCGAGGTCGGTGAGACGGCCACCCTCGTCGTCTTCGTGGCGGCCGGTCACGGGGTGGCGCTGGTCCCGCGCTCCGTGCGCAGTCTCAGCCTCGACGGGGTGACGTACGTGCCGCTGGAGGAGCCCGAGGCCGTCGACCTGCTGCTGGCCCGCCGGGTGCACCGCAACTCCCCCGCCGCGGAACAGGTCGCCTCGGTCATCGAGCGGTGTGCCGGAACGGCGGGCGACGGTGCGCCGCTGTGCCCGTGACGACGCGGCGAACGCGGAAGAGCTCAACGCCGCACACGGGGGGATGCGGCGTTGAGCCTGGGGCAACCTTAGCGGCACCGGCCCGGGCCGCCGCCGCAACTTCCGTGCAGGCGGCGCGAAATGGCCGCTCGCACAGGTGTCCTGGTGCCGGTCCCGCCGTGGTGGCGGCGGTTGCGGGCGCACCACCGCGGCTCTGCGCAGAGCGGCGGCGTCAGCGACGATGACGGAAAACAGGCCGCCCGGGTGAAGGCGTGGTGATCCGGTGATCGCTGGGTACACGGGCCGGCATGACAGCTACCACTGAGCTTCCCGAGCGTCCGTCGGCTGCTGTGCGCGGGCTGCGCCGCATGCGCGGTTTCTACGGAGGAGGCACCCTCCTGTGGGCGGCGTCCGCCGCGTGGACCGGATGGCTGAACCCGGGGAGCCGGCAGATGTGGGTGTCCCTGCTGCTCCTCGCGGTGTTCGGCGGGCTGCTGGCCACGGCCTCCCTCTGGCTGGGCCGGACGGCACGTTCGCGCCCGGCGGCCCGGCGCGAGCGCACGGCGACGCTCCGGCCCGCCACGGCGGCCCGCCACGTCAGGGCCTGACCGCCGGACGGCCGCGCGCCGCCGGCCGGCGCGCGATTCGGCCGAAAGGACGCCCGTTCGTGACAGCGGGGCCAGGGCGGGAAAGGCGTACTCGTTCAGGCACACGTATCCGGCGGACCGACAGATCGGACGGGACAGACGATGGCCGGCACCGACCAGACGCGCACGGGCGCGCCACCCGGCAGCATCCGCCTGCCGGGCATCGTGCTGGGGGTGGGGCTCGGCGGTTTCGTCGACGGCATCCTGCTGCACCAGCTGCTCCAGTGGCACCACATGCTCACCAGCACCGACAGTGACCGGATCGGGGTGAAGTACTACCCGGCGAACACCGTCTCCGGCCTGGAGATGAACACGGTCTGGGACGGCGTCTTCCACGCCGTCTGCTGGGTCGCGGTGATCGTGGGCCTCGGGATCCTGTACGCCCGGGTCACCCACCACCGCCGCCGGGTGTGGGCCTCCCGGGTGCTGTGGGGCTGGATCCTGGTCGGCTGGGGCCTGTTCAACCTCGTCGAGGGCCTGCTCGACCACCAGATCATGGGCATCCACCATGTCCACGGCGGCCCGCACCGCATCTGGTGGGACATGGCCTTCCTGCTCCTCGGGCTCCTCCTGGTCGTCGGCGGTCACCTGCTGCAGCGCTCCGGCCGCCCCTTCGACCCCGACGCCCCCGACGCCCCCGGCCCCGCCGGGGCCGCGCGGCCCGGCCGGCCCGCCTGATGGAGCACACCTCGCACCATCCGATGCAGGACCACCACGCGAGCAGCGACCTGTGGGCGGTGCTGCCGGTGCTGCTCCCCGCCGCCATGGTGCTCGTCCTCGCCGCCGGTTACGTCCTCCTCGCGCGCCGCGCCCGGCGCCGCAACCCCGTCCTGGGCTGGAGCGGCCCGCGGACCCTGAGCTTCCTCACCGGGTGCGCCCTGCTCGCCGTGGCCCTGTCGCCGCCCCTGGCGCCTGTCGCGCACGAAGACTTCCGCGGGCACATGGCCCAGCACATGCTGATCGGCATGTACGCACCCCTGGCCCTGGTCCTCGGCGCGCCGGTCAGTCTGCTGCTGCGGACGCTGCCCGCCACCCGGGCCCGCTCCCTCACCCGGCTGCTGCACAGCCGCCCGGCCCGGCTGCTCGCGCACCCGGTCACCGCCCTGGTCCTGGCCACCGGCACGCTGCCGGTCCTGTACTTCACGCCGCTGTACGACGCGACGATGGCCCGGCCCGCGCTGCACGCGCTGATGCACGTTCACTTCCTGCTCTCCGGCTGCCTGTTCGCCTGGGTCGTCGCCGGACCCGACCCCGCGCCGTCGCGGCCCGGCGTGCCCGCGCGGCTCATCGTGCTCGGGGTCGCCGTCGCGGCGCACGCCACGATCTCCCAGCTGATCTACGGCGGCTTCCTCCTCGGCGTGCACGCGCCCGCCACGCAGGTACGGGGCGGCGCCGAGATCATGTACTACGGCGGCGACATCGCCGAACTCCTCCTGGCCGCGGCCCTCGTCGCCACCTGGCGCCCCGCACGTGCCCGCCCCGCCCGTCCCGGCCGGCCGAGTCCGCGCCGCACCCCCGGCGGGATCCCCGACGCCGCGCAGCTGCCGTACGGATAGCCCTCGTCCGCCGTCCGGGCCGCCGGGGCGTACGGCCTCGACCGGGTCCGGCGGCCCGGACGGCGGGCCCGGCAGGCAGTCACCCGCCTCACTGCCGAAGCGGGCCCCGCCGACCGGCCGGAGCACGGGCCCCGTCCGACCCTCCCAGTGTCACCACCGGCCCCACCCGGGCAAAGGGCCGGACGGCCCCCATTCCGCGCGTCCCAGCCCGTACCGGGCGCCCGGTACCCTCCCGCGACGGAACGTCCGTGTCTCTCCGTGACGTCTTTTGTGAGCGCGATGACGGGGTATGACCTGCAGTGCACCTTCCTTCACCCGCATCGCCGTACCCCGAGGAGACCACGTTGAGCGGCAAGGACGAGGAGAAGAAGCTTCTCGACGGACTGTGGGTCGACGACTCCCAGCCGGAGCGGCCGGTCCTCCTCGACCAGGAGGGCGGCCCCCTGCGCACCTGGCAGGAGAACTACCCGTACACCCGCAAGCTCGGCCGCAAGGAGTACGAGCGCAGCAAGCGGCTCCTGCAGATCGAACTGCTGAAGCTGCAGAAGACGGTCCGCGACCAGGGCCGCCGCGTCGTGGTGCTCTGCGAGGGCCGCGACGCGGCGGGCAAGGGCGGCACGATCAAGCGCTTCACCGAGCGGCTCAACCCGCGTGGCGCGCGCGTGGTGGCGCTGGACAAGCCGTCCGAGCGGGAGTCGGGCCAGTGGTACTTCCAGCGCTACGTCGCGCACCTCCCGAGCGCCGGTGAGATCGTCTTCTTCGACCGTTCCTGGTACAACCGGGCCGGTGTCGAGCCCGTCATGGGCTTCTGCACGCCGGGCCAGCACCAGCAGTTCCTGGAGCAGGCGCCCTTGTTCGAGCAGATGCTCACCGACGACGGCATCGTGCTGGTCAAGTTCTGGTTCTCCGTCTCCCGCGCCGAGCAGCGCACGCGGTTCGCCATCCGCCAGGTCGATCCCGTCCGCCAGTGGAAGCTCTCCCCCACCGATGTCGCCTCGCTCGACCTGTGGGACGCGTACACGCGCGCGAAGGTGGAGATGTTCCGCGCGACGGACACCAGCCATGCGCCGTGGACGGTGGTGAAGACGAACGACAAGCGCCGCGGACGCCTTGAGGCCATGCGTCACCTCCTGCTGCGCTTCGACTACGAGTCCCGGGACGAGGCCGCGGTGGGCAAGGCCGACCCGCTCGTCATCGGCCCCGCCGACACGCTGCTGGAGACCGGCGAGGAGCCGACGGACCTGTCGCCCAGCCGGCTCGCCGACTACCACGAGGGCCCGGGGCAGCATCCGCGCCCGGCCGGTCCCGCGCCCTCGTCCGAAGGGTGACGGGGGCGGCGTCCGCCCCCCGGGGGACGTCAGCGCGGCCGGCGGATCCGGATCGGGCCACGCGGCTCGTCCGTGGTGACGCGGCGCCCGCCCTGCGTGATCTCGACCTCGCCCGCGTCCGCGAGCCGGCGGGCCGCCCGGCGGGCCGGCTCCATCAGCTCGCGCCAGCCGTCGTCCTCGCCCTCGTACACCGCGCGGGCGGCGTCGGACGGGCAGATCGACGACGACGGATCACGCCGGTCCAGCAGTTCGGTGATGGCCCGCTCCAGGCGCCGTTCCGTCGTCCGTCCGCTCTCGTCGTTCACCGTTCCAGTCTCCCACCGACGGCGTCCCCCGCCACCGCACGGCCGGGGCGGGCGACGCCGTTCCTGCGCCGTGCCGGATTCGGCGCCCGTGCCCGGCGAGGGGGTACGCGCTCAACTCCCGTTGTCAGTGCCGCCCTCTAGAGTGAATACATCGCTCGGAAACAGCGGAGGGGGAGCGGAATCATGTCCGCAAACAGGATTCAGCACAAGGTGAATCACGTCGCGCTGGTGGTGGACTGTTCGGGTTCCATGCGGCCGCACCAGAATCAACTGGTGCGCGTGGTGGACGAGTTCGTGGCGGGCCTGAAGGCCGAATCCGACAGCCTCGGCCACGAGACGCGGATCAGCCTCTACTCCTTCGACCACCGGGTGGAGAATCTGGTGTGGGACATGGACGTGAAGCGCCTGCCGTCCATGCGCGGGCTGTATCAGGTCAACAATGGCGCGACGGCGCTCATCGAGGCCTCCTTGAAGTCCCTGGACGACCTGGGACACATCTGGGAGGAGTACGGCGAGCACAGTTTCCTGCAGATCGTGGTGACGGACGGCGAGGAGAACGCGTCGGGGGGAGACCGGCGGCACGACGGGGACATGACCGTCCTCGGCCCCTGGCTGGACCGGATCACGACGCGGATGGGCGGTCTGCCCGGCCACTGGACCTCGGCGATCCTGGTTCCGAACTCCCTGGCCAAGCGCACCGCGCAGAACTACGGCTTCCCGGCGGGGAACATCGCGATCTGGGACGCGGACTCCCAGAAGGGCGTCGAGGAGGCGATCGGCACGGTGCGCGCGGCCGCGACCAGCTTCCTGCGCGGGCGTGAGCAGGGGGTGCGCGGCACCAAGAACCTCTTCGCGGTCGGCCAGGACATATCCGTCGACGACGTGCGCGCCAGCCTCGAACCCGTTCCGGCCGACCGGTACCGCCTCCTGAAGGTCGACAAGGAAGTCGAGATCCGCCCCTTCGTGAATTCGCACCCCGGGGTGACATACGAACGTGGCGCCTGTTATTACCAATTGGGAGCGCGGGCCCAGGTCCAGCCGAACAAGGAAGTCATCGTGGTCGAGAAGGACACCGACCGCGCCTACACCGGCGACGCGGCACGCAATCTTCTCTTCGGTACGGGAATTCAGGGGACTGTGTCCGTGAAGGCGGGCAACAATCCGAAGCTGGAGGTGTATGTGCAGAGCCGTTCGGTCAACAGGAAGCTCAAGCCGAATACGCGGTTGCTCATCATGTTCTGAGCCGGCGGCAGAATGTTCTGAGCCGGCAGCAGAACAGACCGGGATTGCTGCTCCGGTTCACGCCGACGGGCGCAGTGCGCGCAGGCGCTGGTCCAGTTCCCGCTGGTAGAAGTCGATGAAGCCGTCGGGGTCGGGGCCGGCGTTCTGCATCACCAGCCGGTCGAAGCCCGCGTCCACGAAGGGCTGGGCGACCTCCACGAAGCGTGCGGGGTCACTGCCGCACGCGAACTGCTCCAGGATGTCCTCGGTTCGGACCGTGGTCGTGGCGGCCTCGAAGTTGGCCGGGTTGGGCAGTTCGCTCATCACCTTCCAGCCGGTCACCGCCCACCGGGAGGTCTTGAGCGCCGCCCGCGCGGCCGTGTCCGCGTCGGGGGCCCATGCCATGGGCACCTCGGCGTAGCGCGGTCCGTCACCGCCGGCCGCACGGTAGGCGTCGACGATCGCGCTCTCCGCGTCGGTCGCGAAGAGTCCGTCCCCCAGCTCCGCGGCGATCCGGGCCGACAGCGGGCCCCCGGCCGCCACGGCGATGACCGGCGACTGTGGCGGCAGGTCGAAGACCCGGGCGTCGTCGAGCTTCAGGTACCGGCCGTGGTAGGAGTGGTAGCCGCCGCTCCAGAGCAGGCGGATGATCTCCAGCGCCTCCCGCATCCTGGCGTGCCGCTCCGGCACGGAGTTCGGGAACCCCTCACCGGTGACGTGCTCGTTGAGCCGCTCCCCCGACCCCACGCCGAGCGTGAACCGGCCGTCCGAGAGCAGGGCCAGCGTGGCGGCCGCCTGCGCGATGATCGCCGGGTGGTAGCGGACCGTCGGGCAGGTCACTCCGGTGGCCAGACCGATGCGTTCGGTCTTCGCCGCGATCGTGCCGAACACGGTCCAGGCGAAGGGCGAGTGCCCCTGTACGTCCAGCCAGGGATGGTAGTGGTCGCTCATCTCCACGAAGTCGAAACCGGCCTGTTCGGCGAGCACGGCCTGACGCACCAGTTCGGCGGGGCCGAACGCCTCCGCGGCCAGCTTGTAACCGATCTGCACGGTTCCTCTTTCCTGTCGGTGTCCCCGTCGGCGTCACCGTCGGTGTCCTCGGCCGCTGCCAGGACTTGCGGACATGCTGGTCGGAGCGGGTCGGGGAGGTGACGCTGCCACGCCGACGGGGAGCGGCCGCGTCACCGGGATGGGGCACGGACCCGGCCGGGGGCGGCGCGCGGGCGGCGCGCCCGCGGGCCGGGTCCGGAACTGCCGGGTCCGCGCACGTTTCGTGCCGTGGCCCCAAGGACAGGCGCCTTGTACACGATGATCACCACAACCGTCGCGGCGCGCGACCGGCAGCGGCGGACAGGAGGCGCGATGCGGACGGACGGCCCCAGCGACAGCACGGACGCGGCCCCGGGCCGCTTGCGGCGGCGCGCCTTCTTCGCGGCCGGCACCGCGGGCGCGGCCACCCTCGCGGTCGGCTGCGGTACGTCCGACGCGCCCGCCGACGACGCGGCGGCCCCCACTCCCTCGGCGCGTACCTCGCACTCCCCTACCCCGACGCCCACCCGCCGCCGCCCCGAACTGCCCCGCGGCGGGCGGCGGCTCTTCCCGGAGCACCGGCTCGTCGGCTACTGCGGCCTGCCCGGCGCCAAAGCCCTCGGCCGGCTCGGCACCGGCGACCTCGACGACCGCGTCACGGAGATCGAACGCCGGGGCCGTGCCTACGCCGACGGCCGCACGGTACTGCCGGTCCTCGAACTGCTCGCGGTGGTCGCCAGTTCCGGCGCCGGGCCCGACGGCCGGTACCGCAGCCGCACCCCGGCGAAGACGATCCGCGCCTTCCACGAGACGGCACGCGCCCACAAGGCCCTGCTGCTCCTGAACATCCAGCCGGGCCGGGCCGCGGCCCTCGACGAGGTGAAGGCGCTGCGCGAGTGGCTGGTCCACCCGGACGTCGGCATCGCCCTGGACCCGGAGTGGGAGATGGGCCCCGACCAGGTGCCGGGTGACAGCTACGGACACACCACCGGGGACGAACTCACCCGTATCGCGGCCTACTTGGCCTCACTCGTCGACGAGCACGACCTTCCGGAGAAGGCCTTCGTCTACCACCAGGTCGCCTCGTCGGTGGTCAGGGACGAGGACCGGCTGAAGGTTCCGGCGGGGGTCGCGGTCGTGAAGAGCGCGGACGGGATCGGCTCGCCGCGGCTCAAGCGCGACACGTGGAAGCAGCTGGTCAAGGTCATGCCGCCGCGGCTGCACACCGGTTTCAAGCTGTTCTTCGAGGAGGACGCCGAGGGCGGCGGCCGTCTGATGACACCGGACGAGGTCCTGGCCCTGACCCCGCGCCCCGCCTACGTCATGTACGAGTGAGAGCGGGCGGGGCTCAGTCGAGGGGCGGCAGGGCGAGCCACTCCTGCCAGGTGAGGTCGCGGCCGACGAAGCGCGGCTGCCGCAGCGGCCAGTCGGCGGCGATCCATTCGGGCACGAGCGCGTCGAGCGCACGCTCCGCCGCGGTGCCGACCAGCTCGTCCACCACCCACCAGGAGATCTCGGCGTCGGCGCCGGTCCGCTCGGGCGGGTCGATGTAGACGCAGCCCAGGAGGACCGTCTCCTCCTCGTCCAGCAGGGCGTAGTTGAACGACTCGTGGGCCGCTATCTCCTTCTCGTGGCGCAGCAGGTCGACGCGGTCCGCCTCGTAGGTCATCGTCGCGGCGGGCCAGCCCCAGGCGGGCCCGAAGATCTCGAACAGGCGCTCCCGGGAACCCATCACGGCCGGATAGTCGATCGCGGCGTCCGCCTCCCTGATCGGCCGCAGATGGAACGGGGTCGCGGGTACGGGCACGCGGACAGGGTGGACGAAGTCGTCAGGCAACCAGCTCATGAGCGGCGAGAGTACAGCGACCCGGGACGCCGCCGTACGGAATTTTCTCCCTCGGCGCCCGCCGTGCCCGGGCCGTCCCCGCAAAGACCCCCGGCCCCAGAGTGATCAGCGCCACACTCGTCGAAGCACTCGCGCAGGATTGACCGGCGTTTTCGGGGACACTCCCCTCCAGGATGTGCTGCGGGGGCGGTCGTATCACTGGGGAGTGTCAGACCGCCCCCGCGCCGTTCCTCAGACACCGCCCCGCCGGGGGCGCCGTGGAACCGCGCGGGATCAGCCTCGGCGTCGGCACCTGGCGGGCCCCGGGGCGGGCCCCGGTCAGGACGTCGTCCAGGGCGCGGGCGGCCTCGGCCCCGAAGCCGTGGATGTCGTGGCTCATCGCCGACAGGGTCGGCCGCGTCAGGCGGCACAGCTGTGAGTCGTCCCAGGCCAGCAGGGAGACGTCGGCGGGGACGCCGAGGCCGAGCTCGGCCGCCACGGCGAGTCCGGCGACGGCCATCAGGTCGTTGTCGTAGACGATCGCCGTGGGCCGCCGCTCGGCGGTCAGCAGCGAGCGGGTGGCCCTGGCCCCCGCCTCGCCGGAGAAGTCCGTGGACAGCTGCCGCGCCGCGTCCAGACCCGCTCGCCGCGCCGCCGCGCAGAAGGCGGCACCGCGGATCGCGCTGTGGCCGAGTTCGGGAGAGCCGCCGACCCGGGCGACGGCACGGTGACCGAGCGCGGCCAGGTAGCGCACGGCCTCGGTGATCGCGGTGGCGTCGTCGGTCCACAGCGCGGGGAACGGCCCGGTGAGCGAGGGGTGCCCGATGGCGACGGCCGGCATGCCGATCCGGGCGAGCAGCGGCCCGCGGGGGTCGTGCTCGCGGAAGTCGACGAGGACCGAACCGGCGGTCCGCCGGGTCCGCCACCAGTGGCGCTGGAGGTCGATCTCCTCGTCCAGGCTGCCCACCAGGCGCAGGAGCAGGGCACCGGACCCGGCCGACACCACGCTCTGCACACCGGAGATGAACTCCATGTAGAAGGGCTCCAGGCCGAGTTGGTGCGCGGGTCTGCGGAGGACGAGCCCGACCGTGCCCGACTCCGGGCGGCGCGGTGAGCGGCTCGCCGCCCGTGGCTGCCGGCCCAGCGAGCCAGCGACCGCCAGGATCCGGGCCCGGGTCGCGGCGGACACCCCCGGCTTGCCCTGGAGGGCCGCGGAGACGGCGGCCCGCGAGACTCCGGCACGGTCCGCCACGTCTCTGATGGTCACCTGATGACGACTCATGAGGTCCTCAGCATAGACCGGTTGAGACCTTCTCCCATGGGGAGTGACCGACCGAAGGCGTCATATTACTGGCCCTTTACTTAACTTGCTCAACGTCTAGACAACGATGTCCGCGGTGTGCAGAGTGGCCCGCCAGCACGGTCAAGGCACCCCACCCTGACGGAAGGGACCTCCTCTCATGCACAGCATCCCGGTGCTGCGGGCGCGCGGTCTGACCCCGCTCGTCGCCCTCCTCGCCGCCGCGCTCGTGGCCCTGACCCTCACCCCCGACGCCCAGGCATTTCCCGGCCGTTCCCGGCAGCAGGTGATCGACTACCTGCGCTCCATCAGCGGTTCGCACATCGTCTCCGGTCAGCACAACAAGGAGCCCGCGAGCAACCCCGGGCAGTACACCCAGCAGGTCAAGGACGTCACCGGCCAGTACCCGGGGCTGTGGGGCGGCGACCTGATGTTCAACGCCGCGGACGTGGCCAACCGGCAGCGGGTGATCGACCAGGCGAGGACCGAGTGGGCCAACGGCTCGCTGGTGGCGCTGACCTGGCACGTCTGCCCGCCGACCATGGGCAGTTCCTGCGCCTTCGAGGGCGGCGTCAAGTCCGGCATCTCGGACGCGCAGTTCTCCCAGGTCGTCACGGACGGCACGGCCCTGAACACCGCCTGGAAGCGCCGCCTCGACGAAGCGGTGCCCTACTTGCAGCAGTTGAAGACGGCGGGCGTGCCCGTCCTGTTCCGCCCGCTGCACGAGATGAACGAGTCCTGGAACTGGTGGGGGCACCGCCCGGGGGCCGACGGCAGCGCGAAGCTCTACCGGATCACCCATGACTACCTCGTGACCAAGGGCCTGACCAACCTGATCTGGGTCTGGAACGTCCAGGACAACCCGGCGGGCAACTGGGCGAGTTACTACCCGGGCGCCGGCTACGTCGACGTGGCGTCCCTCGACGTCTGGTACAAGAACTACCCGAGCACCGCCGACTACCAGCAGTTGCAGACCATCGCGGCGGGCAAGCCGATCGCCCTGGCCGAGATGGGCAAGATCCCGAACGCGGCGCTGCTGGACGGCCAGACCCGCTGGGCGTACTTCATGATGTGGTCGGAGCAGCTGCGGGGGAACAACAGCAACGCCGAACTCCAGGCGGGCTACTTCCACCCGCGCGTCCTCAACCAGGGTGAGGTCCAGCTGCCGTGAGCGGTGGGCGCGGGGGCCCGGCCCGGCCGGGCCGGGCCACCGCGCCCTCCTGCTCAGGGGTGGTGCGGGCGCGGCGCCGCCGTGGAGGCGCGCGGGGTCAGCGACGGCATGGGCACCGGATGGGAGGTGACCGTCCGGCCCTCGATGAGGTCGAACAGCACCCGCGTCACGTCCGCGCCGAACCCGTGCACGTCGTGGCTCATCGCCGACAGGGTCGGATGCGTCAGACGGCACAGCTGCGAGTCGTCCCAGGCCAGCAGGGACAGCTCGGCCGGCACGGAGACGCCCATCTCGGCGGCGACCCCGAGGCCGGCCACCGCCATGATGTCGTTGTCGTAGACGAGGGCGGTCGGCCGCTCCGCGCGCAGCAGCAGCGACCGGGTGGCCCGTGCCCCCTCTTCCCCGGCGAAACCGGACGCCACCTGCAGCGAGCCGTCGAGCCCCAGGGACTCCATGGTCCGGCGGAACGCCTCCTCGCGGATGGCGCTGTGGCCGAGCCCCTCGGGGCCGCCGACCCGTCCGATCCGGCGATGGCCGAGGGCGGCCAGGTAGCGGACGGCCTCGCCCATCGCCGTGGCGTCGTCGGTCCACACGGACGGGATGCCGCCGGTCAGGTCGGGGTGGCCGACCGCCACGGCGGGCATGCCCAGCTTCCTGAGCGGCTCGATCCGCGGGTCGTCCCGGTCGAAGTCGACCAGGACGGAGCCGCCGACCTGCCGCTCGCGCCACCAGGTCTGCTGGAGCTCGATCTCCTCCTCCCTGCTGCTGACCAGGCGCAGGAGCAGGGAGCAGGAGCGCTCGGCCAGCACGCTCTCGATGCCGGAGATGAACTCCATGTAGAACGGTTCGAGCCCGAGGAGCCGGGCCGGTCGGCACAGGGCGAGGCCGACGGTGTCCGTGGTCTGCCGGGAGAGGCTGCGGGCCGAGGAGTTCGGTGCCCAGCCCATCTCCCGGGCCACCGCGAAGATCCGCTCACGGGTCGCCTCGGAGAGCCCGGGTTTGTGGTTGAACGCGATGGAGACCGCACCCTTGGACACTCCGGCGGCGGCGGCGACGTCCTTGATGGTGACGCGCTGCGTGGGTGCGCTCACGCGGGTTCCACGCAGAAGAGGGCGGCCCGGACGGCGTTGGCCCCGGCGCCCCGCGCGCCGTGCAGCCGGATGCGGGTGCTCTCGCCGGGGAGGAGTGTGGTCGGTCCGCTCCCGGCCCGGGCGTCGGGCGCGATGCGGTCGGCCTGCAGCAGCAGGTCGCGGACGAGGGTCTGGGCGGTCACCACGATGTCGACTGTATCCCGCCCCTGGCCGATGGTCTCGACGGCGACCTCGAAGCGGGGCTGCGGATAGGCGAACTCGTGGTCCCGGGCCTCGAAGTGCAGGGCGCGCAGACCGTCGGCGTCGGCGACCAGGTACTCCTTGGCCGAACCGGTGGCCGGGGTCACCTCCGGCGGCACCCGCAGCCGCAGGACCTCGCGGGGCGGGGCGGTGAGTCCGAGCGAGACCCGGGCGGCGAGGGTGCCGTCGGCCCGCATCAGGCGCAGCGTCACGTCGCAGCTCCACGGGGTGCCGCCCTGGTTGACCAGGACGAGTTCGGGACCGTCGGCGCCCGGTTGCAGGGTGAGCAGCCGGTCGGCGTAGAGGCGGCGCAGCTCGTGGTAGAGGGGTTTGGGCCGGCCGTCGCCGTCGATGGCCGCCCAGGAGCTGACGGGCCAGCAGTCGTTGATCTGCCAGAGGATCGTGCCGGCGCAGCGCGGCCAGTTCGCGCGCCAGTGCTCTATGCCGGTGGCGACGGCGCGCGCCTGGACCAGCTGGGTGAGGTAGTGCCAGCGGTCGAAGTCGTCCTCGGGCAGGGCGAAGTGGCGGGCCGCTCCGCGGTTCAGCTTGCCGTTGCCGTCCTCGGCCTTCTGGTGGTGGAGCATGCCGGGCGAGTCCGGGGCGAGCCGCTCGCCGGGCAGGGCGCGGCGCAGGGTGGCGTAGGCCGGGGGTGCCTGCCAGCCGAACTCGGCGACGAAGCGGGGCACGTGCGCGCGGTACTCGGTGTAGTCCTGCCGGTTCCACACCTCCCACGAGTGGTGGGTGCCGTGGTCGGGGTCGTTCGGGTGGTGGTCCCAGGACCCGGACCAGGGGCTGCCCGCCATGTAGGGGCGGGTCGGGTCGGACTCGGCGACGACGCGCGGGAGCAGTCCGAGGTAGTACCCCTCGCCCCAGGAGTTCCCGGCGAGCGAGGCCTCCCAGTCCCAGTCGCGAAAGCCCCACAGGTTCTCGTTGTTGCCGTTCCACACGACGAGGCTGGGGTGCGGCATGAGGCGGACCACGTTCTCGCGGGCCTCGGCCTCGACCTCGCCCCGCAGCGGCTGCTCCTCGGGGTAGGCGGCGCAGGCGAAGGGGAAGTCCTGCCACACCATGAGGCCGAGCTCGTCGCACGTGTCGTAGAAGGCGTCGTCCTCGTAGAGCCCGCCGCCCCAGACGCGGACCAGGTCGACGTGGGCGTCGGCGGTCTGCTGGAGCCGGGTGCGGTAGCGCTCGGGGGTGACGCGGGAGGGCAGCACGTCGTCGGGGATCCAGTTGACGCCGCGTACGAACATCCGGGTGCCGTTGACGACGAACGTGCAGCCGGTGCCGTGCTCGTCCGCGGTCCGGTCGATCTCGACCGTGCGGAAGCCCACGCGGTGCCGCCAGGAATCGAGCGGGCGGCCGTCGGCGGACAGGGTCAACTCGACGTCGTAGAGCGGCTGCTCGCCGTAGCCGCGTGGCCACCAAAGGCGCACGTCGGGGACGTCGAGGACCAGGGTGAGCAGGTCGCCGTCCGTCTCGGCGCGGGCCGCGGCTCCTGCGACGGTGGCTTGCGCGGTCAGCCGCCGGCCGGCTCCGGCGGCGGTGCGCTCCAGGTCGACGCGGAGCTCTACGCGGCCTCGCGTGCCGTCCACGGTGACCAGGGGCCTGACCCGGGCGAGGCGCGCCGTCGACCAGCGTTCGAGCCGGACGGGGCGCCACATGCCGGCCGTCACCACGGTCGGCCCCCAGTCCCAGCCGAAGCTGCAGGCCATCTTGCGGAGGTACTGGAACGGCTCGGGGTAGGCGTTGGGCCGCTCCCCCACCGCCGCCCGCACGGCGGCCGCCTCGTCGTAGGCCGAGTCGAAGGTGACGCTCAACTCCCCCGCGCGGCCGGTGACGTCGAAGCGGTAGGAGCGGTGCATGTTGCGGGTGCGGCCCAGCTCGGTGCCGTCCAGGCGGACGGCGGCCACGGTGTCGAGGCCGTCGAAGACCAGGTCCGTGCGCTCATGGGTGCCGGTGGAGGTCTGTGCCGCCGCCAGGTCGCGGGTGTACGTCCACGCGCGGCGGCCCACCCAGGCGATCTCCCGCTCGTTCTGCCCGATGAAGGGATCCGGGATCCGGTCGGCGGCGAGCAGGTCGGTGTGGACGCAGCCGGGCACCTGGGCGGGCAGGCGCGTCCCGTCGTGTTCGAGACTCCATCCTGCGCTGAGCTGGGCGGTGTCCTTCATAGTGCGGCTCCAATCGGACGGACGCGGGCCCGGTTCGTATGAGACGCCCGCCAACCTAACCCGTGCTATGTGAACCGGTCTAGTCCTCGCAGTTCAGCAGCACATCTCCGAACGGCCTTACAACAAGGGCGCTTTGCTGGCCTACTGGTGAGGGCCGGTAACGATTGAGCATCGCGGCGGAAATCGAGGCTTTACCGGTTCATTGATGGCTGACATAGTGCCGTCAGCCCGCTGGGCCTGAGCCGTAACCCTCGGAAGGAGTTGGGCACATGAGGACGAAGCCGCTGAGCGCGATGGTGCTGGCCGCCGCTCTGCTGACCGTCACGGGGTGCGGGGGCGGAGGGAGTTCGTCGGGGGAGGCGGCCGACCCGCCCTCCGATCCCGCCGAGGTGACGGGCACCATCACCGTGCTCACCAACCGCACCGACCTCGTGCAGGACGGCACGATGAAGAAGTACGCCGCCACGTTCCGCAAGACGTACCCCAAGGTGAAGGTGGAGTTCCAGGGCATCACCGACTACGAGGGGGAGGTGAAGATCCGGATGAACACCGACAACTACGGTGACGTCCTGCTGATCCCCGGCGTGATCGCCAAGGGTGACTACCCGAAGTTCTTCGCCCCGCTCGGCTCCACCAAGGAGATGGCACGGACCTACCGGTTCACCGGCAAGACCGACGTCGGGGGCAAGACGTACGGCATCGCCAACTTCGGTACCGCCAACGGCTTCGTCTACAACAAGGCCGTGTGGAAGAAGGCCGGCATCGAGGACTGGCCCACCTCCCCGGCCCAGTTCCTCGCCGACCTGAAGCGGGTCAAGGAGAAGACGGGCGCGACGTACTACACGAACTTCAAGGACGGCTGGCCGCTGAGCGGCGCCTGGAGCAACAACGTCGGCTCGGTCAGCTGTGACGGCAAGGCCTGGGACGCGCTGGCCACGACCGACAAGCCGTGGCGGCCCGGCGGCGAGCTGCGTGTCAACGACACGCTCCTGTACGACATCGTCCACGACAAGCTCGCCGAGAAGGACCCCACGACCACCAACTGGGAGGACTCCAAGACCCAGTTGGCGAAGGGCAGGATCAGCAGCATGATGCTGGGCTCCTGGGCCGTCAACCAGATGCGCGGGGCCGCCACCGCGGCCGGGGAGGACCCGGACGACATCGGTTTCATGCCCTTCCCGGCCCAGAAGGACGGCACCTTCTGCGCGACGCTGGTCTCCGACTACCAGCTGGCCGTCAACACCCACTCGGACCACAAGCCGGCCGCCCGTGCCTGGATCGACTGGTTCACGGAGAAGTCCGGTTTCGCCGCGAAGGAGGGGGGCGTCTCGGCCCTGACCTCCATGAGCTTCCCCGAGGTCCTGAAGCCCTTCCAGGACAACGATGTCAAGCTCGTCGAGCGCTCCGAGGCGCAGACGGAGCAGGTCAACGCCATCGACGACGCCGCCGAGATCGGTCTCGCCAAGCCCGACTACCGGCAGAGGCTCATCGACCTCGCCCGCGGCGCCCAGCGGGGCTCCCTGGCCGAGTACTTCGCCGAGCTGGACAAGCGCTGGGCGGAGGCGGCGGCGGTCGCCGGGAACTGACGGAGTCGCTCGTCGCTCGTCGCTCGTCGCGGACCACGAAAGGGCCGTTCCGCATGACTGACACCACATCGAAAGCGCCGCCGGCACCCGGGCCGCACCGCGTGCCCGTCCGGCGCCGCCCCCACCCGAGCCCGCCACGCCCCCGCTCCTGGCGCGACCACCCGCTGCGCCGGATCACCCCCTGGCTCTTCCTGCTCGCGCCACTCGCCCTGCTGATCACGTTCACGTACGTCCCGGTGGTCGACATGGTCCTCTACAGCTTCACGGACTGGGACGGGGTGAGCCCCGACCGGACCTTCACCGGCGTGCGGAACTACACGCAGCTGTTCACCCGGCCCGAGCTGTTCCGGGTCTTCTTCGTCAGCTTCTACTACCTGGCCGCGTCCGCCGTGCAGATCGTGCTCGCGCTCTACTTCGCCACGGTCCTCAGCTTCGACCTGCGCTTCCGCAACCTCTTCAAGGGCATCCTCTTCTTCCCGTACCTGATCAACGGCGTGGCGATCGGTTTCGTCTTCCTCTACTTCTTCCAGGACGGCGGCACCCTCGACTCGGTCCTCGCGCTGTTCGGCGCCGACGGGGACCACGCCTGGCTCGGCACCTCGGACGCGGCCAACACCTCGCTGGCCGGCGTCTCCGTGTGGCGGTACACCGGCCTGAACTTCGTACTGTTCCTGGGGGCCATCCAGTCGATCCCCGGGGAGCTGTACGAGGCCGCGCAGCTCGACGGCGCGAGCCGCTGGCAGCAGTTCCGGCACATCATCGCGCCGGGCATCCGCCCCGTCCTCAGTCTCAGCGTCATCCTGGCGGTCTCCGGCTCGCTGGCCGTCTTCGAGATCCCGTACATCATGACCGGCGGCTCGACCGGCACCTCGACCTTCGTCATCCAGACGGTCAAGCTCGCCTTCCAGTTCAACAAGACGGGCCTCGCCTCGGCCTGCGCCGTGGTGCTGCTCCTGATCATCCTGCTCGTCACCTGGATCCAGCGCCGGCTCGTCCCCGACGACAAGGTGGACCTCGTATGACCACGCTCACCACCGACCGCCGGTCCGCCGCCCGCGGCAGGCCGCGCATCGGCACGGCGCTGACCTACCTGTCGCTCGTCGCCGCCTCACTCGTGGTCCTCGTACCGCTCGCCGTCGTCTTCCTCACCTCGCTCAAGTCCTCCCGCGAAGTGGCCGACGGCAGCGGCGCGCTGAGCCTGCCCGACGACTGGACCCATCTGTCCAACTACGCCACGGCGTTCCGCGACGGGCACCTGCTGACGGCGTTCGGGAACACCGCGTTCATCCTGCTGTTCTCGCTCACCGGGACCGTGCTCATCGGCTCCATGACGGCGTACGCGATCGACCGCTTCGAGTTCCGCCTCAAGAAGACCGTGATGGCGCTGTTCCTGGTCGCGACGCTCGTGCCCGGGGTGACGACGCAGGTGGCGACCTTCCAGGTGGTGAACGGCTTCGACCTGGTCGACTCCCGCTGGGCCCCGGTCCTGCTCTACATGGGCACCGACATCGTCTCGATCTACATCTTCCTGCAGTTCATCCGCGGGATCCCGACCTCGCTGGACGAGGCCGCCCGGCTGGACGGGGCGAACACCTTCACCATCTACCGCAGGATCATCCTGCCGCTGCTCAAGCCGGCGATCGCGACCGTGGTCATCGTCAAGGGCATCACCACGTACAACGACTTCTACATCCCCTTCCTCTATCTGCCGTCCGAGGACAAGGGGACGATCTCCACCGCCCTCTTCCGCTTCAAGGGGCCGTTCGGCGCGCACTGGGAGGCGATCTCGGCCGGGGCCGTCCTGGTGATCCTGCCGACCCTGCTCGTCTTCCTCTTCCTCCAGCGCTACATCTACAACGGCTTCGCCCAGGGGGCGACCAAGTAGGCGCGAGGGGCGGGCGGGCTACGGGCTCCTCCCGGGACGCGGATCATCAAGTCGGCGTAGGTGAGGGGGTGTTGGCGAATACGGCGCACCCTTGAGGGGTTGTGTAGAAAGTGTGAGCGAATCAGTATGAGGCGCCACGCCGTCGGGTCGAACGCCGACCGCCGGCGGTCCGTTCCCGATCGTTGCCGTCTCTGCCTCGTCCCCGGAAGGGATTCGTCATGCCGGAAGCTCAGCCCCCGCTCTGGCTCCAGGGCCGGTCCGCGGTGATCGCCGCCGCGGACGCCGCCGACTGGCGCGAGGGCGTGCCGGACTACCACCTCTCCCACACGGTCATGCCCGGCCAGCGCAGCACCCGGCACGCCCCCGGGTCCCTGGAGGCGATCGTCGAGGGCGTCGTGCAGGTCTTCGAGATGGAGGTCTCCCACAAGCACGATCCGGCTACCTGGGTGTCGATGGTCGCGGACCGGTTCCGTACGCGCGTCAACGGCGGTCCCTGGGCGGACGCCCGGGAGATCACGGACCGCGGCAGCTACAACGTCCTGATCGGCGACAGCGTCTTCTACGGCGCGGAGACCTTCGAGTCCTCGCACCACGTCTTCCACCAGGCCTTCCCCGGGGGCTTCTACTGGGAGGTCACCGACGTGGTGTCGGGGCCGCCGGCGATCGCCTTCAAGTGGCGCCACTGGGGCGCCTTCGAGGGGTCCTACCAGGGGTTCGACGCCACCGGTGAGACCGTCGAGATGTTCGGGATGAGCCTCGCCCGCGTCGACGACGAGCTGCGACTGCTGGAGGTGGAGCACTTCTACGACCCGAACGCGTTCCTGGGCAAGCTGACCGGGGGCTGCCCGGTGACCGGGGCCGGCGGCCGGGACTGAGCGCGCCGGGGGCACGGACCTGCCGGGCGGGGCCGCCCCCGGCCGGCGGGTCCGTGCCGCCGGGCCGTCAGTCCGCGCGGCGGCTCAGGCGCCCGGGCCACCAGGCCTTCGGGCCGATGTCCCGGACCAGCGCGGGCACCAGCAGCGACCGCACGACGAGCGTGTCGAGCAGCACCCCGAACGCCACGATGAACGCGATCTGCACGAGGAACGCGAGCGGGATGACACCGAGGGCGGCGAAGGTCGCGGCCAGCACCACACCGGCCGAGGTGATGACCCCGCCGGTGGCGACGAGGGCCTTGAGGATGCCGTCGCGGACCCCGTGCTCCAGCGACTCCTCGCGGGCCCGGGACATCAGGAAGATGTTGTAGTCCACGCCGAGCGCCACGAGGAACACGAACCCGTACAGCGGCACGGAGGCGTCCGTGCCGCTGAAACCGAAGACGTGCGGGAAGACGAGGGACGCGATGCCCAGCGTGGCCGCGAAGTTGAGGGCGACCGTCGCGACCAGCAGCAGCGGCATCAGGACCGAGCGGAGCAGTCCGACGAGGATGACCAGGATGATGAGCAGGACCACGGGGACGATGAGCGCCCGGTCCCGTTCCGCGGTGTGCTGCGTGTCGTACTGCTGCGCGGTGTAGCCGCCGACCAGGGCGTCGGCCCCGTCGACGCCGTGCAGCGCGGAGCGGAGCCGGGCGACCGTCGCCTTGGCCGCGTCGCTGTCGGCGGCGTCCTTCAGGGTGACGTCGACGCGGATCCTGCCGTCCACGACGCGGGCCGGTCCCGCGCCGGGCCTGCCCTGTTCGTTCAGGGCGGCCGCGGCGGCCACTCCCCCGGTCCGCTCGGCCCGGGCGGTGACCTCCTTCTCGTGCCGCGCGTCGGCGATCACCACGGCCGGGTTGCCGGAGCCGCCGGGGAAGTGCTCGGCCAGCGTCGCCTGGGCGGCGACCGACGGCGCGTCGTTGACGAAGATCTCGTCGAGCGGCACCCCCTTGGAGTCCAGGGTCGGGGCGAAGGCGGCGCACACGAGCAGGGCGCCCAGGGCCACGGCCCAGATCCTGCGCGGCGCCTTGCGCACCGCGTGCGCGACCCGGGACCACACGCCGTGGCCGCCGCCCGCCGCGTCGGCCGGGCGCGGACGCGCGGGCCAGTACGCGGCGTTGCCCAGCAGCACCAGCACCGCGGGCAGGAACGTGAGGGTGCTCAGGACCGCGCTGACGATGCCGATGGCGCCGACCGGGCCGAGGGCGCGGTTGTTGGTGAGGTCGCTCAGCAGCAGGGCGAGCAGGCCGAGGGCGACCGTCGCGGCGCTGGCGACGATGGCGCCGGTCGAGCGGCGCAGCGCGGCCCGCATGGCGGCGAACCGGTCGGCGCGGGCGGCGAGTTCCTCGCGGTAGCGGGCGGTCAGGAGCAGGGCGTAGTCGGTGGCGGCGCCGATCACGAGGATCGACAGGATGCCCTGCACCTGCCCGTCGACGCGGACGACGTCGTCGTCGGCGAGGACGTAGACGACGGCGCAGGCGACCCCGAGGGCGAACACCGCACCCAGGATGATGACGAAGGGCAGCAGGACGCTGCGGTAGACCAGCAGCAGGATCACCAGGACCGTGACCAGGGCGACCACCAGCAGCAGTCCGTCGATCCCCGCGAAGGCCCCGGAGAGGTCGGCCTGGCTCGCCGCCGGTCCCGCCACGGCGACCGTGGTGCCCGCGACCCCGGCCGCGACGTGTTCGACGCGGTCGAGGGTGGGTGAGAGGTCGTCGCCGAGGTCGGGCCGGAGCTGGACGACGCCCTGCAACGCCTTGTGGTCGCCGGAAGGAACCGCGGGCGACACCTTCCCCACCACGCCGGGCGTCCCCTCCAGCCGGGCGAGCGCGCGCGTCGCCCGGCCGCGCTGGGCGGCGTCGACCGTGCCGTCGTCGGCGGCGGTCCAGACGACGATCGCGGGCAGCGTCTCGTCCTGCTGGAAGGCGCGCTGGGCGTCGATCACCCGGGTGGACTCGGCGTTGCGGGGCAGGAACGCCGCCTGGTCGTTGGTCGCGACCTCGCCGAGCCGGCCGGCGTAGGGCCCCAGAGTGCCGCCGACGGCGAGCCAGACGATCAGCAGGACGAGGGGCACGAGCCAGCGTGTACCTCGTGTGGTGCGGGACATGGTTCTCCCAAGGCAGGCAGCGGGAACAACAAACTCAATGGAAAAGTATCTCAATGATTGAGTTATACGGGGAGCGGGTGCCCCTTCTCTCAGTCGCTTCCGCGGGGGATGCCTCCGTGGATGCAGGCGGCTCCGCTACGTCTGCGGACTCCTGGTCTCCGAGAGTTCCTCGTTAAGGTCGCCCAGAAACCTCAGCACCACGGCCAGTTCGGGTGCGCTGTACCCGCCGCGGACCCGGTCGGCCGCCTGCGCCAGGGGCCCGAAGTACCGCCGCGCCCGTGCCTGCGCCCCGGGTACGTAGCGCAGATGGACGACCCGCCGGTCCGTGCTCTCGCGGACCCGGGTGACGTGGCCCGCCCGCTCCAGCCGGTCCACGCAGGCGGTGACCGCCCCGGAGGTGAGCCCGAGGCGCTGGCGGAGCGCGCCCGGGGTCAGCGGCTCGGCGGAGTCCAGGATGGCGGCGAGCGCCTGGACGTCCGTGGGGTGCAGCCCCTGACCGGCCGCGAAGCCGTGGACGAGGCGGTTCAGTTCGCCGTTGAGCCGGCGCAGCTGTACGCCGAGGGCCTGCAGATCCGGGTGGGGTTCCGCGGCCGGCCTGTCTGGTTCACGACTTTCCACCCGGCCACCCTACCGACGCTCCTTCGGCCTCCGGCTCCGCTGTGGATCACCGGCGTCCGCTCCCGCCTCGCCGCCGTGACCGGGCCCGGGGCCCGCGCCGGACTCGGCGCTGGACGACTCCTGCTCGCCCCCGGCCGCGGTGTCCGCGCCGACGAGGTAGTCGAACGTGCCGGTGATGGTCAGCAGCCGGTCCAGTCGCGCGGAGCGCTCGACGATCTCCAGCGCCGCCTGCCTGGCGTCGAGCCTGCGGCGCAGTCCGAGCAGCGTGGACAGGCCCATCGAGTCGACGCCGCTGAGACCGGCGCAGTGCAGCCGCAGCACCCGGGTGCCGGGGTGGTCGACGAGGGCCTGGTCGGTGTACGCGGTGAACAGGGCGCTGGTGTCGTAGTCGAGGGCGCCGTCCACCTGGAGGGTGAGCACGCCGTCGCGCGAGCCGGTCACGCCGAGGTCCAAGGGGGTGTAGGTGGTCATGCGGGCCGTCCTGGTCCGGGAACGGTCAGAGTCGAGCGGGCCGCCGACAGGATGCCGGTGGCACGGGGGAAGTCCTTCAGCTGGTGCAGCAGTGAGTCGACGGCGGGCAGCAGACTCTGCGGGGGCACGCGCCTGGCCTCCAGGATGCCCGCGGTCCAGCCGACGAACGTGGTGAAGAGGTCGGCGTCGTCGACGTACAGGGCGGTGACCAGGTAGTTGACGATGTGGCCGATGTCCTCGGCCGTGCGCTCCCGCTGCGCGTCGCTGTAGGAGCGCATCGGCGGGAAGGCTTCCTCCACGTCGGTGAGGGTCTGTTTGACCAGCTGCCGTCGCCCCTGTCCCACCAGGGTGTACTCCTGGTCGGACAGGTGCGGCAGGTCCAGGTCGGGCAGACGTGCCGCCTCGGCGGTGGGCCGGACGAGGCCCTGTTCCAGCAGGGCGTGCGCGCCGATGGCGTCGGGGGCCCAGGCCGCCTGCATCCGGTGGGCGTAGCGGCCCTGCGGGCCGAACGCGGCGCCGCCCGCCATGACGGGGGTCCCCGTGGCCTGGCAGGCGCTGATCGCGGTGTGGGCGGTGGGCAGATGTGCCGGGATCGACGAGGACAGCAGGACGGCGTCGCATCTGCGCTGGTGGAGGTGGGCGATGAGGTGCGGGGTGGGCACCTGTGCACCGAGGTAGTCCACGCTCCAGCCCCGCAGGCGCAGGACCTCGGCGACCAGGCGGGCGGGGAGGGCGTGCCATTCGCCGTCCACGCACGCCACCGTCAGCCGGCCGCGCGACGGGCGGCCGGCGAGGGCGGGCGCGGCCATGTCGGCGACGGCGGAGACGCATCTCTCGTTGATCGCCGTCGCCGCGTGCTCCTGCGCGACGGTGATCCGGTCGGCCGCCCACTCGACGCCGACACGTTCCTGCACGGGCGCGATCAGTTCGAGCAGGGCCCGCTCGGCCGCCGCCGGGGTCCGCTCGGAGTCACTCTCACCCACGGCGAACCGGGCCAGCGCGACCGCATGGGTGTCGTCGCAGTCCAGCAGGGCCGACCACAGCTGCTCGCGCAGCTCGTCGTAGGTGAGCGCCTCCGCGGCGCCCGCACCCGTCTCGCGTGTCGTCATGCTGTGAACCTGCCCCGAGTATGCCCGTCCACCGCGGTGAGGTGGTTGTTTCGCGGTGCCGTGATCGCCAGCAGCGCCATGTCGTCGTGCGGCCCGGTGCCGACCCACTGCGCGGCGGTCATCTGCACGTACTCGGTGACGGCCTCGGCCGGCAGGCCGGCGCACTGCGCCAGCGTGTTCCGCAGCCGGTCCTCGCCGAACATGGTGTCGCCGAGCGGGCCGCCGTGCGCCTCGGTGACGCCGTCCGAGTACAGCAGGCACGTCTCCCCCGGCGCCAGCTCCACGGTCGCGGTGGTGACCTTGACCATGTGCGTCGGCAGCGCGCCGATCAGCATACCCATGGTGTCGGCCTCCTCGACCCGGCCGTCGGTCCGCACGATGAGCGGGGTGGGGTGCCCGGCACTGGAGACCCGCAGCCGCACCCGGCTGCCCTCCCGCTTCACGGAGGCCAGGGCGAGGGTCGCGAAGCGGGTGTGGTGCGAGGTCAGCAGCGCGTTGTTGAGCAGCGTGAGAATCCGGTGGTGATCGGCGGCGAAGGGCAGCAGCGCCTCGATCGTGTTGCGGATCTTGCCGGTGAGCACGGCCGCTTCCAGCCCCTTGCCGCACACGTCACCCAGGACCGCGAAGGTCTCCTCGTCGTCGCTGCCGGCCGGGTACACGTCGTAGAAGTCACCGCCGATCCGCTCGCCGGCGGCGGCCGCGCGGTAGCGGCCGGAGAAGTCGACGCCGCGCACGCCCTGCAGCACCGGTGGCAGCAGCTCCCGCATCAGCACGTCGGTGATGTGGGTCTGCTCCGCGTATATCCGGGCGGCCGACAGGGCCGCGCCGGCCCGGGCGGCGAACAGCCGGGCGAACGCCTCCTCGGCGTCGGTGAAGGCCGCTTCCTCGCTGTGGCGCATCATCACGATGGCTCCCGCGGGCAGTCCGTGCCCGGGCAGCGGGACGACCACGACCGAGCCGATCCGGCCGCCGTCGGCGGTGAACTCGGGGGGAATCGCCCACTGCGGCACCTGGGCCGGGTCGATCCAGCGCGAGGGCACGGGCGGGAAGCCCATCAGGGCCTCGGACAGCCCCGGCAGGTCGCCGGGCTCCAGCACGATCTTCTCCTGGACCACCTGTCCGCCGGTGACACAGCGGGTGACCGGATAGGTGCGGCCGCTGCGGACACCGACGATGACCGCCGCGTCCGCGAGATGCTGGGCAGCCATCCGGGCGGTCACCTCCATGCACCGGTCCGCGTTCAGCGACGCCAGCAGTTCGCTGGAGATCTCCTGAAGGACGCGCGAGCGGGTCCGCTCATTCTCCAGTTCGTCGTGGGCGGAGCGCAGGTCGCCGTCGTCGACCAGCCACCAGGAGACGGCGCCGTCGCTGCCGCGGCTGGGAAAGGCGTCCACCGTCCTGCCGTCGACCCGGCCCCGGGCCACCGGCGGGCTGGTGTGCTCGCTCCTGAGCGCCTCGCTGTGCGCCTCGGCCAGCCAGGAAGGAGCCGTGTCCACGAGCAGCGCACCGGCGCGGAGCCCGTCGAGGAGGGCACCTGCCTGGTCGTTGCAGGACAGGACGCGGCCCGCCGCGTCCACCGTGACCGTCGGATACGGATCACGCGGACGGGGAACGGCGTCTGCTGCGCCTCGGGAGCGCACCGGCTCCGTGGGGGAGAACATCACGAGGGGCTGACCCGCGCACTGCGGGTCCCCACCACCTTTCGCCTGGGACCTCAGGACAACAACCGACCCTGCGGGCCACGGCTGTGTCGTGGGCGGGCCTCGGCATCGATCAGTACAGTTTCCATAGGGCAACAGTTGCACGGACGGTGCTTCATGGGCAACCACTCTTCCGGCTGACAGTCGGCCATCGAGGGTAGGTACCTCGTACGGCGATCCTTATGCCTCGGCGCCGCGACCGAACCAGTCCAAGCACACCACGAGCGCGTCGTCGTCAGCGACCGCGTTCACATAAGCCGCCAGTTCCTGCAGGATCGCGCGCGGCACCGCCGAGGCCGGCAGGAGGCTCGCCGCCTGGATGGCGCGCGCGAGCATACGCTCCCCGTACTCCTCCCCCGTCTCGGACAAGGCGGCGTAGACGCCGTCACTGACGAAGAGCAGCCGGTCACCCGGGCGCACGTCGAACTCTTGCACGACATAGTCGGTCTCCTCGAACATGCCGAGCGGCAGCTGCGCCTCGAAGGGGATCTGCTCGACGGCCATGCCCCGCTGGCGCCACAGCTGCGGCGAACCGGCGTCGACCGCCTGCACCCGTCCGGTCTCCAGGTCGAAGGAGAGCAGCAGGGTCGCCACGTGCTCCTCGCCGCGGTGCTGTGCGTAGACCGCCTGGTCGGCGAGGGCGGCCTGATCGGCGATGCCGATCCCGGCGCGGCGGGCGTTGCGCAGCGCGTTCACCGCGAGGTTGGTCAGGAGGGCGGCCTCGATCCCCTCGCCCATCCCGTTGGTGATCGTCAGGGTCAGCGACTCGCTGGTCACGGACCAGTCGAAGTTGTCGCCGTGGATGGCGTACGCGGGCTCCAGCTGTGCGCCGATCGCGTACTCGGGGCGGGTGCAGGCCCGGCCCGGCAGGAGCTGCCACTGCATCTCGGCGGCCAGGGTCAGCCGGCTGGCCCGGCGGGCCTGCAGGTAGACGTCGGTGTCGCGGTCGGCGACGACGATCTCGCGCCCGAGGATCTCCGCGAGAGCGGTGAGCTCCGCGATCTCCTCGGGCGTGCATCTCTCCTCCGGGACCCGTACGGAGAGGATGCCGAGCCGGTCCCCCCGCACGGTCACAGGGAGGAAGAGATCCACCCCGTCCTCGCTCCGCACGGCGCTGCTGTGCGGGTCCTGGCTGGCGAAGGCCCGGCCCGCCGGGCTGTCGTGCAGGGGCAGCGGGGTGGCGGTGTGCGGCAGCTCGGTCACGGGCTGGAGCACGGTGAGGCCGTAGTCGGCCATCAGCAGGTCGACGCGGAGCGCTCCGTAGTGCTCGGTCAGGGCCGCGCGCACGGCGTCCAGCAACTCGAACGAGGAGGCGGCGCGGACAGCGCGCTCCGCGGCCAGGAAGTTCGTCACAGCAGCCTTCTTCAAAGTCGAGCCGGCTGCCGAGCGGGAGATGAGATGGTCACGACCACGATCCTGCACCGCGCCTACGAGCCGAGCGGGAACGCAAAGCACCGAAAAAACACCAATAAGACCGAAACACTGCAAAAAGCTTAGAACACTCGACGCCGCACGCACCAAACACCGGGAACCGTTGTCATGCGGCAACTGTTGAGGGAGTGTATCCCGCGCCCGGGGCCGCCGGGCAGGGAAGCTCCCGTCAGGCGATCGCTTCGGAGGGCCCCTGGTCCTCGTCCTGGGCGGCGCCCGGAGCGATGTGCGCGGCGGCGGCGTCCTGGAACTGCTCCAGCCCCTCGGCCAGGGTGTGCAGCTGGGCCGGCGACATGGTCTGCAGGACCGCCTCGATCTCCCGGGCGCGCGACGCGCGGAAGTCGTCGAGCACGGCGGAGCCGCGCCGGCTGAGCCGCAGGTCCACCTCGCGGCGGCTGGTGGGGCTGGCGAGCCGCTCGACCAGGCCCGCCGCCTCCAGGCGGTCGCACAGGCGGCTCACGGACGAGGGGCGCGAGCCGAGCGCCTCGCCCAGGGTCCGCTGATTGACCCGCTCCTGGTCCTCGATGACGGTCAGCGCGCGGAACTGGGAGGGCGAAAGCGGTCCGGCCGACGCGGCTTCCTGGCCGCGGCCCCACAACACGTCGAGCAGCTCGGACACGTGGCAGGCGACCTGGGCCACGTGCTCAGCACTGCGGAAGGGCAGACTCCGGGGCATCCCAGCACCCTCCCGTCCGAAAGTGAGGTCGACGATCCCTGAGCCTACCGTCGAGACGCGCCACGGGTCAGCCCCGGTTCCGTACCGGATCGCGCGCGGAGTGCCCTTTCAGGTGGAGTGCCGCAGGCGCGGCGCCAGATACGGCGCCGTGACGCTGCGCCTGGACCGTGCCACCCGGGCCGGGGGCCCTGTGGCGATCACCCGGCCGCCGGCGCCGCCACCGCCCGGGCCGAGGTCGATGACCCAGTCGGCGGTGGCGATGGTGTCCAGGTCGTGTTCGACCAGGACGACCGTGTTGCCCGCGTCGACCAGCCGGTGCAGCTGGCGCAGCAGGAGCGCGATGTCCGCCGGGTGCAGCCCCGCCGTCGGTTCGTCGAGGAGGTAGAGGGCGTGGCCGCGGCGGGCCCGCTGCAGTTCGGTGGCCAGTTTGATGCGCTGGGCCTCGCCGCCGCTCAGCTCCGTCGCGGGCTGGCCGAGCCGCAGGTAGCCCAGGCCGACCTCCTGGAGCGTCGCGAGGCTGCGGGCCGCGCCGGGGACGTCGTGGAGGAAGCGTGCCGCGTCGTCCACGGGCAGCGCCAGGACGTCCGCGATGTTCTTGCCCCGGTGGGTCACCTCCAGCGTCTCGGCGTCGTACCGCGCGCCCGCGCAGTCCGGGCACGGCGCGTAGGTGCCCGGCAGGAAGAGCAGCTCGACCGCGACGAACCCCTCCCCCTGGCAGGTCTCGCACCGCCCCTCGGCGACGTTGAAGGAGAACCGCCCGGCCGTGTACCCGCGGGCCCGCGCCTCCTCGGTCGCCGCGTAGAGCTTGCGCACGGCGTCGAACAGGCCGGTGTACGTGGCGAGGTTCGAGCGGGGGGTGCGGCCGATGGGCCGCTGGTCGACCCGGACCAGGCGGTCGAAGGCCTCGACACCGGAGACCTCCGCCACCTCCGCGTCGGCCACCGCCCCGTCCTCCTCCGGCGCGAGGCCGAGGTGGCCGCGGACGATGTCGGCGAGGACCTGTGTGACCAGCGTCGACTTGCCCGAGCCGGAGACCCCGGTGACCGCCGTCAGGACGCCCAGCGGCACCGCGACGGAGACATCGCGCAGGTTGTGGCGCCGGACACCGTCGAGCCGCAGCCACCCCTGCGGTGCGCGGGGGGCGTGCACGAAGGGCTCCGCGCGACCGAACAGGTGCCGGCTCGTCGGCGACTGGGTCACGCGTTCGAGTCCGGGGACGGGTCCGCTGTAGAGCACCTCGCCGCCGCCCCGGCCCGCGCCGGGCCCGATGTCGACGACCCAGTCGGCCCGGCGTACGACGTCCATGTCGTGCTCCACGACGAAGAGCGAGTTGCCCGCCGCCTTCAGCCGGTCGAGCACGTCGAGCAGGGGCTCCGCGTCGGCCGGGTGCAGGCCCGCGGAGGGCTCGTCGAGGACGTACACGACGCCGAAGAGCCCGGAGCGCAGCTGGGTGGCGATCCGCAGCCGTTGCGCCTCGCCGGGCGAGAGCGTCGTGGAACCGCGGCCGAGGGCGAGGTAGCCCAGGCCGAGATCGAGCAGCACCTCCACACGCGCGACGATGTCGGCGCAGATCCGCGCGGCCACCTCGGTCCGCTCCCCCGAGCGGGCGCTCTCGGTGGCCGCGGCGGCGTCGGAGAGTTCGGCCACGGGCCGCAGGAGCCGCACGACGTCGGTGAGCGGCAGGGCGTTGACGTCGGCGATGCTGCGGCCGGCGAACGTGACCGCGAGCGCCTCCGGGGTGAGTCCGCTGCCCCCGCACCGCGGGCAGGGCACGCTGCGGACGAACCGCAGGGCCCGCTCGCGCATGCGCTCGCTCTTGGAGTCGGCGAGGACGTGCAGGACGTGGGCGCGGGCGCTCCAGAACGTGCCGTGGTAGCCGTAGTCGATCCGGCCCTCCTCCGGTTCGACCAGGACCGAGGGCTGTTCGTCGGTGTAGAGGAGCCAGTCGCGGTCCTTCTTGCGCAGTCTGCGCCAGGGGCGGTCGATGTCGATGCCGAGCCCGCTGACGATGCTGCGCAGATTGGCGCCCTGCCAGGCCCCGGGCCACGCGGCGATCGCGCCGTCGCGGATACTCAGCGACGGATCGGGGACGAGCAGGTCCTCGGCGACGTCGTGCGCGGCGCCGAGGCCGTGGCAGTGCGGGCAGGCACCGGCCGCGGTGTTCGGCGAGAAGGCCTCGGCCTCCAGGCGCGGGGCCCCCTTCGGGTACGTGCCGGCGCGGGAGTAGAGCATCCGCAGGAGGTTGGAGAGCGTGGTGAGGGTGCCGACGGTGGAGCGGGCGGAGGGGGCGCCGCGCCGCTGTTGCAGGGCCACGGCCGGCGGCAGCCCGGTGATCTCCTGGACGTGCGGGGCGCCGACCTGCTGAAGCAGGCGCCGGGCGTAGGGGGCCACGGACTCGAAGTACCGGCGCTGCGCCTCGGCGTAGAGCGTGCCGAAGGCGAGGGAGGACTTGCCGGAGCCGGAGACGCCGGTGAAGGCGACCAGCGCGTCCCGGGGCACGTCGACGTCGACAGCCCGCAAATTGTGCTCGTTCGCGCCCCGTACACGGACGAACCGGTCAGAGATGTCGTTCTCCACCTCTCCTGCCTACCTGATCCGGCGCGGGACCGCGCACCGGCCCTGCCGCCCGCGGGCCGTCCGCTACCGGTCCGCGGGCGCGTGGTCGGCGAGCCCGCCCGCGCCGAGCGGCCCCGACTGCTGCGTGGGCTGCCCGGCCGCCAGGCGGGCGTAGTGCACGCGGGCACGGCGGGCGATGACGGGTGCCAGCACCCCCCGGCCCAGCTGCGCCAAACGCACCCACTCGGGTACGTGGACGGAGGTGCGGCGCCGCTCCACCGCACGGGCGAGCCGCCGCGCGACCGGCTCGACGGGCAGGGCGCGGCGGGCCGGGGGCGGCAGCATGGCGCGCAGGTCGCGGAGCGCGGGGTGCCGGTCCGCGTCGTGGATCATGTCGGTGTCGATCCAGTTGAGGTAGGCGATGCCGACGGCCACGCCCTGGTGGGCGGTCTCGGCGCGCAGCGCGTGCGCGAAGGCCTCCGCCCCCGACTTGGACGCGCAGTACGCGCTCATCATGGGCACCGCCCCGATGGCGGCGAGGGACGCGATCTGCAGGTAGTAGCCGCGGGTGCGCACGAGGTCGGGGAGGAAGGCCTGGGCGGTGAGCGCGCTGCCGGTGAGGTTGACCTCGATGACCCGGCGCCACGACCGCTGGTCCGCGGTGCTCAGCGGTCCGGACTCCGCGATGCCCGCGTTGGCGACGACGACGGAGGGGCGGCCCAGCTCGGCCCGGACCGTGTGCGCCGCGGCCCGGAGCGCGTCGGCGTCGGTGACGTCCGTCTCCAGGGCCAGCGCCGGGGTGGGCAGGGACGCCGCCACCCGGTCGAGGGCCGCCTTCTCGTGGCCCAGCAGGGCGAGGCGGGCGCCGCGCCCGGCGAGTTCCCGGGCGAGGGCGGCGCCCACACCGCGTGCGGCCCCGGTCACCACGACCGTGCGGCCGCTCAGCGGGCTGTCGTGCATGGGGGTGCCCTTCGTCGACGCTGTCCGGGGCCCGGCGGCGGCCGGGTCCGTCACGGCTGCTTGCGGCCGGTCCGGTCGCGGCGGGCCAGCAGGCGCTGCGCCGCGGCGAGCGGCGCGGGTGCCCGGCGGCGCAGCGCCGCGCGGGCCGCGTTGGCTCCCGGCGCCCCGTGGACGCCGCCACCGGGGTGGGCGCCCGCGGACGCGAGGAAGAGGCCGGGCAGCGGGGTCTCCGCGCGGCCGGTTCCCGGTGCGGGCCGGAAGACGAGCTGCTGGTGCATGGCGGCCGTGCCGCCGTTGATCGCGCCCCCGTGGAGGTTGCGGTCGAGCGCCTCCAGGGTGGGCGGGGCCAGGATGCGCCGGGCCCGGATCAGGGAACGGAAGCCCGGGGCGAACCGCTCGACCTGCCGCTCGACCCGGTCGGCCATGGTCTCCTGCTCCTGCCGGGTCCAGGCGCCGGTGATCTTCTCGTCGCCCGCGTCGCCCTTGATGTGCTGCGGTACGTGCGTGTAGGCCCAGGCCGACTCGGTCCCGGTGGGCGAGCGGGTCGGGTCGGACGTGGTCATCTGGCCGAAGAGCGCGAACGGCCGGTCGGGTACCTGGCCCATGGCGATCTGGGCGGCGAACCGGGTGAGTTCGTCCACGCCGTCGGCCAGGTGGACGGTGCCCGCGTGGGCCGCGCCCTCGGCCTCCCAGGGCACGCGGCCGTCGAGCGCCCAGTCCACCTTGAAGGTGCTGAAGTCCCACTGGAAGCGGCGCAGGTCGTCCATGAGCTGTGACGGCAGGTGCTCCGGTGCGACCAGATCGCCGTAGAGCGTGGGGACGGAGACGTCCGCGAGGACGGCGCGGTCGGCGGGGACCGTCTCGCCGTCGGCGGTGCGCACGGCGACGGCCCGTCCGTCCCGTACGACGATCTCCTCCGCCTTGCGGCCGCACTGGACCGTCCCGCCGTGCGCCGCGAGCCGGGCGACCAGGGCCCGGACGAGTTCGCCGGAGCCACCGACGGGGACCGGGAAGCCGTAGGTCTGGCCGAGCATCGCCATCAGCCAGCCGAAGCCGCCGCTGCCCGCGGCCTCGGGCGCGAGGTCGGCGTGGAGCGCGTTGCCCGCCAGCAGGATCCGGCCGCCCTCACCGGTGAACTCCTCCTCGCCGAGCCGGCGCGCCGGCAGCACCAGGGAGCGGGCCAGGCGCAGGCCGCCCGCGGTCCGCAGCCGGTAGGCGAGCTTGGCGCCCGAGCGGACCGGCGGGAACGGCGTGAACAGGGCGCCCAGGATGTCCGGCCGGACGTCCTCCCACACGTCGTGCAGACGGCGCCAGGCGTCGCCGTCGCCCGGCTGGAACCGGTCGAGCGAGGCCGCCGTGACGTCGACCCTGCGGTCGAGCACGGCGCAGCGTCCGTCGGTCAGGGGGTGCGCCAGTACGTGCGGGGCGTGGCTCCAGCGCAGCCCGTGCTCGTCGAGCCGCAGCTCCCGCAGGACCGGGGAGGCCGCGGCGAGCGGGTAGAAGGAGCTGAAGAGGTCGTTGACGAACTCGGGGTCCACCCCGCGGTCGTGCCGGACCGCGCCGCCGGGTTCCGGCTGCTCCTCCAGGACGGTCACGCTCCACCCGGCGTCCGCCAGCAGGTTGGCCGCCACCAGGCCGTTGGGACCGGCCCCGATCACCACGGCGTCAGGCATGGCGCGCCCCGCCCCCGGCGTGGCCCGCGGAGCCGTGCGCGTGGGCCTGCTCCTCTTCGCAGACGCGGGCCAGGCGGGCGAGCATCGCCCGGTGCCGCAGCTGGATCACGGCCTCGACGCCGAAGTTGTGCAGGGTGCCCGCGGCGCCGTGCAGCGGGTGTTCGTCGACCATGACCAGGCAGTGGTCGCCCCAGGGGCGCAGGCGCAGGGAGATCCGCGCGGTGCCCAGGGGGCCCGCCTTGGCCTCCAGCTCCAGCAGGGTGCCTTCCTCGCAGTGCCGGACCACCGTCTCGTTGGTGAGGTGGACCGGGCCGAGCTGCACCTCGTACTCGATGGCGGCGCCGACCTTCGGCCACTCGCCGCTCACCGGCCGGGACGAGGCCGTGCCCACCACCCAGTCCGCGTACCGGCTGCCGTCCGAGAGGACGGCCCAGACCGCCGCCGGGCTCGCTTTGACCATCCGATGACGCCGCGCCATGTCTGCCTCCGGAGTTGGTGTGGCTGTTGGTGTGGGCGGTCCTGCGCCTGCTGCCCCGCCGGGTGCCCGGTCCGCCTCGTCGGCAGCGCGTCCCGGAGGCGGCGCCCCGGCCACGTTCCAGTAAGGCACGGCTTGATCTTGGCCGCACATCCCGTCGGCGGGCCGGGCGTCGGGCGCGGGGGTGTCGCGCCGGGGCGCCTCAGTCGGGCCAGACGCCCGTGAGCCGCTTCGTGGTGCGCGCGCCGCCGCGTTCGACGGCCGCGCGGACGACGGCGAAGATGGCGCCCTGAAGCGCGGCGGCGAGGAGGATCTCGCGCCAGTGGCGCTGCTCGTCCGTGGCGTCGGGGGCGTCGTCCTCGTGCCCGATCCGCTTCCAGACCTGGTTGAAGACGGTGCCCGCCACCGCGCCCGCCGCCATGCCGAGGCCGATGCCGACCGGCTTGTAGGCGATCTTCACCATGTTCATCGCTGCCTCCTGTCTCTCTGTCGGCCATCCTGCGGCCGCGCGTCACCGTCGGCATGTCCGCTGTGCCGTCCGGCCGCCTCCCCCGCGTGCCCCATCCGGCCGACACCGAACCCGGGGAGGCCACCCGGCTGCCGCGGCCCGCCGACGGCGGGCCCGGGACGCGTTCCGGAGCCGGTCAGTGACCGGGCTCCGCGCGGTAGTGCTCGTCGATGCGCATGCGGTAACCGGGGTCGCTGACGCGCATGTCCGGGTCGAAGCGCGGGGCCGCCTTGATCAGGTCCCGGGCGCAGGCCGCCCGGAGCGTCCGCTCGCTCTCGTCCACCCGTGCCACGGCCCACCGCGGCAGCAGCACCTTCTTGCTCAGCAGCGGGCCGCCCATGTCGACCACCAGATGGTGCGGGCCGACCTCCTCGGTGTGGGCGTCGACCGTGCCGGCCGAGCCGTCGCTCGCCTCGACCTTGTAGCCGACGAGGTCCACGGGCGCGAGGTGCGGGCTCGCGGGGTCCGCGGCCGCGGGGAGCACCTGCGTGCCGTGTCCTGCGGTGACATCGGTGATGGGGGCTCTGTCGTTCATGGTCCGACCCTTTCCTCTCCGCTCTGTCTGCTCCCCACATGTCCCGGCGTCCGGGGGCGAAACGTCCCCCCGACGAGTGACAACGGCACGTACGCCGAGGTGAGTTGCGGGCCAGCGGCGCCGAGGGTGTGAAGCGGTCCGAACCGGTACGTTGCGGGATCTCCACATCGCCCGGCCGATGAAGCCCGGAACGAGGGGCAGGCGATCAGGGACGCTGCGGGGAGGACGCCGCCGATGCTGATAGTCGCTCTGCTACTGCTCCCGGTCATGGGGATGCTGTTGGCCTGCATGGACCGGATCGAGGA
Source organism: Streptomyces sp. NPDC049813 (assembly GCF_044465085.1). Lineage (NCBI taxonomy): Bacteria > Bacillati > Actinomycetota > Actinomycetes > Kitasatosporales > Streptomycetaceae > Streptomyces > Streptomyces sp. NPDC049813. Next base: position 852,861 of record NZ_JBITLI010000001.1, on the reverse strand, counting down.
CCGCCTGAGCGGGGAAGGGCGACCGTCCGCCGGCCGCCACCGCGTACGACATCTCCGGCTCGTCGCCGGGCACGGGCACGGGAGCCGCCGCAAGAAGCCGGTCCCGGACCGCCGCCGTCACGAGGAAGCCGCTTGAGACGCCGTCGCTCAACAGCTGCTCGGCGCCGCCGAACGAGACGGACGTACGCGCCCGGACCCGGAGCGATCTGCGGACGGCCTCCGGCGCGCAGGTGTGCGTGAGGCCCAGCGGTCGCCGGACGTCCCGGCGTGGTCCGTGCCTCAACGCCCGCTGGGAAGCGGCGAGATGACGTGGCCGGGCGACGCCGGGCGACGCTCTGGCCAATGACATAATCGCCGCGTCCTCTACGGTCCCCGAGACGCACGCTGGAGTCAGGCATGACGGCACAGCCCTCCGCAGGCCGCATCGACACGAGCAGGCCGCATCCGGCACGCGTCTACGACTGGCTGTTGGGCGGGAAGGACAACTACGTCGTCGACCAGGAAGTGGCGGAGAAGCTGCCGCCGGAGGCGCGGCTCAACGCCATGCGCAACCGCGCCTTCATGCACCGCGCCGCGGCCTGGCTGGCCGGGAGCGGCATCGACCAGTTCCTCGACGTCGGCACCGGGATCCCGACCGAACCGAACCTGCACCAGATCGTCCAGCGCATCCTGCCGACGGCCCGGGTCGCGTACGCCGACAACGACCCCATCGTGCTGCGGCACGCGCAGGCGCTGCTCGTCAGCACGCCGGAAGGGGCCACCGACTACGTCGAGGCGGATGTCCGCGACCCCGCCGCGATCCTCGAACACGCCCGGACCTTCCTGGACTTCAGCCGCCCCGTCGCCCTGTCGATGATCGCGCTGATGCACTTCATCACCGATGACGAGGACCCGTACGGCCTGACCCGGACGCTTCTCGACGCGCTGCCGTCGGGCAGCTACCTCATGTTCTCGCACGGCACCACCGACGAGCACCCGCACCTCGTGTCCTCGGTGACCAGCACCTACCGCAAGGGGGAGATCCCGCTGCGGATGCGGACGCGGGCCGAGATCGAACCGTTCTTCGAGGGGCTGGAGTTCGTCCGGCCGGGTCTGGTCACCGCGACCAAGTGGTACAAGGATTCGCCCGCGCCTCGTGCGGAGTTGAGCGGGTTCTACGTCGGGGTGGCGCGGGTGCCGTGACGCGGCCGTGCCGCGCTCTGCTGCGACGACGCCGGGGGACGTGACCCGGGCGGTCGCCGCCGAGGTCACTCCCGGAGGCGGATTCGACGCCGACTTCGCTGCGGCGCCCCGGCCCGCGTCGATATGATGCGCACGGTCGCCCATGCCCTCCGGTGGGGTCTTCGAGCGCTCCGGTCCGACGGGGGGTGTCGCCGTGAAGTCACCGGCCGATCCCTGGCAGGCGCTGGTCGACACCGACGGTTCCGGTGTGGGCTGGCAGTTCCGGCAGCCGGGTCTGGCGTTGCGGGCCGTCCCGTTCGGTCTGGTCTCCGTGGTGGCCGCGATCAGCGTCCTGATGCCGGAGGCGGCCCTGGAGTCCTGGCCGGCGTACGCGGTCAGTGTCGCGCTCCTGTTCCTGTGCGGCGGCGCGGTGCTGCTGCCGTGGTCCGCGCTGCCCGCCTGGACGCCCGTCCTCGTCCCGCTGCTCCACACCGCGTCCGTCATGGAGCTGATCCTGGCGTCCGGCGCGGTGAGCGGCGTGGGGCTCGTCCTGCTCGTACCGCTGATCTGGTCCGTGCTGTTCCACCGGAGGTGGGAGTCGGCCTGCGTGGTGGTGGCGGTGGTCGCCGTCCAGGCGGTCACCTCCGCCGCGCAGGCCACGCCCGGCACCGTGATCGGCCGGCGCGTGGTGCTCTGGAGCGCCCTCAGCCTGCTCATCGCGGTGGCCGCGCACGGGTTGCGGGACCGCGTCCGGGCGTCGTTGGTGGCGAACGCGACGCTCCAGGCCGAGGTGCGCGACCTCTCCCTCGCCCGGGAGCGGGACCGGATCGCCGCCGGTCTGCGCGAGAGCGTGATCCGGAAGATCTTCGAGGCCGGTCTCGACCTGCACAGCACGGCGGCGATGATCGGTGAGGGGCCCGCGCACCGGAGGCTGATGCACGGCGTGGCCGAGCTCGACGGGGTGATCCACGCGCTGCGGGAGAGCGTGTTCGGGCTGGGCGAGGAGCCGGGGCCGGGCGGGCCCATGCCTGCGGATGCGGACGCGAATGCGGATACGGGCCCGGATACGGCGACCGGCGCCGGTTCGGATTGTGGGGCCGGGTCGGGGCCCGGGCCGCATGCCGCAGCGCAGGAGCCGGACCGCGACCAGCGGTGACGCCGGGCCCGGCCGGGACGCGGCGTCAGCGCTTGAGCTGTCCGTCCAGCCACTCCAGGATCTCGGGGGTCACCGGGTCGGTGACGTCGGCGTACTCCTCGTGCTTCTTCAGGAACTTCGCCACGTACGGGCAGACCGGCACGGCGCGCAGCCCCGCGCGGCGTACGTCGTCCAGGGCCTCCCGTACGAGGACGGAGGCGAGGCCCTGTCCGGCGTAGGCCTCGTCGATCTCGGTGTGGAAGAAGACACGCCGGTCGCCCCGGTCGCGGTACGCGGTGAAACCGGCGGTGCTGCCGTCGACCTGGATCGCGTAACGGTGGCGGGCGTCGATCCGTTCGACGGTGGGCGGGGTGGCGGGCGGCTGGGTCATTGCGGGCCTTTCGGTGCCGGGGCGGGTGGCTTCGGCGGACGAAGTTCCACCGGGCAGAGCGTACTTCGGGGCTCCGGGCCAGGTCAGGACCGGGTCCGGGCCGGGGCTTGGCCGGGTCCGGGCCGGGGCTTGGCCGGGTCCGGGCCGGGGCGAGGCCGGGCTCCAGCCGGCCTCGCGGTGCGTCCGTGACGGTCAAATCTTGCGCAACACCCGGCCGACGACGCATACCGGGCCACCGACCAGGGATAGACCTGAAGCAGCACACGAGGGCCGACCCGCGGCGGGAGCACCACGGTCCGGCATGTGGAGCGCGCCGCGGGCGGCCCGTCGCACGGTTCGTCACAAGAACGTGGGGAGATGCTCGTGACCGAGTGGCTGCTGGCCTTCGACGCCGACTGCCGTTTCTGCGAGGACGTGGTGGAACGGGTCCGTGGATCCGTCGACGGCACGCTGAACACCGCCGCACTCACCGAGCCGCGCGTCCGTGACCTGCGCGCGCGAGCCCTGGGTGCAGGCGCCGCATGGGCGCCGACACTGCTGGCGGTCGACGGCGACCGGGTGCGGGCCTGGACCGGGACCGCGCTCTCCGTGCGCCTGGCCCGGCTGTTGGGGCCGTCCGACTCGTTGCGGGTGGTGCGGGCGCTCGGCGACCTCCGCGCGTTGCGGCCGCCGAGCCGGCGCGGGCTGCTCCGGGCCGTGCCGGGCCTGGCCCTCGGCACGTTCCTGGTCACGGGCGGTCTGGCCACCTCGCCCGCCCAGGCCGTGACCCGGGCCAGGAGCAGCAGGGCGACCCGGTGGGTGCGGGCCCATGCCGGCCGGCTGCCCACCGCCTACGCCGAGTTCGTCTCCGCGCCCGCCGACTACCGGCGTGCCATCTACGGCGCCCTGTCCCCGGCGGCCCGCGGCGACCTGTGGGTGGCCCACTTCGCCGACCACCGGAAGAGGCATCCCGGCCTTTCGGCCGAACAGTCCGCTGTCCTGGACGACGCGACACGGCTGGCTCCGCGCATCATCGTGGGACGCCGGCCCGGTGACGACCTCGAAAGGCTGCGGGCGGCCGCGGTGGCGGCGTTCGGCGCGAGCGGGGCGCGGGCCCTCCTCATGGAGCTGGGCCCCGAGGACGCCCCGTCCGCGGCGTCCCGGAGCGACCGGGGCGCCCTGGCCGTGGACTGCAACTCGCAGTGCGCGGGAACCGGTAGCTGTGACTCCGTCTGTTACGGCTCGTGCAACTGGACCGACTACGGCTGCGGTCCGCTGTGGCTGGGGCCGTGCAGCGGACTCTGTAACTGATGCAACTGATGCGGCGCATGGCGGTCGGTCGTCCGGGAGCCGGCCGCACACCGCCGCCCCGCCGACAACTCGGTGGCGGGCGCGACCGCCAGTCGTGATGATCGCGGCATGTACGCCCCTCTGGAAACCGCACGCCTCACGCTGCGTCCCGTCGCCGAGAGCGACGCAGACTCCCTGTTCGCGCTCGACAACGACCCCGCCGTCATGCGCTTCATCAACGGCGGCCTCCCGGCCGACCGCGATACCGTCCGGACCCGGACGCTGCCCCGGCTCCGCCACGTCTGTCCGGCCCTGGGCGCTCCCGGTTACTGGGCGGCCGAGGAGACGGCCACCGGCACCTTTCTCGGCTGGTTCGAACTCCGTCCCCTGGACGAGCACAGCCCCGCCGTGGTCGAACTCGGCTACCGGCTGAACCGCGCGGCCTGGGGCAGGGGCTACGCCACGGAAGGGGCCCGGGCACTGGTCCGGCTGGGCTTCACGCGCCTCGGGGTGGAGCGGGTCACCGCCAACACGATGGCGGTGAACACGCGGTCCCGGCGCGTGATGGAGAAGGCAGGACTGTCGTTTCTCCGCAGTTTCCACGGGCACTGGCCGGAGGCGATCGCCGGGTCCGAGCAGGGCGAGGTCGAGTACGAGCTGCTGCGGCACGACTGGGACCGGACCGGGTAGCCCGGCCCGACGCCGCGGCACGGAAGGCGCGATCATGGGTCGGGGAGGAAACCACGGCACCGACCGCTCGACAGCGCCGCCGACGCCGACACCCAGAAGCCGAAAGCCACGGCGACGGCGACCGCGACGGCGACGGCGACCGCTCGGAACAGGGAGAGACGATGACTCTGCAGGAAGGCCGGCGCGTCAAGCTGGCCGCCGACCTCCGCCTGACCGGCCCGGCCGAGGACACAGGGGTGGCCGGCCCCATCCTCTCCCTCGCCGCCGGCACCGAGGGCGTCGTGGACGAGGTCGTCGAGCACGTGCGCGACAGCGCCGACGTCCGCGAGTACGAACGGCTCAAGTCGCTCCTCGACTCCTACGGGGACGGCATGCCCCCGGAGAGCAGGAAGCAGCTCGTGGACAAGGTCGACGCGCTCGAACCCGCCTGGGCTGCCTTCCAGGAGCAGGGGCCCCGCGTGACGGTGCGCGTCCGTTTCGACAACGGGTTCATTCTGGACGCGGTCCCCCAGGACGCCTTCGTACCGGCCTGACCTGCTCCGCGCCGGCCCGCGCCGTCGTACCGTCCTGAGCGGCACCCCATTCTAATACCGGTACAGTTAGACCGGTATTGTTATTGGACGCACTTGAGAGGCCCTCATGATCGAGATCCTGAACTCCACGCGGCTCGAGCGGGCCAGGGACACCGGCACCCTGGTCGGCGACATCCTGCACACGCTGAGGCAGCGCTGCACGGTCGGCACGAACCTGCTGGACATCGACCGGTGGACCAAGGAAATGATCACCGACGCGCAGGCTCAGTCCTGCTACGTCGACTACGCGCCCTCCTTCGGGCGCGGGCCGTTCGGCCACTACATCTGCACGGCGGTCAACGACGGCGTACTGCACGGACGGCCCCACGACTACGCCTTGGCCGACGGGGACCTGCTCACCCTCGACCTCGCCGTCTCCCGGGGCGGAGTGGCCGCGGACTCCGCGATCAGCTTCCTCGTCGGCCGGGCCAGGCCCGCGGAGAGCGTCGCGATGATCGAGACGACCGAACGGGCGCTGGCCGCCGGCATCGCCGCCGCCAGGCCCGGAGCGCGGATCGGCGACCTCTCCCACGCCATCGGCACGGTCCTCGGCGAAGCGGGTTACCCGATCAACACCGACTTCGGGGGCCACGGCATCGGCTCGACCATGCACCAGGACCCGCACGTCGCGAACACCGGCCGGCCGGGCCGCGGGTACAAGCTGCGCCCCGGGCTGCTGCTCGCCCTGGAACCCTGGGTCATGGCCGACACCGCCGAACTCGTCACCGACGCCGACGGCTGGACGCTGCGCAGCGCGACGGGCTGCCGCACCGCCCACAGCGAACACACCATCGCCATCACCGACGACGGGGCCGAGATCCTCACCCTGCCCAGCAGCGGGCTGTAGAGCGGACGGCCCGGCTCGACCGGGTCCCGTGACCGGTGCCGGGACCGCGCGGGGGCCGTCGCCAGGGCCGCAGCGGGGTCCCGCGACCCCGCCGCCCCCGCTCCCCCGCCGGTCAGGCGAAGGCATTCACCCCGGTCAGCTCAGCGGACAGCGCCCACAGGCGCCTGGCCTCCTCCGGGTCGATCGCGTACGGCATCACGCCGGTCCGCGGGCCGTCCTCGGGCGCGAGCTCCGCGACGTCGCAGTCCTCCAGATACACCCCGCCGGCCCCGTCCAACTGCGGTGACGTCGCGGCCCACACCTGCGTGGCCGCACCCTGCTGCGTGGACTTGAAGTTCTCGGGGTGCAGGATCCTGCCGGTCTCGTCGATCCACCCCCGGTCGATCATCTCCTCCTTCGGCAGGTGCCGCTGGAGGGGCGTGAGGATGCCGCCCGGGTGCGCCGCGAAGGCGCGTACGCCGTGCTCCCGGCCGAGACGGTCGAGTTCGACGGCGAACAGCACGTTCGCCGTCTTCGCCTGGCCGTACGCCTGCCACTTGTCGTAGCCGGTGCGCCAGTGGACGTCGTCCCAGCGGATGCCGGACGCGTGGTGGCCGGTGGAGGAGACGGAGACGACGCGCGCCCCGCCCGCCGCGATCGCCGGCCACAACCGGTTGACGAGGGCGAAGTGCCCGAGGTGGTTGGTCGCGAACTGGGCCTCCCAGCCGGGGCCGACCCGCGTCAGGGGGCAGGCCATGATGCCCGCGCTGTCGATGACGAGGTCGACGGCGCGGCCGGACGCGAGGAACCGGTCGGCGAAGGCCCGCACACTCTCCAGGTCCCCGAGGTCCAGCTCGTCCGTCTCCACGCCGTCGATGCCGTCCAGCGCCTCACGGGCCGGCTCCGGGCGCCGCGCCGGTACCACCACCCGCGCCCCGGCGCGGGCCAGGGAGCGGGTGGTCTCCAGGCCGATGCCCGAGTAGCCGCCGGTGACGATCGCGAGCTTGCCGGAGAGGTCGGTGCCGTCGAGGACCTCGTCGGCGGTGCTGTCGGCGCCGAAACCCGAACCGATCTTGTGCTGTGCAGTGCTCATGCCTGCACGCTACGAATTGGAGCGGACTCCAAGTCAAGGGGACACGGCGCCCCGCCGGCGATCCTCCGCCAGGCCCGGGAATTACCGCGCCCTCGCCATTGTCATAGACCGCGATTGTCGTAGAGCGCGCACATCACACTCTTCTGGGGGATCCGCCATGACACAGCCGACCTGGACCACCGCCCACTTCGCCGCCCTCGCGGCCCCCGACGCACGGCTGCCGTTCCTGCCGGTCCCGCTGGACCTGTCGGGGCAGAGCGTGCGGCAGACGGTGCGGCTCGCGCGTGGCGGGCGGGCGCTACGGCTCGTGTTCAGCAACGCGTACGGTGAACGCCCGCTGATCCTGGAGGAATTGACGGTCAGCAGCGCTCAAGGCGAACGGCGGCTCGGGCGGTGGGAGATCCCCTCCGGAGCAGTCGAGACGAGCGCGGAGATCGGGCTGCCGGTCGAGGAGGGGGACGACCTCGTCGTGACGGCGCGTGTCGCGGACGGGGCGCCCGCTCCCACATACCTGCACTCGGCGCAGCGCACCGGTTCGGCCGGTGACGTGGAGTTCACGTCGCTGTACTGGCTCACCCAGGTGCTCGTGGACGACGAGCGGCCGCGCACGGTCGTGGTGGCGTTCGGCGACTCCATCACCCGCGGCGACGGCACGACGGTCGACGGCGAGGCGCGCTACCCGGACCATCTGCGGCGCGCGCTCGCGGGCACGGGGGCGGTCGTGCTCAACGCGGGGCTGGGGGCGAACCGGGTGCGCGTCGAGGGGTACGGCGTGCCGATGGTGGAGCGGTTCGCCAGGGTCCTGGACGCGGTGCCCGAGGCGACCCACGTGACCATCCTCGGCGGCACCAACGACATCGCGCTGCCGTCCGTGTACGGCGACGAACAGCCGGCCCCGCAGGACCTGGCGGGGAGCCTGCTCACCCTGGCGGCGCAGGCCCGCGACCGGGGCGTCCAGCCGGTCCTGGGCACCGTTCCGCCGTTCGGCGCGGGGGAACTCCCAGTGTTCCAGGAGCCGGTCTCCGAGCACCTGCGCACCACCGTGAACAAGACGCTCGCCGCCCAACGGGACTACCCCGTCATCGACTTCGCCGCCGCCCTCGCGGACCCGGACCGGCCGGCACACCTCGCCCCCGCCCACGACAGCGGCGACGGCTTCCACCCGTCGGACGCGGGCGCGCGGGCGATGGCGGTGGCCGCCGCCGAGACGCTGGCCGGGCTCGGCGTCGGCTGACCCCGTGCGGCGCCGGGCGCCGGCCACGCCGGACCCGGGGTCACGGGGGGGGGGAACGCGATCACGCCGGCGTCAGTACGCCGGCCGGCGATACCGGATTCACGCCCGGACGATGGCCTGCTCCAACAGGCTCTGCAAGGTGCGCTGCTGGTCGGCCGAGAGGCCGGCCAGCGGCGAGTCCTGAGTGAGGAGGTCGAGGAGCCGCTCGCGCAGGGCCGTGCCCTCGGCGTTGAGGACGAGGTGCTTGGCGCGGCGGTCGGTGGGATGCGCGCGGCGCTCGACCAGCCCCCGCTTCTCCAACTTGTCGACGATGAACGTGGTGTTGGAGGGCTCGCAGCTCATGCGCTCGGAGAGTTCGCGCATCGTCATCGGCCCGGTCATCTCCCGCAGCGCGGTGGCCTGGGCCGCGGTGAGGCCGAGCGCGACGGCCCGGGCGCGCACGTGATCGGCGATCTGCTGCGCGAGTCCGTTGACCAGACCGCACAGCTCCCGCTCGGCTACGGCCTGGGGCTCCGGAGATGTCGTCATGGGCGCCACTCTAGCAAGTCCATCAAGCACTAATAATTAGAGCTTGAATATTTCTAGCTGGAACCTTACGGTGGAGGGGTCGCCGCCGGAGCCCCGGCGGCGACCCGACACGTATGGGGGAGAGCGGCCATGACGACGTACTCCGTGGTGGACCAGGACGAGCGGCTGCGGCGGCCCGGGCGTCCGCGCTCGGTACGGCTGGGCGACACCAAGGTGACCTTCGTTCCGGACGGGGACGTCCGGCTGCCGCCGCGCGGCTGGCTCCCGGCGTCCACCGACGTGATCTGGAACCGGCACCCCGAGTACCTGGACGAGACGGGTCAACTCGTGGCGAGCATCGGCGCCCTGCTCGTGGAGAAGGGCGAGCGCGCCCTGCTGATCGACGCGGGGTTCGGCGCGCAGACGCTGCCTCCCGACCCGGGCACTCCGCGCGGCGTCATCCACGGCGGCGCGCTCCTCGACAACCTCGCCGACCTGGGCCGCCGCCCGCAGGACATCGAACTGCTGGCGATCACGCATCTGCACCCCGACCACCTCGGCTGGGCCTGGCGCACCGCCCCGGGCAGCGACCGTCCCGCGTTCGCCCACGCCGACCACCTCGTTTCCGGGCCCGAGTGGGCCCAGCGAGAGCAGCTGGCGGCCCAGGGCATGGCCGACGAGATCGCCGGTCTCGCCCCGTACGTACGCACGGTGAGCGACGGCGATGAGGTGTTCCCCGGCGTACGGGTCCGGATCAGCGCCGGACACACGGCCGGGCACGCGGAGTACGTCATCACGGCGGGCGGGCAGCGGCTGATCGCCTTCGGCGACGCGCTGCACTCCCCTCTTCAGGTCGACCACCCCGCATGGTCCGCGGTCGTCGACCACGACCCCGTCCACTCCGCCGACCACCGCCGACGGCTCATCGCCGAGCTGGCGGAGCCGGACACCATCGGTTTCGGCGCGCACTTCGCCGACGTGGTCTTCGGGCGGGTGCGGCGCGATGGTTCCGGCCCGGGCTGGCGACCGCTGGAGGACTGATCGGTGGGAGCACGTGGGGCGGGCGCACGCGGAGGCCGTCGGCGCGAGGCCGGTGCAGGCCTCGGCGCGAGGCCGGTGCAGGCGGAGGCGGACGCGCACCGGCCCGCCGGACCCCTCACACGCGGGCCCGCCGCGCAGCTCCACGTATGCTCCTGCGCATGAGTGCTGCCCAGCCTGCCCGCAAGCGGGACGGCGCCGCGACCCGGGAGGCGATCCTCGCCGCTGCCGTGGTGGAGTTCACCGCACACGGATACGCGAAGGCCGGGGTCCGGCAGATCGCCGAACGCGCGGGGGTGACCGCGATGATGATCAACCGCTACTTCGGCTCGAAGGAGCTCCTGTTCGCGCAGGCCGTCGACCGGGCCTTCGCGCCCTCCACGGTGGTCGGCGACGAACGCCAGGGTCTTGCGGACGCCATCGCGACCACCCTCGCCGAACGGACCGCGCCCGGCGCCGAGCAGCTCGACCCGTTCCTGCTGATGCTGCGCTCGGCGCCGGACCCCGACGCGGTCGACGTCCTGCGCCGGGGTATCGAGGCGCACGTCGGGGGCCGGTTCGCGGGGTTGCTGGACGGGCCCGAACCCGAGGTCCGGGCCCAGCTCGGGCTGGCGCTCGTCGCGGGGACGTGGTTGCTGCGCACGGTCGTGGGCACCGCCGCGCTCCACGCCGTGGACAACGAGACCCTGGCCGCCCTCCTTGCGGACATGCTGGCACCCGTGACAGGCGAGGAGCCGACGGCGCCGGACTCCGCCTGACCGGGGGCGGAGCGGGGCCGGCGCGCGCAAGGCCCGGTCATGGCCCCGCCCTCAGAACGCGGACCGGATGAGCCCGCCGTCCACGCGGATCGTGGCGCCACTGACGTACTGCGCGTAGTCGCTGCAGAGGTAGGCCACCGCGCCCGCGATCTCCCCGGGTTCGCCGAACCGCTCCTGGTCGTTGGGGATGAGGGCGTCGACGGCGTTGGGCCGGATCTCCTCCCAGGTGTCGCCCCAGCCGCGGGCCGGTCCGATCTGGGTGACGAGTTCCTTGGTGGCCTCGACGAGGATCGCGCCGGGCGAGACCACGTTCGAGGTGACCCCGGTGCCCTTGAGGTCACGCGCCAGCGACACCGCGAGATTGTGCCGCGCGGCGAGGGTGGCGTTGTACTGCGGGTGGGTGTTCATCGGCTGGGAGGCGAGTCCGCCACCGATGGTGATGACCCGGCCCCAGCCGCGTTCGCGCATCGCGGGCACCAGGTGCTGGATCATGCGCACGCCGGAGACGACGTTGACGTTGTAGGTGTCGCGCCACTCGTCGGGGGTGGCCTCGGCCCAGGAGAGGTGCCGGTAGAAACCCGCGTTGTTCACGAGGATGTCGAGCGGCCCGTCGGCGGTGGCGGCCCGGGCGACATCGGCGGCGGCCGTGTCGTCGGACAGGTCACCGAGCACCGCGGTGGCGATCCCGCCCGCCTCGCGGATCTCGCGCACGACCTTCTCCGTACGGTCCTCGTCCCGCCCGTGCACCACGACCGACGCCCCTTCGGCCGCCAGCAGCTTCACGGTGGCCTCGCCGAGCCCGGCATTGGAACCCGTGACGAGCGCGCGCCTCCCGGTCAGATTGAGATTCATGTTCCTCGTCCTTCTCTCGGACCTTCTTGTCCTGGGGCCGTGGATCGCGACCTCACCAAAACAAGTATACAGCTGTAGACGTCTCTGGCCCATGCGACCGCGCCCCGTCGCCGCCTGCGCGGGCTCACAGACCGAACACGTCGCTCACCCGCTCCGTCAGCGCGTCCTCGGTCAGGGTGGCGTCGACACGGAGCGCCGGGAGGTGCAGGCGGTCGGTCTCCTGCTCGATGTGCTGGGTGAAGAGGGCGTCGCGTACGGCCAAGTTGTGTGCGGCCGTGGCGGGGTCGCTGGTCCGGTGCAGGAAGCCCTCCCCCGGTGTCGCGCGGCTTTGGAACGCGGCCTCGCGGAAGTCGGGGGTGGGGAGCAGCCAGACGGCCTGTCGCGGGGTCGTGAGGAGGGGGGCCACGAGGTGGGGCAGCAGTCGGAAGCCCTCTACCAGGACGCACGTCTCCGGCGGCAGACGCAGCAGGTCCTCGACGATCAGCCCGAAGCCCTCCCCGCGGAACCAGTGGAACGTCTCGTACATGACCTTGGGTGTCCGCTCCACCCACCGTTCGTCCATGTCCATGGCCGTGAACGCGTGCAGGTGGGGTGCTTCCTCAGGGGTGGCCCGCCGCGCGTGATCGTGCATCGCGTCGTCGGTCGCGTAGAGCCGCCATCCGTGGCGCTCGGCGAGCCGGCGGGCGGTCGTCGACTTGCCTGCGCCGCTTCCGCCGCCCAACCAGTACACGTGGCGCAGCCGCCCGCGTACGTCGCCATCGGTGGCCGCGTCGACCGGGTGTCCGGAGTGCATGTTCCTCCGCTTCGGTGTCTCCGTCTGCCGCCGCATCCGCGGGGACGGACGGCCGACGGACGATCAGGTGTGGCCTCGATGGTGGCATCGGCGGCCGGCACGAGAGGGGGGTTGGGTGCACGTTCCCCCGGTGGTGTCGGGACCACCGTCAGTGGGTGTCCTGCCCCAGCGACCCGCGGCTTCCCGCGCGACAGGATGCGTGTCATCGGGGACGGGCGGTCGGATCGGCCGTCCCCACCGTCCAGAGGAGGACACCGTGCACGAGCCCACCGCCCGGCGCCTGACCGGCCTCGCCGGGATCGCCACCGCCGTCGCCCTCATCGTCGAAGTACCGCTGTACTTCGTCTACTCCGGCCCGCCACCGGACGCGAACGTCCTGGCCAGACTACTGATCGGCGTCGTCGCGCTGGCCGGTCTGCTGGTGTTCGCGACCGCCTTCCGCGAACTGGTCAAGCGGGCCGTCCCCGCGTACGAGTGGGCCGGCACAATGGCCTTCGCCGCCGGGCTCGTCTACGCGACCGTCACCCTGGTCTCCAGCGGCCTCGAAGCGGGCGCGGTGATCGCGGCGGACCAGCCGGTCGATCCGACCGTGACGGTCAGCGGCACCTACATCCTCTACGGATCGATCGGCCGCCTCCTGCTCGCCCTCTTCCTGGCCGTGCTGGGCCACACCGTCTCCCGTACGCGGCTGCTACCGGCCTGGACCGGCCGTTCGGCGCTCGCGCTGGCGGGGGTCAATCTGGCCTTCGTACCGTCCCTGTTCTTCGGCAACGACCCCGCGCATTTCTACGCCGCGAACGGCTGGGGCACCACCGCCTCGATGGGGGCCGTCCTGAGCTACTGGTTGCTGGCCTTCGGGATCTCCGCCTACCGCAGCGCGGCACGCGGCACCCAGGCCTGTACCCCGGTCCCCCAACCCTGAAGAATGTGTCCTCGACATGCTCCACCCGGCCGCGGGACGGGCGCTGCTGGACCGGTGTACCGGACGCCGCCTAGGGTCGGGCCCGCGCGGACGGCGACGGCCAGAACCGAGGCCGCGTCGACGCGCGGGCTGCGGCCCTGGGGGCGGAGGGGGAGCATGCTGGAGCGGCATGAGATCGAGACGTTTCTGACGCTGGCCGAGGAGTTGCACTTCGCGCGGACCGCGAAGCGTCTCCATGTGTCGCCCGGTCGCGTCAGCCAGACGATCAAGGCGGTGGAGCGGCGGGTAGGAGGCTTGTTGTTCGAACGCAGCAGCCGCCGGGTCATCCTCTCACCGGTCGGCCGGCAACTCCGCGACGACCTCTCGCCCGCGTACCGGCGGATCCAACAGGCCGTGGCGGACGCGCAGGCGGCGTTCGAGGAGATCAGCGGCGTCGTACGGGCCGGCTTCACCGCGCCCTGGTGCGGGAACCTGCTCGTGCGGGCCGCGGACACGTTCGCGGACCGGTACCCGAGAGCCCGGGTGGAACTGCAGAACGCCACCTACCACGCCATGGTGACGCGGTTGCTGAACCACGAGGCCGACCTCATCATCGCGGAACCAGCCGTCGACGAGCCCGGCGTCGCGGTGGGCCCGGTCCTGTTCAGCGAACGGCGCGCCCTCCTGGTCCCCGCCGCACACCCACTCGCCGGGCGGGAGACCGTGACGCTGGAGGACCTCGCCCTTATTCCCCTGGTCACGGTCGCGCACGTGTCCCCCGCCTGGCGTGCGGCACACTTTCCGCGGCTCACACCTGAAGGCCGGCCGATCCCGCAGGGGCCGGCGGCGTCCGACTGGGAAGGGGCGCTGTCCCTGGTGGGCGCGGGCCGGGGCGCTACGGTGGCCGCGCTGCGGGCAGCGCAGTACCACCACCGCGAGGACATCGCGTACGTCCCCTTCAGCGACGCGCCGCCCGTCGAGTACGCGTTGATGTGGCGCGCGGCGGACGTGCCGCCCGGGGTGCAGGCCCTCATCCGCACGATCGCCGACGTCGCTCCCCGGTCGGCCGGGACGAGCGCGTGAGCCCGTGCTCGCGAAGCGCGGCACGCGCCGGCCCGCCCGGCGCGACCACCGCCGCCGTCACGCCGCATCGGCCTGCGCGGCCGGACCGCCCGGGGCCCCGCCGTCCTGGGTCCGGCCGCCGGGCCGGGGCAGCGTCAGCGTCGCCGCCGCCGTCGCCAGCAGCCCGGCCGCCGCAACCAGCACGCTCCAGCGCATCCCGGCCAGGAACGTGCCGGCGCCCGCCAGCAGCGCCCCGTACACGGCCACCGCGATGGCCCCGCCCACCTGCCGCGCGGTGTTGAGGACGGCGCCGGCCGTCCCCGCCCGGTCCGCCGGTACGACGTCCAGCAGCATCGCGGTCAGCGCCGGCACCGCCAACGCGCCACCGAGGCCCACCGGGACCATCAGCACCGCCACCACCCGTACGTCCGTCCCGCCGCCGACCGTGAGCAGCGTCAACAGCCCGACTACCCCCACTAGTTGACCCGCGATCAGCGGCACCCGCGGCCCGAACCTGGCCGCCAGCCGTGCCGAGGCCAGGTTCACCACGGCGACCAGAGCCGTCATCGGAATGAACAGCACGCCCGCCTGCAACGCCGACTGCCCCCGCTCCTGCTGCAGATACAGGCTGAAGACGAACACCCCGCCGTAGTAGGCGGCGTTGAGCATGAAGCCGACGACCAGGGACACCGCCACCACCCGCGTACGGAACAGGAGCAGCGGGAGCATCGGGCGGTCCCCCCTGGCCTGCGCGAAGAGGAACGTGACGGCCGCCGCCACAGCCACGAGCAGCGACCCCAGGACCATCGGCCGGCCGAAGCCCTCCGCGCCGCCCTCGATCACGCCGTACGTCAGCCCGCCCAGGGCCAGCACGGCCGTCACCTGACCGGTCCCGTCCAGCCGGGCCGGCAGCCGCGGCGAGCGCGGGACGCGGGCGAGCAGGGCCAGGGCAAGCAGGGCGGCCGGCAGGTTGACGAAGAAGATCCACCGCCAGCCCGCCGAGGCGGTGAGGGCGCCGCCCACCACGGGACCGGCCGCGACCGCGACGGCGCCGCCGACGGTCCAGACCGCGATCGCCCGCGCCCGTTCGGCCCGGTCGGGGTAGTTCTGCCGGACCAGCGCCAGCGACGCCGGCATCATCACGGCGGCCGCGGCGCCCTGCACCAGGCGTGCCGCCACCAGTACGGCGAGCCCGGGCGCCGATCCGCACGCCATCGAGGCCAGCGCGAAGAGCACCAGCCCGCCGCCGAACGCGCGGCGCGCGCCGATCCGGTCGCAGAGCGCTCCCGCCGAGAGCATCAGCGCGGCGAACATCAGTGTGTAGCCGTCCACCACCCATTGCAGGCCGGACATCCCGCCGCCGAGACCGCGGCCGATGTCGGGGAGCGCGACCGTGACGATCAGGGCGTCCAGGGAGATCAGGAAGAAGCCCAGCAGCGCGGCCAGCAGTACCAGACGCGGTCCGCCCCGCACCGGTCCCGGCGGCGCGACGGCGGACGACACGGAACGGGCGGTGGTCACGAGCGGTCGGCCGCCCGCCCGGCCAGCTCCTGGTTGCCGTCGCCCCAGAGCGCGGTCATGACGACGGTGTCGATGAGCCACCGTCCACCGGTCCGGGTCAGCTCCCAGCGGTAGGAACCACCGAGGGTCCACAACGGTGCGCCGGCCGGAGTGGCGAGACGGTGCGTGGCCTGGAAGGCGGCCGTGCAGACGGCACGGTCCCCGTCGAGGTCCACGAGCTGGTTGGTGATCAGGTGCTGGGTGGCGTCGTAACCGCCGAGCGTCGTGGACCAGGCGTCGACGATCTGCCGCGGGGACAGCTCGACCGGCTCGCCCCCGGCGAGGCTCGTGTAGTCGAGCAGTACCTTGTCGGCGAACAGGCCGCCCAGCAGCTCCCACTCCCGGCGGTCCGCGTGCACGGCCATCCGGGTGCACACTTCGGCGACCAGATGTTTGGTGACGACGGACTCAGGCGTTTCCACAGGTCGCACCTTCCCGGCCGCCACGGCCGTCTTCGGTGAACCATGGGAAGTGTGCGCAGGGTCGAGCGGGTCGTGTACCGGGGACTGCTGGGACATGGCTAGGAGCTTTCTGTCGGTACCGCGCGAGTCTTCGCGCCGTAGGTGTCTTGGTGGCGTACGTGTCCTGGTGGAGTACCAGGCCGGGTCGCGGGGGCGTTCAGAGCGTGCGGGCGAAGTGTTCGGACGCCGCGTCGGCCGCGAGGCCCACCTGTCGCGCCTGGTCGTAGAAGTCGAACTGGACCCCGTCGGTCCACAGGAATTCACCCGGCCCGGCCAGCGCGGCGTGGAAGCGGCGGGCGCCGTCCGGGATCGCCGCGTCCTCGCTGTGCACCAGCAGGGTGGGGGCCGTCACCTGGGGAGCGAGGGCGATGGCGTCGAGGTCCAGCCATGCGGACCAGGCCATGACGGCGTACCGATTGGGCCAGCCGGGGATTCCGCCGCGCTCGGGATCGAGGTAGAAGTCGATGTCGAAGGGCATCGCGGCGTCCGGGTCGCTGCCGCTGACGACGGGCACGTAGGCGACCTCCCCGGTCTCCTCGTACCGGCGCCGGGCCGCGTCCGCTGCGGCCATCTTCGCCGCGACGCCGTCCGGGCCACCGTAGTTCTCCTCGCAGATACGGCGGTCGTGCAGCCAAGGTGCCACCAGGGCGAGGGAGCGCACCCGGGGGTCCTCGGCGGCCGCCGCGCTCACGTACATCGCTCCGGCGCACACCCCCAGCAGCCCCACCTCCCGCTCCGCCACCGAGGGATGGGCCGTGAGGAAGTCGACCGCCCCGCGCAGGTCACGGGTCTTCAGCTGCGGGGACTCGTAGTCGCGCGGCAGGCCCTCGGACTCGCCGTATCCGGTGAAGTCGAAGGCCAGGGCGGCGAAACCGCGCTGGGCCAGCTCCTCGGCGTACCGGTCGGCCATCTGCTCCTTCACGGAGGTCCAGGTACCGGCGACCACGACACCCGCCACCGGACCGGTCGCACGGGCGTCGGGCAGGAAGAGGTGGCCGACGAGCTTTCCCGCGCTTCCGGCAAAGGTCACTTGCTCAAGTGTGGGCACGACAGGACTCCTGGGAAGAGGACGACTGAGGCGGAGAGGAACCAACGGGTCGCCACGCTTCCAGGCGAGGATCGGAGCGATCAACGCCCGATCCGTAAAGCCATGTTGAGCGACGCTAAGGAGTGGTGCGCGCCCCCTCCCCCGCGCCCCACTCCCCCACGCCGGCGCCGACGCCCCAGCGCACGCCTCGCGTCCTCGCTTCCTTACTTGTCCAGACCCGCACGTACCTTCGTCACGACCTCCGGCCGCTTCTCCCCGTACTCCGCCTCGATCTCCGCCAGGGTGGCGTCACCGGTCCGGACGTTCTCGATCAGGAGGGAGACTTCTTGGTCCTCGTCGAGTCCGAAGGGGTTGGCGTCCTCCTCGGAGTCGGCGGCGGTGTCCGGTTGCGCCGGGAGTTCCGCGGGCGGGGCGAGGTGTGGGGACGGGGTCGGCAGCAGCGCGGTGAACTGGTCCAGGGCGTCCGCCGCCCTGGGCAGCCGCGCATAGGTGTGGAGCCAGCGGCACCCTGCCTGGTCGGAGAGGTCCAGCTCGCCCTTCCAGTTCAGCTCGGCGACGAGCACCCGGTTCAGGAGGTGGACCGTGGCGCCCTGCCACTCCCAGGAACGGTGGACGAGCCGCCGCAGCGCCTTCGGCGAGGGGTCGAGCAGGATGTCCCGCAGCTCCGCGTTGTGGGCGCGCAGGTCCTCCGGGTCGCCGGCCAGCACCGCGAGGCCCGAGCGCCGCATGGCATCCCACGAGTCCGGCTCGGGGACGAACCCGTACCTGGCCCAGGCGAAGACGCCCTCCTGGCTTCCGCCGATCATGGAGGCGAGCAGTGCGAATCTGGTGACGCCGATGTCCTGCGCGTGCGTGAGCAGCAGCTGGGTGTACTGCCGCCCGTGCTGCGGCGCGACGACGGACTCCAGGTACAGCTCGAGCCCTGTCGCGCCGAGCCGGTAGACCTGGTTGAGGGAGAACGGCCGGTTGAGCTTGTCGCTCGTGGACAGCGGCACCTTGCCGCCGATCATGAGCCGTACGCCTTTGCTCCGCCCGGCACCGGGCAGACCGTCGGCGATGATGCCGTCGCTCAGGAACTGCACGGTGATGCCCGCGCGTTGCTCGGCGCCGAGGAACCCGAGCAGGGTGGTGAGGAGGTCGACGACCGACAGCGGCAGGGCCCCGTGCCGTATGTGTGTGGTCCAGAAGAGGTCGTCCGCCGCCCCGAGCCGGCTCTCGATGGTCAGCCCGGGAAACTGCTGCTGGAGTGCCGCCGCGGTCCGCGTGAGATCGGCGGCGAGCACGTGCGCGTACGGATTGCGGTCCGCTCCCTGTTGAAACATGCGCACAGTCTCGGGGCATACCCGGACCCTGTCCATGAAACGGTCCGTTCTGGAGAAGAGGGGGTGAATGGGGCCGGTGGGGCGTCGCGGAGGAGCCGCGCGGAGGGGCGGTTCGGGTCGGCGGCCCGTTGTCCACCGCTCCTTGGGACAATCCACCCAACGGAGGAACGTCGGAGCCGCAGAATCGTTTATCTGTACCGGGATGATCCGGACGGACGTAGTGTCGCCGCACGGCATCGCCCAAGTCCCCGGTGGTGCGGCCTTTTTGCCGTCCGCCCGTTTCGCGACCGAAGCGGGCACCCCCGATGCCACGGTGGTGTCGCCATGCCTTCCGAGACCGCTCTCGTATCCGTCGGCCGCCTCCATGTCCACCGGAGCCACGGCTGCACGATCCTCTCCCTGCACGGCGACATCGACATCGCCGCCGCCCTGCAGATCACGCCGCGCCTAGCCGCAGCCATCCAGGGATCCGCACCCCGCGTCGTGGTGGACCTCGGTTCCGCCACCTTCTTCGACGCCTCCGGACTGCGGGTGCTGAACCACATCCGACAGCGCGTCCACGAACGCGACGGGCGCCTGGCGGTGGTCTGCCCCCGCCCCATCATCCGCAAAGTCCTGCGCGTCGCGGGCCTCCTGGACCTATACCACCCGGCCCTGACACTTGAGGCCGCGGTCCGCACCCTGCTCCACGACGAACCCTTGTGATCCGCCCGCTCCTCCCCCGGGGCCGGCCCCGACGGGGGGCCTCCCTCGCCAAGGGACGTCCGAGTGCGGTACGAAGTATCCCGTGCCACCCAGCAACGCCTCCGCCGCAGCGGACTCCGGGCCCCGCCCCGCCGACACCGTCCGGGTCTTCGTCGCCCTGGCCCCGCCCGACGACGCCAAGGACGAACTGTCCCGGGCGCTCCGGCCCGCGTACGACGCCTTCCCGCGGATGCGGTGGAACCGGATCGAGGACTGGCACATCACCTTGCTCTTCCTCGGCGAGCTGCCCGCCGCGACCGTGCCGCTGCTGAGTCCGCCGCTGGCCGCGCTCGCCGCGGGCCGGCCCCCGCTCACGCTCGCCCTGCGGGGTGGCGGGCACTTCGACGAGCGGGTGCTGTGGAGCGGGGTCGCCGGTGACCTGGCGGGGCTGCACCGGCTGGGCGCGGACGTACGGGCGGCCGTGCGCGAGCAGGGGGTGCCGTTCGAGGACCGGGCCCTGCGGCCTCATCTGACGCTCGCCCGGGCCCGCCGCGACGATCCGGGCTCCGTGGTCGACGTCGCCGCGGGCCTCGCCGGTTTCACCGGGCGCGACTGGCAGCCGGACGGCCTCCACCTGGTGGCGAGCAACTTCGGACGCGGGCCGGGGCCGATCCGCTACCGCTCCGTGGCCACCTGGCCCTTCACCGGACCGCGCGCCAACCACCGCGTGGACGGCGGGCCGGGGCGGCCTGCCGTCGCGCCGCCGCCACAGCATTGAGGCCGCCGCCGGCAGGCCCCGCCGGACATCGGCGTACAGGAGCCTCCGGGCTGGGGGCGCCTCGTCTCAGGCGAAGACGGGGTGCAGGCATCCGGTCCGTGCCACGTTCACCCGGTACTGGGTGCTCGTGCGCATGAAGACGGCGGACAGCTCGCCGTTGATCGCGCCGAGGGCCAGGTCGTGCCGGACGGGTCCCGCGCCGTCGCCGGAGTCGATCTGCGGCGTGGGGCAGTACTCCTGCACCAGCCAGCCCTCCCGGCAGGCGAGGCCGACCGCCGCCTTCCACTGGGCCCGGCCGTCGCTCTCGCGGCCGATCACGACGCCCCGGCCGCGCGTGTCCAGGGGGCGTTTGAGGACGTGGTCGCGCGGGTTGCGGCGGATGCGGTCGATCGTCTCGGGCGGGCAGTGCGCGATGTTGCGGGACCAGGGGATCGCGGGCGCGACCAGGGCGCGGTCCCGCTCGGTGAACAGGCCGCCGAACCGGGGGTCCGACAGGACCGCGAGGCAGAGTTTGTTGTCGCCCACCCACCGGCCCAGCTGCCGGTTCTGCACGAACAGGTCCCCCTCGCGCACGGCCCGGACGAACGGCTCCACCTGGGAGCGCACCCGGCAGAACTCCTGGATCCCGAACTTCAGATAGGCGTGCCGCACCGGACGGCCGTCGAGGAGCACGCCCCGCGGCCCTTGTTCGAGCTCGCGCAGGTCGGCTTCCCGCGACTCCACGCCCAGGGCGAGGAAGCAGTCCCGTAGGAGGTCGAGTTCCCAGCGGTTGCCGCCCTCCTCCCGTAGCAGCGGGACGAAGGCGGGACGCTGCCCCGTCTCCGCCTCGGCGACGCGCAGGAACCACTGCGCCATCCACAGCTCCCGCTCGGCGGGGAGCGGCTCGGGCGGCCGGTGGCCGTGGGCGTCCAGGAAGCGGCGCCAGGCGCGCGCGGCGACGCCGGAGAACTGCAGGAGCCCGGGGCAGTTCGCGTTCGTCTCCAGCACCTTGACCGTGCCGTCGTCCTGCGGCAGCACGTCGAGGCGCGCGAGGTGCACCCGGGTGTCGTGCGGGTGCGCGCCGGCCGCCAGGTCCGCGGTGAGCGCGTCGGGCATCGACAGCGTCTCGCGCAGCCGGCGGTCCGTCCGCCAGGCCGCGACGATCGTCTCGACCATGCGGTGGTACGCCGCCACGAATTCGGTCAGCCGTTCCCGCTGGCCAGGGCCGAGGACGGCGGGCCGGCCGACCGGCAGCGCCGCCCCGTCGCTCTTCTTGAACAGCTGGTTCAGCTCGCCGTGCAGCCGCTGTCCGGCCGTGGAACGGACCAACGGGTCGATACGCGCGGGGAAGCCGGTGTCGAAGCCCGGCCAGTGTGCCGCAGCCGGTTTCGTCGCACCGTCGACCTCCCCAAGGCTTGTGTCAGGCATGGACCGCACCCCTCTACGGAAAGGCTTCGAGATCGTCCCCGCCATCCTTGCCCTCCGACCCGTCGCTCGTCCGGCGGACGCGCCCTGGTCGCCCTGATGGCTGTCCGGTCCGTGGCGGGCCGCCCCGGACACGGGCAGGGCGGTCGGAGTGGTCAGCCGTGCCGGTACCGTGGTCGCCCACCGCATGGAACGTCCGTGCGTCCGGACGGGCCGGCCCCAGGTTCCCGGCCGTGAGCGAGGGGACCCTGATGAGCGAACCGACGAAGCCCGTGATCGAGGTCCCGCAGGGGGCGGTCCCCACCGAGCTGGCGATCAGGGACCTGACCGTCGGCGACGGGCCAGAGGCGCAGCCCGGCAGGGTCGTGCGGGTGCACTACGTCGGGGTCACGTTCGCCTCCGGGAAGGAGTTCGACTCCTCCTGGGAGGAGGACCGGCCGTTCAAGTTCGCCGTGGGCGGCGGCAAGGCGGTCAAGGGCCTGGACCGCGGCATCCGGGGGATGAAGGCCGGCGGCCGGCGCGAGATCGTCGTCCCGGCCCGGCTCGGGTACGGCAAGCAGTCGCCCTCGCCGTTGATCCCGGCGGGCTCCGCGCTGGTCTTCGTGGTGGATCTGCTCACCGTCGCCGGGGCCCCGCCGCGGCACGCCTCGGCCTGACCCCTGCCGCGTGCGTCCCGACGTGGAGGCGCACGGCCCGCGCGACCGACGAAGGACAGTCATGACCCCGCCCCTCGCACGCCCCGCACCTGCCGCCCCTGCCGCGCCCGGCAGCGCCGTGGCCCGGACCGTCACCGACGTACTGCAACCTCGCAACGCCCTCGTCGCCGGGATGCTGGCGATCGGGGCCGCCGCGGGCGGGGTCGCCGGGATGGCGTGGGGCCTGCTCGGCGCGCTCTGCGCGGGGCTCGTGCCCGCCGCCTACATCGAGTTCGAACGCAGACGCGGCACGTGGGGCGACCGCCATGTCGTGGACCGGACGAAGCGGGCGCCCATCTTCCTGGTCATCCTGGCGTCCATCGGCACCGGCACCCTGCTGATGACGGCCGGGCACGCCCCCTCGGACATCGTCAGGGCGATGATCGCCCTGTGGGTGATGACCGTCGTCCTCCTGGGCGTCAACGCCGCCTGGAAGGTCTCCGTCGACTCGGCCGTCGCGTCCGCCGTGGTCACCCTGCTCGCCGTCGTGCACAGCCCGTGGTGGCTCCTGGGGTACGCCGTGACCGCGGCGGTGTGCTGGTCCCGCGTGGCGCTGCGGTACCACACCGTGCTGCAGACGGTCGTGGGCGCGGCCCTGGGAGCGCTCACCGCCGTCGCGTGGATCGGCGCCTGAGGAGCGTTCCCCACCGCCGCGTCGGCCGGCGCCTGCGCAGCGCTCCCCGGCCGTGCTCACCGCCCTCGCGTCGACCGGCGACCGTCAGGCGCGCCACATCCGCCCCCGGCCACGGCGGTCAGACCGTCCCTCGATGTGCCGTCACTTGTTCACGGTGGACATGCCCCGCTGGTCGTAGCGCTCACCGGCGGCCTCGGGGACCTCGGCGTCGATGCGTGCGAGATCGTCCGCGGAGAGCTCGACGTCCAGCGCGCCGACGTTCTGTTCGAGGTAGGTCCGGCGCTTGGTGCCCGGGATCGGCACCAGGTCCTCGCCCTGTGCCAGCACCCACGCGATGGCGAGCTGCGCGGGCGTGACGCCCTTCTCGGAGGCGATCTCCTTCACCTTCTGGGCGAGCCGGAGGTTCGCCTGGAGGTTGTCCCCGGTGAAGCGCGGGCCGGTGCGCCGGAAGTCGCCCTCGTCGAGTTCCTCCGGGGAGGAGAACCTGCCCGCGAGGAAGCCGCGGCCGAGCGGGGAGTACGGCACGAAGCCGATGCCCAGCTCCCGGCAGGTGGG
This sequence comes from Streptomyces sp. NPDC049813, assembly GCF_044465085.1. Classification (NCBI taxonomy): domain Bacteria; kingdom Bacillati; phylum Actinomycetota; class Actinomycetes; order Kitasatosporales; family Streptomycetaceae; genus Streptomyces; species Streptomyces sp. NPDC049813. The sequence goes on along the minus strand of NZ_JBITLI010000001.1, from coordinate 829,438 downwards.
CAGGACCTCGGCCTCGGGGTCCCGGCTCCACAGCGAGTACTCCGACTGCACCGCGGTGATCGGGTGCTCGGCGTGGGCGCGGCGGATCGTCTCCGCGCCGGCTTCGCTGAGGCCGATGTGGCGCACCTTCCCCGCCGCGACCAGCTCCGCCAGCGCCCCGACGGTCTCCTCGACCGGCACCTGGGGGTCGATGCGGTGCTGGTAGTACAGGTCCACGTAGTCGGTGCCGAGCCGGGTGAGGGAGCCCTCGATCGAGCTGCGGACGTGCTCCGGTGAACCGTCCTGCCGCCCGACCGTGCTGGGGTCGCCGGGGACGGCGTCGTCCATGCGCAGGTTGAACTTCGTGGCGATGACGTACGCGTCGCGCTGACTCCGCACCGCGCGGCCGACCAGCGACTCGTTCGTGAGGGGTCCGTAGATCTGGGCGGTGTCCAGGAAGGTCACGCCCAGTTCGCGGGCGCGCTGGATGGTCCTGATGCCTTCGGCCTCGTCGGCGGTCCCGTAGAAGGCGGACATGCCCATGCAGCCGAGGCCGAGGGGGGAGACCTGTAGGTCCCGCAGGGTGCGTGCGGTGTGCTTCATCTTTTGTCGTGCCTCTCTGCTGGGTGCGCTGGGGGTGCCGGTGCGGTGGACAAAGACTCAGGGAAGGGCGGGGCGTTCCAGGGCGATCATGACGGCGTCGTCGTCCAGGTGTCCGTCGACGTGGCTCAGCAGGTCGCGCCGGAAGCGGCCGAGGAACGCGTCGCAGCTGGTCTCCGTCCAGCCGGTGATGCGCTCGATCAGCGGGTAGAAGCCGCCGCCGGGGCCACGGGCCTCGGTGACCCCGTCCGTGTAGAGCAGCAGGAGGTCGCCGGGCTCGAACGGGAAGCTCTCGACGTCGTAGCGCGGGTCGGTCAGTTCGCCGAGGCCCAGCGGCGGGGCGGAGCGGCGGGCGCTCATCGTCCGCGGCCGGCCCCCGCGCAGCACGACCGGCGGCGGATGCCCGCAGGAGACCATGCGGACCTGGCTGTCCTGGTCGGGGATCTCCAGGACGGTGGCGGTGATGAACGTTTCGTCGAAGCGGCCCGTCTCCCCCGGCTCGGCCACCTCCCAGCGCACGCTCCGGTCGAGGTAGGCCACCAGCTCCTCCAGGGGCGCCTGCCGGTGCGCCGCGACCCGGAACGCCGCGAGCAGCAGCGCCGCGTCGCTGACGGCCGTCATGCCCTTGCCGCGTACGTCGCCGACGATGACCCGGGTGCCGGAGGCGGTGCGCGCGGCTCCGTAGAGGTCGCCGCCGATCTGGGCCTCCGCCTCGGCCGCGAGGTACATGACGGCGGTGCGCAGCGGGCCGAGCCGCCTGGGCAGGGGCGGCAGGACCACCCGCTGGGCGGCCTCGGAAACGTACCGGACCTGTTCCAGTTCCTTGGCGCGGCGCTCCCGCACGACGCAGAAGAGGACCAGGCTGATGCCGACGACCACCAAGGCGGCTATCTGCGCCTGGTGGTTGGCCGACAGGAGTGTGTCGGGGTCGCGCAGCAGCCCGATCACGGTCTGCGCGGCGACCGCCAGTGCGGCGACCAGGCCCACCGTCCGCGGGCCGCCGAGCGAGGGTGTGATGGCAGGGGCGGCGACGAGCAGCGGGCCCAGATGGATGTGGGGCGGCGCAAGAAAGTCGATCACGGACACCACGACGATCCACGCGACCGGGATCGCGACCATGGCCCCGCCCGCACGCGTCGGCCGACCGGGTCCGCCGAGCTCTTGCGACATGCTTCCTCTCTACACGGCCCGTGCCCCGTCCGCACCAGCAGACAGGGCACGGGCGACGGGGGCCGGGCCCGTGCCCGGGCGGGTCGTCGCGGTGCCGCCAGGGGCCGCAGGCCCGGCCCGCCGGCTCGGTAGGAGAGGTGGCACCCGGCCGGGGCGGTCGCGTCAGTAGAAGCGGCGTACGAAGACGTCCGCCTTGCCGTTGGTGTCGTCCGGTACGAGGTCGGTGGCCGCCGAGGAGAAGACCACGTCGCGCCCGTACGCGCTCACCGCGTCGGTGCCGGCGGTGGCGGGCCGGTCCGAGACGGTCTCGTCGGTGCCCGTCTGGAGGTCGCGCAGCGTGAGCGACGCGGGCCCGCTCGTGCCAGGCGGGGCGTAGAGCAGGTAACGGCCGGTCGGGTCGATGGCCACGCCCCGCGCGTCCGGCACCAGCTGCGCGGTCTCCGCGACCTCGTCGTAGACGTAGGTGTCGGAACCGGAGAGGTAGACGACCTTCTTGCCGTCCTTGCTGATCTGGACGAGCGAGGCCGCCTCGGCGGGGCCCTCGATCGGGCCGGTGGAGGTGTCGTCGGTCTGGTCCCAGACGTAGACGTCCTGTGTCTGACCGTTCTGGTAGGCGACGAAGCGGCCGTCGCCGCTGAGGGACGGCCGGGCCGTGGCGAGGTGGTCGAACGTGAAGACGGTCTGGGTGGTGTCGGTCTGCCGGTCGTACCGCTCGACGCGCTGCCACTGCGGCGCTGTGACGGACGACGCGACCCGGGCGAGGTAGCGGCCGTCCGTGCTGAGCGTGGGCTGGGTGCAGTGCAGGGCCAGGCAGTTGGTGCCGATCGTGGCGCCCAGGCTCACCTTCGAGAGGAAGACGTGGGTGTACCGCTGGATCAGGCCGTAGAAGGCGACGTATTCGCCGTCGCCACTGATCACCGGGGGTGCGAGCGGCGCGGCGACGCTGCTCATCCGCGTCGTCCGGCCGGCCCGCTGATCGCGGACGAACACCTTCGCCGCCGCACTCGGGGTGTCGGAGGTCAGGTTCGTCGCCGCCGACAGGAAGGCGACGCGCCGGCCGTCGGCGGTGATCGTGGCGCCGGTGGAGTCGCCGTCTCCCTGGGTCCCGCTGGTCGCGACGCTGATGCGCTCGATCCCGGCTCCCCCGCTCGCCGCGGCCCCTGACTTCGCGGCGGCGGTCGTGGGCAGGGCCGCGGTGAGCGCGCAGACCACGGCGGTGGCGCTCACCGCGGCCCGCACCCGTCTGGTACGGCGGACCTCGCGGATGTTTCTCGGCATGTTTTCCCCCCTGGGCGGCGGCCCTGTTCCCGGTTCCCCTCCGGAGGGCCACCAGCATGCAACCGCCTCGGCGGCAGGGGGTCAATGCGTCGTATGACTATCGGGAGGGGTGGTTCCGGTCCCGCGGGGAGCGGTGGTTCAGGGTGCGGAGAGGCCGGCGTGCCGGTGGAGGTGTTCCAGCGCGTCCAGGACGACCGTCTCGGCGTGCCATTGCAGCCAGCCGCCGACGAGGTGCTGGATGCGTTCCAGCTCGGCGAGCCGGTGCTGGTCGAGGCCGTTCGGCAGCGGGTCGGGGTGGTGGGTGGAGATGACGCCGCGCACCACGCCGTCGCGGCCGACGAGCGGAAGGCTGTGGGTGGCGCGGCTGCCGGAGGCGAGGATGACCTGCCGGGTCTCGTCGTCGAAGACCGCCGTCGTCGTGATGTCGCGCACGGTGACCTGGCGGGCGGCCTCCGCCGCGCGCGAGCAGGACGTACCGTCCTCGACGAAGGCGAAGTAGTCGACGAACTCCTGCGAGTGCCCGCGGGACTTCTCCAGCCGCAGCACCCCCGCCTCGGCGAGTTGCGCGTTGCCCCAGGGAGCGCCGGCCACCTCCATCACGCGGGTCATGGCGGTGCCCAGGACCTCCCCCTGGTTGCGGGGGTCCAGACCGCCTGCCTTGAGGCCGGACAGTGCGGGCGGGGAGAGTGCCGGGCGGCCGGGGAACCACGGGCCGGAGCCGACGGGTGCGGCCGGTCCCGGGGTGGTGGTCAGCGCGGCGGCGATCTGGTGCAGCTTGATGTTGAAGCGCTGCGAGGTCTGGCGCAGCAGGGTGAAGGCCTGTTCCGGACTGTCGAGCCCGTAGCGGCCCATGAGCAGTCCTTGCGCGAGAGCTACCCGGGTGCGGGCCTTCATCTGCTTGGTGAGGCTGACCAGTTGTTCCTGGAGCGAGCCGGCCTCGATCCGCAGCAGTTCCTCGGCCGACCACGCGGGCACCACGCCCTCCGCCTCGGGTCCGTGCCGCTCGCCGCGGCGCTCCCGGCGCGCGGACGGAACGGAAGGCCGGGGGTGGGAGCTCTGGGGATGCTGGGGGCGCGGTTCGGAGGGGTGCATCGCCACGGCCTTTCGTCCGCCGGTCAGAGGGGGCACGCGCAAACCAGGGACCCCACCGCTCGTGCGGTGTGGTCCCACCTCCACCCTGGGGGGGGTGGGGTTGCGCTGTGCCTGCCTGCCGAAGCACTGCTGCGACGGTAGCCCACGCACACCCGGCACTCACACCCCGGTCACCCTTTCCGGGGGTGGACGCGGAAGTGGTCCTGGGCAGCGGGCCTCAGGTGAGCGGAGCAAGCCCGGCGCACAGCGCCGTGGGGAAGTCGGGTTCGGCCCGGTGCACATCGGTGCAACCCGCCCTGGTGCCACGGGTGATCGGCTCCCACCCGGTCCTGCCGGCGTGGAGGAACCAGCGGTCGCGGTGGGCCGCGCCGCACCCGGGAGCGGTGCCTTCGGGGCAGGCGGGTCCCATGGGCGAGGAGGTGTCGAGGACCAGCCATGTGCCGTCGCAGTGTTCGCGGCCGCGCGAGGTGTGGCGGGGCACGTCGAGCGCGAGGACGGCCTGGTCGTAGGAGGCGGCGGTGCAGCCGGTGGGGGCCGGGTGGCAGCCGGCCTCACCGCACAGGCGCAGGTCGGGGGCGTGGGCGCCGTCGGGGGTGAAGGTGGTGAAACTGTCGACGCTGACGTCCCGCCGCCCGAGCGGACGGGGCAGCCGCACGGTCGCGGTGGCCTTGGCCGTGCGGGTGCAGCCGGAGCTGCGGTCGTTGCGGTCGTCCGCCGGCGACAGGAAGGTGACCTGCACCCACACCGTGCTCTGCGAGGTGCCGGTCACCTTCGCTCGGAGGTCGCGTACGCACGGGCGCGGGCCGTCCGGCACGTCGGCGTCGACGCTCAAGGTGCGCTCGTCCTCGGCGAGTCGTGCGGCGGTCACGCGGATGGGGGCCACGGAGGTCCAGCGTGCGGTGGTGGCCGGCGCGGCGGTGTCGCCGGGTGCCTGCTGGGTCCCGCAGGCGCCCAGCACCACCACGCCTACGGCCGTCAGCAGGGAGAGGAGTGCGGCTCGGGTCGATCTTCGTCGTGGCTTCATGGGGAGTCTTTCGGTGCGGGGATTCTCGGGGCCGGGGGACGCGGTCCCGGCACGACGGACACGGCAGGCGGTGGCGCCTTCCGGCCCGCTCAGCGGTAGTCCTCCGGGTGGTCCTGCATCCACACGTTGATCCGGTCGCGGACGCCGAGCAGTTGGGTGCGGTGTGCTTCGAGGTTCTCCGTCGAGCTGTCCCCGTCGAGGGTGGTGCGCAGTGCGGCGATCCAGCGGAGGGGCTCGGGAAAGTGGCCCGGCCCCTTCGGGTCGGCCTTCATCGCCGCTTCGAGGCCCACCAGTTCCTCGTGCACCCGCCCCAGGAAGTACGCGCAGTCCCCCGCCTGTGGTGTGCAGGTGTCATCCAGCGTGGCTTGCAGGCCGGCGAAGGCGTCGCGGACCCGTTCCGGCCCGGGCGACGGGACGGCTGACACCGTAGGGACGGTGGTCGCCATGGGGGCCGCGTCCTGCCGGCTGTCCGCGGACTCCGAGGCGGCCGAGGCGCGGGCCGGAGTGTGTGCGCCCGTGTCGTCGCTGGTGTCGTGCGGGGCGGAGCAGGCAAGCAGAGCTGCTGCCAGCGTCCCTGCCAGGAAGGTGAGAAAGGCTGTGCGTTGGGCATGCCGACGCTGCATGGTGTCCCCCCATGTGTTGATCAATGTGCGGTCAGTAAAGCGCACTTGCCCTCGCCCCGCAGTCGCCGGGCGCCCACGGCCGCGTGCGAACGGTCTCATCCAGCGGTTCTGCCGGGCCCCGCGTGGCTACGGCAGGGCATGCGACCAGGGTCCATACGAGTTCTCGTATCGATAGCGGCGGATCTCCGTCTTGGACACGGCAGTTGACGTGCTGTTCTCCTGGCGCCATGAAGCCCGAACGACACCACTCCCGCCAAGCTGCTGAGTCCGTCGCACCCGTCGGACCCGTCGAGTCCGTCGCTCGCAGGCTGGACCGGCGTACGGTGCTGCGCGGCGCCGCTCTCGGCGCGGCCGTGCCGCTGATCCCGGCCACGACGCCGGGCACGACGGCCGCCGCCGCGGCGACCCACGGGCACGCGGTCAGCGGATCACCTCCGCGCGGCACGTCCTTCAAGTGGCTCGGTACCGCCGGCTGGCGCATCGACACAGGCGGGCGGACCGTCCTCGTCGATCCGTACCTCACCCGCTACAGCACGGGCCTGTACGACGGCCGCTTCGATCCCCGCACCCGGCTGCACACCCTCCCCGAGGTCGTGGACGCGCACATCGGCCACCCCGAACTCGTCCTCGTCACCCACTCCCACTGGGACCACCTCAACGACGTGCCGCACATCGCGAGGACCACCGGCGCGCGCGTCGTCGGGACCGAGACGACGTACCACCTGCTCCGAGCCCTCGGCGTCGCGGCGGAACAGATCATCGTAGTCAAGGGCGGTGAGGTGCTGGACTTTGACGGGATCGTCGTGGAGGTCGTACCGGCGCTGCACAGCCGCGACAAGAAGCACCGGTACTTCGCCCCCGGCACGCTCAACGCCCCGCCGCGCAGAGCGCCCAGGACGGTCGCCGACCTCCCGGAGGGGGACACGCTCTCGTTCCGGGTCACGGCCGGAGACGGCGGCCCGACGGCGTTCCTGATGGGAGCCAGCGACTTCGACGAGCGGGCGGTACGGGGGCTGCGCCCCGATCTCGCCATGCTCGCCGTACCGGCCTCCACCGCCACCTGGCGCTACGTGCCCCGGCTCGTGGCGGCGCTCGGCGCCCCCGGCGTCGTCGTGCCCGTCCACTGGGACAACTTCGAACGGCCCCTGACGGGCGCTCCCGTGCGGGACCCGGCGATGGACCTGGATGCGTTCAGCGCCGCCGTGACAACGGCCTCGCCGTCGACGCGGGTCGTCGTCCCGGACTACCGGACCGTGTACGACGGCGCCATGCGGCCGACGGGGAGCGGCACACGCTCCTACAGCTGACGTCGTCGGGCTTCTGCGCGTCCTGACGTGTGTCCTGCCGTGTGTCCTGGCCCGGTCGGCCGCGTCCGCCTCGCCACCAGGCAGGGCAGGGAGCCACCGCGCCCCTGCCCTGCCTGGGCGCCACCGGTCGCACCGGCCCACATAGACCCCGCGCCTACATATGCCGGTCAACGGAGTATGCTGGTCTCATGACCGACCGTGCGATGCAGGAACCCTCCCTGTTGCTTCTCACCGCGCTCGCCGACGCGCCGCGTCACGGCTACGCGATCAGCCGCGAAGTGGAAGAGATCTCCGGAGGGCGGGTGAAGATGCGCACCGGCACGCTGTACGGGGCGCTGGAGCGCCTGTTGCACCAGGGGCTGATCGAGGTGCACAGCGAAGAGATCGTCGACAGCAGGCTGCGCCGCACCTACGCACTCACCCCACCGGGCCGTGCCGCGCTCGCTGCCGAGGCCGAGCGGATCGCCGCGACGGCACGCGAGGCCACCCGTCGCCTGCGTGCGGCGGGCCGGGCGCTCGGCAAGGCGGCCTCCGCGTGAACCCCGTTCTGCTGCACCTGTACCCGGCGGACTTCCGCCGCACCTTCGGTGACGAGATGGCCCAGCACTATGACGAGGCGACCCGGGGCGCGGGGCGTCGTGTGCGCCTGCGGGAGTCCGCCGACGTCGCCGCGCACGCCCTCCGGCTGCGCTTCCGCGTCGGCTCGGCGCACCCGGGTGGACGGTTCTTCGCCGCGATCGCCCCGTTCGCACTGGCCGCGACCGCCGCCTATGCGGCGTTCAACCTCCTCACCAGCGCCGCCGACTGGTATGTCATCGCCGCCGGCGGCGTCGGCCCCTTGGTGACCGTCACGAACGGTTGTCACCTCGCGACCCTGGTCGGGGCCGTCTCCGCCCTGGCCGGACGCCGCGCGTGGGGCGGCCTGTGCTCGGTCGCCGGGACGGTGGGCGCTTCGGTGGCATTCCTGTCCCCCCACTGGCAGTTGCTGTCCGATCCGCACGGGCGGCTCCTCGGTTTCCTCGTCGCGCCCGTCCTGGTGGCAGCGCTCCCGTTGCTGTGCCCGCCCGATCTGCGTCCGGCGCCCCGCGTCCGCACCCGAGCGGGCGAGTTCGCCCTGGTGCTGTGGGCGTTGCTCCTGGTGGCCGCCGTCACCGTGATCGACCCCACCGGGATCGGACTGTCCTTGCCGTGGCGACTCGGCGTCCCCACCGTCGCGGCCATCGCCCTGGCGGGCCGCCGGGCCTGCGCCCGGATCCGCACCACAGCCCGGCTCGCCGGAGCCGGCGCACCGTTCGTCACCACCCTGTACGTCAGCGGGTACGCGGACACCGGCGACGTCCTCGCGGCCCTCGGAGTCCTCGCGGTGACAGCGCTGGCCCTGCGTCTGCGCCGCCGCGGGCCCGGTACCGCGCTCGGAGCCTGAGCGCTCTTCCACGCGCTCCCGGCCGCGTCCCGCGCAACGAGCCGCGCCCGTCGCCGCGAGTTGCAGCGGACGGCGGCCCCCTCACTACGTGCCCTTGTCCCGGCGGCGTTCCCGGCCGTCCCGCCCCAGGAGTTCCCATGTCCGCCGAGACCGCCGGCAGCCCGCCCCTGCAGAGCCGTAAGGCTCAGCCACTCACCATCCCCACGGCTCCCGGAGGGAGACGGCTCGCCGCGGTCGACGGTCTGCGGCTGGTCGCGGCAGGGGCCGTCGCCGCCTATCACTACGTCGGCACCCCGACCCCGCACTTCTGGGGCCGCGCCCACGACCTGGCGCAGGCCGCACCCGTGCTTCACGCGGTCGCAGGCTACGGCTGGCTCGGCGTCGAAGCGTTCTTCCTGATCAGCGGCTTCGTCATCTGCATGAGCTGCTGGGGCCGCACCCCGGCCCAGTTCGCCGTCTCCCGCGTCTCCCGGCTCTTCCCGCTGTACTGGGCGGTCGTCCTGATCATCGCCGTCGCGGGCACCGTCACCGTGGCGCTCGGGCACCGGTCGGGGGCCCCCACGGATCTGCGCACCACACTGGGCAACCTCACGATGATCCCCAGCCCGCTCGGTCTCGACCTCACCGACGGCGTAGCGTGGACGTTGTGGGTGGAAGCCCGTTTCTACCTGCTCATGGCCGTGCTGCTGCTGATCGGGCTGACCTACCGGCGGGTCGTCGCCTTCGCCTTCCTGTGGCTGGTCCTGGCCTCGGTCGGCCGGCAGCTGAACTCGGCCGCCCTGGACGAGATCCTGCTCAGCCAGTACGCCGGACTCTTCGTCACCGGTATCGCGCTGTATCTCATATTCCGCTCCGGCCCGAACGCGCTCCTGTACCTTCTGGCCGGTTTCGCCTGGTGCTACACCCTGACCGTGCTCGACGACCGTGTCGCCGCGCACACCGGCGCGAGCTGGGCGGTCAGCGCCGCCGCCCTCACCGGCTTCCTGGTCCTGCTCGCTCTCGCGGGCCCGGGCCCGCTCCGCCACCTGCAGTGGCGGATCCTCGTCCTCGCGGGCTCCCTGACCTACCCCTTCTACCTGGTGCACCAGAGCCTGGGCATCCCCGTCAGCCGCGGTGTCCTCAGCGTGGTCCCCCGGCTCGGTCTGCTTCCCGCGATCGCCGCCGGGCTGCTCTTCTCCCTGCTCCTGGCCGCCGTGCTGAACGCCCTGATCGACCAGAAGCTCACCGGCCCGTTCCGCCACCGCCTCACGGCGGCCCTCGACGCCGACGCCACCGGCAGAGCAGGCCCGCCGGGTCCCGGCCGGGTGCAGCGAACCCCCTGGACGCGGACGCCCAGGGGGTTCGAGTGAGGACTGTGGTGCGGTCAGGAGAGCTTGTACGTCGTCATCTGGTGGATGCCGTTGTCCAGGGAGAGGACGCCGCCGCCCAGTAGCTCCGCCATCCGGTTCATGCCGAAGTGGTCGAAGTTGAGCGAGACCATCTCGTCGGTGCCGTCACCGTCGAGGTCGGCGGCGAGGTAGCTGCGGCCCCCCATGAGGCTCGCGCCGCCGATGCTGGACTGGAAGACCCCGCCGTTGGTCAGCTGTGCCGGGTCGTAGGCGGCGAGCCCCGCCTCGGTGCCGCCCGCCACCAGCCTGCGCCCGCCGGGGCCGTGGACGAACCCGACCGTGCGCAGCGGCGCGATCACCGAGGCGTACGTGTCCTCCTTGCCCTCGCCGGGATAACCCTTGATCACGCCGAAGCTCATCTGGTACAGCACGTCGTTCTGGTCGTCGGTGAAGTAGTTGCCGTGCGACCAGGGGCTGCCGTTGAGGAACTGGCGGATCAGCTCACCGGTGCGCCCGTCCCGGATCTCGGTCACCACGCGCGGTGAGGCGGTGGCGAGGTCGCCGGCCACGGTCGGGTCCGCCTGGACGATCCAGGTGTACACGACCGCGTGACCGTCCGCGTAGGGGATGTGCGGCGAGGCGAAGACGCCGTTGACGAGGACCGCGCCGTGCAGCTTGCCGTCGGCGGCCTGTTCTGGGGCCTTCGGGTCGGCGGTCCACCGCACGGCGCCCTTGCCGTCGAGGGCGACGCCGTTGACGGAGGCGTCGGCGACCTGGAGCGCGTTCGGGCTGGTGTACTGCGTGTACACCTGCCCGCCGGAGACCACGGTGTCGGAGAAGACCACGTCTCCCGCGCTCGCCGGCGCGGAGTACGACCACAGCCGGGTGCCGCGCGCGTCGTAGACGCGCAGCGCGTCGGTGGGGACGAGGATCTCGGCCCTGCCGTCGCGGTTCACGTCGGCGACGGTGACCGAGCGGACGTAGGCGCCCTTGCCGTCGATGGTCGTCAGGACCTTGCCGGTCCTGCCGTCGAGCACCGCGGTGGCGCTGTCGGCGGCCACGGCGACATCGGGTGTGCCGTCGCCGTTCACGTCGCCGGTGGCGAGGTTGTGCACCTCGCCGGGGACCGTGGCCTGCCACAGCTTCTTCGGGGACCCGCCGGCGAGCGACGTACCGGAGTACGCCCACACGCCGTGCGAGGAGCCGCCGACGACGACGTCCTGCTTGCCGTCGCCGTCGAAGTCCGCGGCCTTGCCGTAGTTGAGGTCGCCCTGCAACGGTGTAAGGCGCTTCTGCTTGCCGTTGCCCAGCTTGTAGTCGTGGATGTTCTGCTGCTGGTCGACGGTGCGGACGTAGTCGGTGCCGCCGGACGCGTACAGCTGCTGGTACATCGGAGAGGCGTCCAGCCCGTGCCGGCGCCACGTGACCTTGCCGCCGCTGGTGAACGCGGTCAGCGAGCCGTAGCGCAGGCCGCCCGGGTTGAGCGCGGTGCCCATGCCCTGGTCGTCCTGTGCGGCGGCGTAGAGCTTCCCGCCCTTGGTCACGAGGTTCCAGGTGCTGGGGCCGTCCTCGGCGTTGTCGGCGGAGCGCTTGGTCGTGTACGACCACTTGACCGTCGAGCCGTCCGAGCCGTTCAGGACCCGGATCGTGCTGGCGTTCACGTAGAACGACGCCGTGTACGACGATTCGCTGACCGCGATCTCGCTGCCGCCGCCCGCGGCCGCGTCACCGAGGGTCAGCGCGGTGGGCAGGACGTTTACGCGGCTGTCGAGCGTGGTCCGCCCGCCGTCGGCCAGGTCGTACGCGGCGATCTCGTACCGCACCGCGTCGGAGGTGTCCGCCTGTTCCAGGGCGACGATCCGGCGCCGCGACGCGTCAAGACGCAGCTGGCGGCCGTAGAGCGCGCTGTCCGACTGCCAGGTGAGCGAGCCGTCGCTCGTGTCGAGGAGGACGGTGCGTCCGCGTGCGGCGTTCGTGGCGGTCTTGCGCAGGTCCCAGGAGGCGGCGACCTTGCCGTCCCCCGCGGACTCCAGCGCCGCCCAGCCGGCGGCCGCGGTCGTCCCGGTGTCGTACGTCCACGTCGAGGCGGGGGTGAGCTTCCCGTCGGCGTGGGAGAAGCGGATACCGGTGAGGGTGGCCGTCTCGTCGGCGGGCGCCGACCGGTTCTGGCGTGGCGCGTCGGCGATGAGCAGGGTGCCGTCGACGACCTTGACGTTGGTGGCGTACGAGTACAGCTTGGACCACGCCGTCCTGCCGGTCCTGCCGTCGAGGACCGTCACGAACGTGCCGGAGGTGAGCGACGAGCCGGGCGAGGTGAAGGACCGGGGGTCGAAGATGCCGACGGCCGCCGAGAAGACGATGTCCTTGGTGCCGTCACCGGTCAGGTCGGCGGTGTCGAAGCCCTGGTCCGAGTAGGGCGCGAAGGGGGCGACGGCGTTGTAGCCCATCAGGACGCGCGCCGGGTACGGCTCGGTCCGCCACGGCTGCACCGGCTTGACCTGCCAGTCCGCGTAGTACGAGGCGTTGGTGCGAGCCCAGGCGGTGGAGCCGTCCGCCTTGTGCAGCTGGACGTTGCCCAGGCTGTGCACGGTGAAGTAGCTGCCGTCGGAGCCGGCCGGGACGGTCGCGGCCACACCGCGCGCCCCTTCCAGCGTCGATGTGCCGGTGAAGGTGACCGGGGCGGCGGCGTCCGCCGTGGACGCGTCCGCCGACGCCTTCTGGCCGGGAGCGTCGGAGGTACCCGACGCACCGGGCGCGTCGGACGTGCCCGCGGCGTCCTGCCCGGCCGCGTACGGGTTGTCGTCCCCGTACACGTCGACGCCCATGTGGTCGGCGAGGGTCTTGGCCTCGCCGCTGCTCAGCGTCGTCGCGTCGGTCGAGCCGTCGGCGGCCGGCGCGTGCGGCGCCGCCGTCAGCGTCAGTCCCGCCGCGACCAGGGCGGAGGCGAGCGTCAGGGCCCGCCGGGAGGAGGTGGCTCTCATGATCACTTGGCTCCCTGCGTGAAGCGGATCGCCGAACCGGCCTTCAGGACGGCCTGGTCGTACGCGTACTGGAGGGCGTCGGTGCCGGCCTGGTTCTCCACGCCGACGGTGGCGGAGGAGCCATTGCCCGGGACGGACTTGTACTGGAAGGTGATCGCGCCGGTGGCCTCGTCGAAGAGGACCTCGAAGGTGGCGCGGCCGCTGCCACCGTCCGCGAACGCGACGTTGTTCCAGACGACGGCGAACGTGCGGTGGCCCGCCTTGCCGGTGGTGGCCGTCTGCACGCCGGCCTTCTTGTCGACGACCAGGTCGTCCCAGAGCGGGGCGACGATGCCGTTCGGCTGGGTCTGCGTCGGCAGCGGCTCGTTGGCGTAGTCCCCGATGCGCGGCGAGAGGAAGTCGACCAGGCCGTCGGTGGTGACCGCAGCACTGGAGTACGTCACGCCGTAGAAGGAGACCGGGAAGGGCAGCGGCACCGTCTTGGCGTCCTCGTCGCCGCTCAGCGCGACCTTGCGGGCGCCCGCCGTCCAGGAGTACTTGGCGGGCGCGCAGGAGGTGCCCGAGCCGTCCGTGCGGTTCGGGAGCCGGACGGTACGGGTCTCGTCGCCGTCGACCTTCAGCTCGGCCGTGAACTCGCCGTTGCACAGGACGGGCGCGGCGGGTGTCACCTTCAGCGTGTACGTGCCCTCGGCGACCTTCGGCAGCGTGAACGTGCCGGCGGAGCCGGAGGTGGCCTTGGCGAGCGGGGTGCCGGTCACCTCGACGGTCGCCTTCGGCAGCGGTTTGCCGGTGACGTCGAGGACCGTGCCGGTGACGGCGTGCTGCGCGAGGGGGATGAGCGTGAGGTCCTGGGTCAGCGGGCTGCCCTCGGTCAGTTCGACTCCGGTGAGCTTCCTGCCCGCGTAGCCGTAGCCGCTGAAGGCGAAGTCGTACGTGCCCGCGGTCAGCGGCACCTTGTACGTGCCCTGGGGGCCGGTGGTCACGGTGTGCACGCCGTCGGCGCCGGTGGCCCTGACGGTGATGTTCTGCAGCGGGGCGCCGGTGGCGGTGTCGGTGACCCTGCCGGTGACGTCGACGGCGGTGTGCGGTGCCTTGTCGATGGAGGCCAGGATGTCGAGCTTGCCCTCGCCCCAGACGTTGTTGGCGCCGGCGGTGCCGCCGCAGTGCGTGTCGTCGACGTCGCGGGCGCCCGCGTCGAGGAGGCGGCGGGTCTCGTCGATGTTGCCGATCAGCGAGGGTGCCGCCGACCACAACAGGGCGACCGCGCCCGCGAGGTGCGGGGTGGCCATCGACGTACCGGACTCGGTGGCGTACGTCGAACCCGGGTACGTGGAGCGGATGTCGACCCCGGGAGCGGCGATGTCCGGCTTGGCCGAGCCGTCGACCGGTGAGGGCCCGAAGCCGGAGAAGTCGGCGATCTTGCCGGCCGCGTCGTAGGCGCCGACCGCGTAGGTGGGGGCCTGGGCGCCCGGCGGGTGGGCCGTCGAGCAGGTGGTGCCGTCGCCGTCGTTGCCGGCCGCGAACGCCTCGAAGATGCCCGCGGAGTTCCAGGCGTCGATGATGTCCTCGTAGAAGGGGGTGGTGCTGTCCTTCTGGCCCCACGAGTTGTTGACGATGTTCGGGGCGAGGTCCGGGCGCGGGTTCCGGCCGTTGTGGTCGGTCGGCGCGAGGATCCACTGGCCGGCGGCGAGCAGGTTCCCCTCCGAGCACTCGCCGCTCTCGCAGCCCTTGGCGGCGATCCACTTCGCGTTCGGCGCGACGCCGGTCCCGTTCGCGCCGACCATCGTGCCCATGGTGTGGGTGCCGTGGCCGTGGTTGTCGCACGGGGTGCCGTCGGCGGGGCAGGTGCCCGACGGGTCGTAGAAGTTGTAGTCGTTGGTGAAGGAGCCGTCGCCGTTGTTGCCGCGGTACTGCTTCACCAGGTCCGGGTGGTCGTACTGCACGCCGGTGTCGACGTTGGCGATGACGATGCCCTCGCCGCGGTCCTTGTACTGGTCCCAGACCTGGTCCGCCTTGATGTCGGAGACGCCCCACTCGGGTGTGGTGTCGCCGTCGGCCGACGAGTCCGTTCCCGGTGAACCTGTCCCCGGTGCGTCCGTTCCCCGTGCGTCCGTTCCCCGTGCGTCCGTTCCCCGTGCGTCCGTTCCCCGTGCCGTGCTGATCTTCTTGTCGGTCGTGACGCCGTCGTCGACCTTGAACGAGCGCTGCTTGATGATCGAGGCCACGTCCGGGCGCCGGGCGAGCGTGTCGACGAGGGCCTTGTCGCCGGTGACCTGGACCGTGTTGGCGATCCAGTAGTTCTTGTGGCCGACCTTCTTCTTGTCGAGGAAGGCGGCCAACGACTTCTGGCTGTCCTCGGCGGTGGCCTTCAGCGTGTCGTAGGCGACCTTCGCGGCCTTCGCGTGGGTGGGCTGCTTCTTGGCGGCTGTCAGGTCGGCCCTGTCTTTGAGGACGACGAAGAACTGCGCTTCGCCGCCCTCGGCGACGGCGCTGCGCAGCGCCGAGTCGACCTTCGCAGAGTCGGCCGTGGGCGAGGGTTCGGCGACGGCGGGCAGGACGCCGGTGGCCAGCGCGGTCGCGGTGAACGCGGCCGCCGCCCATGAGGCGGCTCTGCGCCGGGGCGGTCGGGGCAGGTGCATCGGGTGGCACTCCTCCGGAACGGTTCGATGGAGTTCGCACGCTAGAAAGGGGCCGTTACTGGGGAATTACTGAACGCTGGGGCGTAGGGGCGGGCCTTGTGAATCGGGGGCTGTCGGAGAGCGCCGGGGGCAGGCACGGATCGGGGCACGATCAGGGGGCGAGAGGGGCGGCACGGTCCGGGAGGGCGGCGTGGGGCCCGGGTGACCGGCGCGGGACGGGCAAGGGCCGCGCCGCGACACACGCTCCCCCTGGACCACGGGCCACCACAACTGGCGTCCCTCCCCATCCCGTTGCCGGTGTGTCCAGGGGAGCGCGGACGGTCAGCTTCGGGTGCGGGCGTTACTCGTGCGTTACTGGCGGCAGGGGCCGTGTGTCACTGGCGGCAGGAGCGCGCCCCTGGAAAAGCGGGTGCGGAGGGCTCAACCCGGGTGGTAGGTAGGCGAGGTGACAGTCAGTCTTGAGTTCCCCACGTTGTTGCGCCTGCTCGACGAGCGGTCGGCCGCCTTCCGGAGCGCGGTGACCGCTGCGCCGAGCCTCGACGCCCCGGTGCCCTCCTGCCCGGGGTGGACGGTGCTCGATCTGGTGCGGCACCTGGGTACGGGCCAGCGCTGGTGGGCCGCGATCGTCGCCGCGGGCCCGGCCGGGGCCCCGCCCGCCAAGGAGGTCGCTGAGGTGCCGCGCGGGACGGAGGCGCTGCTGTCCTGGTATGCCGACGCGCACGAGCTACTGCTGCGTGCGCTCCGCGCGGTAGGCCCGGAGCGCGCGTGCTGGACCTGGTGGAGCGCCGGCGTCTCGCCCGCGAACGCCTGGGGTGTGGCCCGGCGCCGGGTGCACGAGGTGCTGGTGCACACGTACGACGCCCAGCTCGCCGCGGGAGCGGTGCGGCCGATGCCCGCGGACGTGGCGCTCGACGGCGTGGCCGAGTTCCTCGACACCTGCAACTCCACCCCCGTGGCCTGGCCGCACGAGGCGGCCACCGTCCAGTACCACGCCACCGAAGGCCGCTCCTGGCTCCTCACGCTGGACAGCACCGGCGCCTGGCCCGCGCCCCTCACCGACGACGCGGCGCCCGCCTCCGTCTCGGCCACCGGCACGGCCGAGCAGCTGCTCCTCTTCGTCTGGGGCCGGCGCACGCTCCGCGACCTGAGGACCGAGGGCGACCAGCGGGTGTTCGAGCAGCTGATCGCCTGGGAGCCCGAGGAGTAGCCGGGGGCCGCGGGGGTGCGGCCGAGGCGGCCGGCGTCGTACCCCGGGCGCGGATCGCGTCGTAGAGACTGAAATGCTACTTGTGGTGCGAATCTTGGCAAATGACCTCTCCATCGAAGGCTGTGCAGCCTCCCATCGCCCGTCAGCAGGCCGCCTTGCGCGAGCGTCTGCCGTTCGCCGACCGGCAGGACTTCGAGGACGCGACCCGCGGGCTCATCGCCCGCCGCGCCCCGAACGCCGTCCGCGGTGAGGACGGGCGCACCGTGTGGGACAACGACACCTACGCCTTCCTCCGGGGAGAGGCGCCGGAGACGGTGAACCCGAGCCTGTGGCGCCAGGCTCAACTGGTCGCCGAACAGGGCCTGTTCGAGGTCGTCGACGGCGTCTACCAGGTCCGCGGGCTCGACCTGTCGAACGTGACCTTCGTCGAGGGCGACAGGGGTGTCCTCGTCATCGACCCGCTCATCTCGACGGAGACCGCCGCCGCGGCGCTGGAGCTGTACCGGGAGCATCGCGGTCCGCGGCCGGTGACCGGGGTGCTGTACACCCACTCGCACGTCGACCACTTCGGTGGCGTCAAGGGCGTCACCACGCAGGAGGACGTCGACGCGGGCCGCGTCACGGTCATCGCGCCGGAGGGCTTCACCGAGCACGCGGTCGCGGAGAACGTGTACGCGGGCACCGCGATGGGGCGGCGCGCCGCCTACATGTACGGCGCGGCGCTCGCCCGCGGGCCGCGGGGCGCGGTGGGCGCCGGTCTCGGGCAGACCACGTCGACCGGCACGGTCACGCTGATCCCGCCGACCCTGACCGTCACGGAGACCGGGCAGACCGAGACGGTGGACGGGATCCGGATGGTCTTCCAGATGGCCCCCGACACCGAGGCCCCGGCCGAACTGCTCATCCACTTCCCCGATCTGCGCGCCCTGTGCACGGCCGAGGACGCCACCCATACGCTCCACAACCTGCTCACCCTGCGCGGCGCCGTGGTCCGCGACCCGCACCTGTGGTCCCACGCGCTGACCGAGGCCATCGACCTGTTCGGCGAGGTCACCGACGTCGCCTTCGCCTCGCACCACTGGCCCACCTGGGGCCGGGAGAGGGTCGTGGCCTTCCTCAAGCAGCAGCGCGACCTGTACGGCTACCTCCACGACCAGTCGCTTCGACTGATCAACAAGGGCTGGACCGGAGCCGAGATCGCCGAACACCTCCCGCTGCCGCCCGCGCTGGAGAACGCCTGGCACGCCCGCGGTTACTACGGGTCGGTCAGCCACAACCTCAAGGCGATCTACCAGCGCTACCTGGGCTGGTTCGACGGCAACCCCGCCCACCTGTGGCAGCATCCGCCCGCCGAGGCCGGCCGGCGCTACGTGGAGTTCATGGGCGGCGCCGACACGGTCGTGGACAAGGCGCGGGGCAGTTTCGAGGAGGGCGACTACCGGTGGGCGGCCGAAGTCCTCTCCCACGTCGTCTTCGCCGACCCCGGCCACGGCGCCGCCCGCGAGCTGCTCGCCGACACCCTCGAACAGCTCGGCTACGGCGCCGAGAACGGAACCTGGCGCAACTTCTATCTGTCCGGCAGCACCGAACTGCGCCAGGGCCGGTTCGGCACGCCCACCGTCACCGCGTCGCCCGACATCATCGCGCACCTCTCCCCCGCCATGCTCTTCGACGCCCTTGCCGTCCAGATCGACGGCCCGCGGGCGTTCGGCGAACACATCACCATCGACGTCCACCTCACCGACGCCGGCGCGCACTACCGCCTCACCCTGGAGAACGGGGTCCTCACCTACACCCGCGCCGCGCAGAAGACCCCCGCCGACGTCGCTCTCACCGCCACCGTGCCGGGCCTGTCGGCGCTCACCACGACCGGCCTCACGCCGCAGGGCCTCCAGCAGGCCGGGGTCGTTGCCGACGGTGACCTCGGCGCGCTGGAACGGTTCTCGGCGCTCCTCGACCCCGGTGACCGCGACTTCCCCATGGTCACGCCCTGACCGGCGACAACACACCGTTCCCCGTCCGAAGGGATGTGACGCATGGCCGCTGTCGACGCCGGCACGGTCCGCCGGATGGCCGACACGCTGTTCATCGAGCGGGACTTCACGAGCCCGACCTCGACCCGCTTCTGGGGCCTGCTCGCCCTCGCCGCGGTCATCGCCGCCGCGGGTGTGGTCGGCGACTCCACGGCGACCGTCATCGGCGCGATGATCGTCGCTCCGCTGATGACGCCGATCCTGGGCAGCGCTCTGGCTCTCGTCCTCGCCGACCGCGCCCAGGTGGTGCGCTGCGCGCTGCTGGTGCTCGGCGGGGCCCTCGCCGTCGTCGCGGTCGGCATGCTGCTCGGCTGGATCGCGGCGCCGCCGGACGGCTTCGCCTCCAACAGCCAGGTCAGCTCCCGGATCAGCCCGCGCCTGATCGACCTTCTCGCCGCTCTCGCCACCGGCACGGTCGGCGCGTTCGCCCTGGTCCGTGCCGACATCTCCGACACGCTGCCCGGCGTCGCCATCGCCATCTCCCTCGTGCCGCCGCTCGCGGTGACCGGGCTGCTGATCACGGTCGGCCGCTACCACGACGCGAGCGAATCGGCGCTGCTGTTCGCGACCAACGTGGCGGCCATCGTGGCCACCGGCACCCTCGTCTTCCTCGTCTACGGCATCCGGGCCGCGGCCGAGGACTCCGGCCGCCGGGTCGGGCAGTTCCACGGGCGCACCCTCGTGGCGGTCGCCGCCGTCGTCCTGCTGATCGCGGTGCCCCTCACCACCGGCACGATCAGTGTCGCCCGGGACCGTGCCCTCGCCGCGAACGCCCGTCCCGTCGCCGAACGGTGGGCCTCCGCGGGCAAGTGGCAGATCGCCTCGGTCGAGGCCCGCAACGGCGTGGTCGTCATCGGCGTCCTCGGCCTGCCGCCCATGCCGGCCCCCACCGCGCTGCGCGCCGCTCTCGACCGCCACGGCATGCGCGACGCCGACCTCGAACTGCACCTCGTGGGCGGCCGCACGCACTGGTGCCCGGCGGACACGGACACCTGCGCCGTCCGCGACACCTCGGTCGCGCGACCGGCCGGGCCCGGCCCCCGGGTCGCCATGACGTCAGCCGTTCCTGGCAACTGAGCCCCGAAGCAGCCGAGTTGCTCCTCATCGACAGTTATGCGAAAGGCATGCGTTTGAAAGCAGCCAAGCGGAACACACGCTTATACAGCCTTTATTTCACCTGACAGGAGAGAGCTCATGAGCATCATCGCGTGGATCGTCATCGGCTTGCTCGCGGGTGCCATCGCCAAGCTGCTCATGCCCGGCAAGGACCCCGGCGGCATCATCATCACGATGCTCATCGGCATCGCGGGCGGGCTGCTCGGCGGCTGGCTGGGCAAGGTCATCTTCGGAGTCGACTCCATCGACGGGTTCTTCGACCTCTCGACCTGGATAGCCGCCGTCGTCGGATCGCTGATCCTGCTGATCCTCTACCGCGTCATCGCCGGAAACCGACGACACGCCTGACAGCGCGCTCCCGCGTAGCCCCCAACGGCTCCTCCTTCCCCGGAAGGAGGAGCCGTTCCGCGTGCGGGGACGCCCTCCCCTTCCGTGGCGCGCGCACGACGGGCAGTTCTGGGTAGCGATGGAAGAGCCCTTACCGGACCGGCACCGCACCCCCACACCGTCACGGTCTGCCCCATGCTCACCCACGGGAGGCGCTCGATGAAGAGGTTCTTCGGTCCGGTCACGATGGCCGACCCGCAGGTCTCCGACGCCGAACAGGAGCTGTTCGGCGGGCCGTTGCGCTACGACATGGGGTGGTCCCAGCACGAGCACGCGACGCTCGACCTCACCATGCTGTCCGCGCTGCGCTCCATGCCCGGCCTCGTCGCAGCAACGCTGCGCCTGGCCTGGCAGGCCGACCGGCGCGCGCTGCTGTCGGTCGGGGTGAGCGAGATCGGCCAGGGCGTCGCCGCGGCAGCCGGGCTGCTCGCGGTCAACGCGGTCATGCACGCCCTGCTCGCCGGTGACGGCAGCGCCGCCGAGCGGCTGCACGCGCTGCTGCCTGGACTCGTGGCCGCCGCGCTCATCGCCGTCGTCAACTCCGCCCTGTCCGCCTGGTCCACCTCCCGCGCGGGGCGGCTCGAACCCAAGGTCGAGCGGATCGCCACCACCCAGTACCTGGCCGCCGCGGCCCGCGTCGAGCTGGAGGCCATCGAGGACCCCGACTTCCGGCGGCTCGTGGACATCGCCCAGCAGGGCCCCGGCTCCGCGCGTCGCATGATCAGCTCCTGCGTGGCCGCGCTGAACGGCCTCATCTCCCTGATCACCACCGCGGGTGTCCTCGCCGTCCTGCACCCGGTCCTGCTGCCCATGCTGATCCTCATCGCCGCCCCGCGCGGCTGGGGCGCCATGCGCGTCGCCCAGGAGCGGTACGTGTCCGTGATGAGCTGGATCGAGCACGTGCGGGCCAGCCGCCTGATCGGCAACCTGCTCACCGAGCGCACCGCGGCGCAGGAGGTCCGGCTGCACGCGGTCGGTCCCTTCCTCCTCAGCCGGTACGAACGCATGGCCGAGAGCGCCGAGGCCGAGCAGGAGCGCCTCGCCTCCAGCAAGGCCCTGACCGAGTGGGTGGCCTCCGCCCTGTCGGGGCTGGCCATGGTCGCGACCTACGGCACCATGTTCTGGCTGATCCTGGCCGGGCACATGAGCCTCGCGGTGGCGGGGACCGCCGTCATCGCGGTGCGGACCGGCTCGGCGAGCCTGGGCGCGCTGGTGATGAACGTCAACCAGCTGCACGAGGAGAGCCTCTACGTCCGCGACCACGGCCGCTTCCTCACCGAGGCCGGCCGGCGGACGCTGCCCGCGGGCGGTGCGCCCGTCCCCGAACGGGTCGCGGAGATCGTCCTGGACCGGGTCACCTACCGCTACCCCGACCGCGACACCCCGGCCCTGGACGGCGTGACCCTGACCCTGCCGATGGGATCGGTGACCGCGGTGGTGGGCGAGAACGGCTCCGGCAAGAGCACCCTGATGAAGATCCTCTCCGGCATGCTGCTGCCCGCCTCCGGCACCCTGCGCTGGGGCGGGTCGGACATCGCCGGCCTCGACCGGGCCCAGGTCTTCCAGCGGGTCTCGCTGCTCACCCAGGACTTCCAGCGCTGGCCGGTGACGGCCGCGATGAACATCCGCCTCGGCCGCCCCGACCACCCCGCGACCGACGACGACCTGGCACCGTCGGTCGACTACGCCGTCGCGGGTCCCGTCATCGCCAAGCTCCCCGACGGCCTGCGCAGCCTGCTGGCCCGGGTGTTCCGCGGCGCCATCGAACTGTCCGGCGGCGAGTGGCAGAAGGTCGGTCTGGCCCGCACGCACTGGCGCAGCTCGACGTCGCGGGCGGACAGCGTCCTCATCGTGGACGAGCCGACCTCCGCCCTCGACCCCGAGGCCGAGATCGAGGCGTTCGACCGCATCCGCCGCCTGGCCGCCCCGAACCGGGCCGTCGTCCTGGTCACCCACCGCATGTCCGGCGTCCGCCACGCCGACCACATCTACGTCCTCAGCAACGGGCACCTCGCCGAACACGGCACCCACGACGAACTCCTCGCCCAGCAGGGCAAGTACGCCGCGATGTTCGACGCCCAAGCCGCTCAGTACGCCCCGAGCGCTCCCCTGCCCCGCCCTGCCGCACCCGCCGTCCCGGACCAGGTGTGACCCGCCCGAAAGGCAGAGCCAGCATGACCTCTCCCCTCTCCCCTTTGGACCCCGCCGCGCGGTACGCCGCGTCCCGGCACGCGGCGTGGCTCGGCGCCGCCGCCCTCATCACCGATGAGGCCGGCCGGGTCCTGCTGGTGCGCCCCACCTACCGCGAGGACGGCTCGTGGCTGCTGCCCGGCGGCGCCGTCGACCCCGGCGAACATCCGCACGACGCCTGCCGGCGCGAGATCAGGGAGGAACTGGGCCTGGACCTGCCGCTGTCGGCCGTGCTCGCCGTCCGCTCCTTCGCCTCCGGCCACCCCGACGTGCGGCCGGACGTGCCGTGCCCCGGTGAGATCCAGTTCGTCTTCGACGGGGGAACCCTCGCCCCCGCCCAGGTGGCGGCGGTCCGCCTGCCGCGCGACGAACTGTCCGCGTACGCCTTCCTGGACACCCAGGAAGCGGGGCAGCGACTGCGGCCCGCGGACGGGCGGCTCATGCTCGCCGCCTACCGGGCCCGGCTCGGGCACACCGGCACCGCGCACCTCGCCGACGGCCGGCACGTCCTCGGCGTCCCGGTGCTGGACCGCCTCGACGTCCACGTCCGCCACCGGCCCCTGTGGGACCGCCCGCTCCGCCCCGGCACGGTGCCCGACGGGCTCCACGTGCGGCAGGCCTGGGGCTGGTGCTTCCTCCCTGACGGCCGCGTCGTCCTCGGCGCCGACCCGGGCCCCCGAGGCGCTCTGCCCATGCTGCCCGGCGGTACCACGGAGCACACCGACCCGACGCCCGAGGACACCCTGCACCGCGAAGCCGCGGAGGAGGCCCAGCTCACGCTGGTCGATCCGGTACGTCTGGGCTGGGTGCTGGACGAGACCGGCGCGGTCTACGGCGGCACCGGGCCCAACGCCCGGCTCCGCCTGGCCGCCCGGGTCACCGCCGTCGGCCCTGCGGCCGCCGACCCCGCCACGGACCGCACGGTCGCCCGCCTGCTCACCACCCCCGCCCAGGCAGCGGCACTGCTGGGCTGGGGCCCGGCCGGCGCGCGGCAGGCCCAGCTCGCGGCGGCCCTGGCACACGACAGGTGGGGCCTGCCCGTCGCGCGCCCCACCACCGTCGAGGAGATCCCGGATGAGGGCCTACGGTTGTGAGCACCATGACGCGTCCGAACAGAGGAACACCAGAACGGACCGGACTGCGCGCTGTCGGTCCGTACGACCGCGCCCGCGCCCGGAACAGCGGGCCCCGCCCGCTCGCGGCGGGACGGCCCGCGTGAGGGGGGCGCGCCGCCGGACGCCCTCCTCGCCTGCCGCAGGGCGTGCGGACACCCGGCTCGTGGTGGTCCGCGGCAACTCGGCGTCGGGCAAGTCCAGCGTGGCCCAGGGCCTGCGCGACCAGTACGGCCGCGGGGTCGCGATCGTGGGCCAGGACGTGATCCGCCGGAACGTCCTCCGCGAGCACGACACCGCGCGTGGCGCCAACATCGCCCTGCTGGGCAGGATCGCCCGCGACGCGCTGGACGCCGGGTTCCACGTCGTGCTCGAAGGGATCCTGTACGCCGACCACTACGGCCACATGGTCACCTCCCTGGTACGGGACCACCGCGGGGTCTCCCACTGCTACTACCTCGACGTGCCGCTGGAGACGACCTTCGTCCGGCACGCGTCGAAGGCGGACGCCGTCTACCGGCAGCAGGTCACGGCCGACCATCTCACCTCCTGGTACCGGGAGTCGGATCTGCTGCCCGGCGGACTGGAGACCGTGATCCCGGCCGAGAGCACGTTGCGGGACACCGTCGCGCGCATCCTGCGCGAGACCGGTCTGGCCGCCGGCTCCGCCGTCCCGGTGCCGCGGCCCACCGGGGCCTGGGAAGAAGCGATGAAGCCTCTGGTGCTGATGTCCGATCCGCAGGTCGCCGCCGTCCCCGTGCGCGAGTGCGGGGAGCCGCTCGTCGACGTACGCGACCACGGCATCCGCGTCGATCCCCGTAAGCAGGACCCGCAGAGTGCCTTCGCGTACGTGCGCGAGGGTGTCCTGGCCCGGCTGCAGCATGCCCGCTCGCTGCTGCCCGCCGGTACCGACCTGCTGTTCGTGGAGGGGTACCGGCCGCCCGCCCTCCAGCAGCGCTACTTCACCGAGTACCGGGACGAGTTGGCCGCGGCTCGTCCCGACTGGTCCGCGGAGGAGCTGCACCGGGCGGCCAGCCGGTACGTGTCGCCCCCGGAGATCGCGCCCCACTCGGCGGGCGCCGCCGTGGACGTCACCCTCGTCGACCAGGACGGCCACGAACTCGACCTCGGCACCCGCGTCAACGCCTCCCCCGAGGAGAGCGACGGCGCCTGCTTCACGCACGCCACGAACCTCAGCGACGACGCGCGCCACCGCCGCACGCTGTTGCTCGACGCCATGGCGGGCGCGGGCTTCACGAACTACGGAACGGAGTTCTGGCACTTCTCGGCGGCGGACCGGTACGACGCGCTGCTGCGGCAGGAGCCGTACGCGCGCTACGGGCCGGTCGAACTGCCCTGACACACCGGGGACTTCGCCCCTGACCCGGCCGCCGGCCGAGCCGGGCGCACCGGATCCGGACCCTCCGCGACGGCCACGCTCGGCGCACCGGACCGGCGCACGTACGGTCAGCGGGTGGCCGCCTCGGCGGGGGCCGTCTCGTCCGCGACCGTGGAGGGGGTGTCACCGGGGCCGCCGAGCGCGGTGTTCCCTGGGTCGCGGGGCGCGGGGTTCCCGGGTCCGCGGAGCGCGATGTGGACGAGGAGGACCGCCATGACAGCGGCGCCTGCCCACATCGCCTGCTGCCAGCCGTCTACGAAGGACTGCTGGGCCGCGTGGAGCAGTTCCTGCGCATGCGGGCCGGTGCCGTCCGCCGCTTCAACGGCGTTGGCGACGCCTTCCCGGGCGGTGTCCGCGGCCGGCCGGGGGATGCCGTGCAGCTTGTCGTCGATGGCGTCGCGGTAGCCGGCGGAGACGAGCGCGCCGAGCAGGGCGACGCCGAGCGCGGTGCCGAACTCGCGCGTCACGTCGTTGAGGGCGGAGGCGACGCCCTGCCTCTCGCGCGGCAGGGCGGCGGTGACGGCCTCCGTGGACGGGGTCATCGACAGGCCCATCCCGGCGCCCATGGCGAGCAGGCCGGGCAGGACGGAGAGGTAGCCGCCGCCCACCGAGACGAACAGCGCCATGAACGCCATGCCGGCGCCGGACAGTGCGATGCCCGCGACCATGGTCGCGCGTGCGCCGAACCGTGCGGCCGGCTTGGGGGCCAGGCCGGAGGAGAGCATCATCGCGACGGCCATCGGCATCATCGCGACCGTGGACAGCAGGCCCGACCAGCCGAGCACGGCCTGGAAGAACGGGAAGAGGACCACGCCGATGCCCGCCTGGACACCGAAGACCACCAGCAGGACGAGCGAACCGCCCGACAGCCCGCGCTCCTTGAACATGCGTACGTCCAGCAGGGCGGCGTCGCGGCGCCGCAGT
Source organism: Streptomyces sp. NPDC049813 (assembly GCF_044465085.1). Lineage (NCBI taxonomy): Bacteria > Bacillati > Actinomycetota > Actinomycetes > Kitasatosporales > Streptomycetaceae > Streptomyces > Streptomyces sp. NPDC049813. The sequence continues at coordinate 803,626 of NZ_JBITLI010000001.1, read as the reverse complement.
TCCCACGCCACGAAGCCGAGGGCGGCGGCGAGCCCGGCGGCCAGGCCGGTCAGTGTGGCGGGCGCGGTCCAGCCGCGTTCGGGGCCTTCTTGCAGGACGAAGATGAGGCCGGTCACCGCGACGGCGGAGACGAGCGCGCCGACGGTGTCGAACCGGTGGGCCGGGGTCTCGCGGGAGTCGGGAACCGACGTCAGGGTCATGGCCAGGGCCGCCAGGACCAGGGCCACGGGCAGCGCGAACAGCCAGCGCCAGTCGGCGGCGTCGACGAGGAGCGCGGCGAGGAACATGCCCAGGATGCCGCCGCCCCCGGCGACACCCGTCCACACGCCGATCGCCTTGCCGCGCTTCTCCTCGGGGAAGGTGGAGGTGATGACGGCCAGCGTGACCGGCATGATCATCGCGGCGCCGATGCCGCTGACGACGCGCGCCGCGAGCATCACCTCCGCGGTGGGGGCCAGGGCTGCGGCCACGGTGGCGGCGCCGAACACGCCGAGTCCGGCGACAAGCATGGGCTTGCGGCCGATCCGGTCGCCCAGGGCGCCGAGCGGCAGCAGCAGCGCCGCGAGGGCGAGGGTGTAGACGTTGATGATCCACAGGACCGTGCCCTGGGAGGCGTCGAACTCCACGGCCATGTGGGTCTGCGCGACGTTCAGTCCGGTCACCGAGGCGATGACCGCCATCAGGGCGACCGAGACGGCGATCAGGATCGCGCGCAGCCGGCGCGCGTCGGGAGTGCCCCCGCCGTCGAGCGGCGTGGCCTGTGGGGGCTGGTTCGTACTCATGAGTTCCTCTCAGGAGGGCAGGCCGGGGCATCGCCGGTCGCCGGGTGCGCCAGATCGGCCGGGCCCGCACGCGCCAGAGGCGTGTGGGTCCGGTGCGACGCCAGATGTCAGAGGGCGGGGGTTCTGCTCTGGTCCAGGGCAAGGGCGGCGTCGGTGTCCGCCGTGGCCAGCAGGCTGTTGATGTGGGCGCCCGCCAGGGCGCCGGCCGCCGCGGCAGCGCCGACCTGGGCGGTGAGGTCGGTGGCGTTGCCTGCCACCCACACCCCCGGCACCGCGGTGGTGCCGGCCATGCCGGAGGCGAAGCGGCGGCCCATGCCGTCGGGGAGGTCCTCCACCGGCAGCCGCAGACCGGCGAGGCCTCCGGTGCGGGCTTCCATCCGGGTGGCGACCGCGAGCACGCGGCGGGCCACGACCTGGCCGTCGGTCAGCCGGACCCCGGCGAGCGTGCCGTCGGCGTCGTCCACGATCTCCCGCACCGGGGTGTCGACGACGCGGATGCGGCGGGCGGCGAAGCGGGCGCGGGCTGTCTCGTCCAGGTCGGTGCCCCGGGTGAAGTAGGTGAGGTCGTCGGTCAGCTGCCGGAAGAGGAAGGCGTGGCCGACGGAGGCCGGGCCGGTGGCGAGGACGCCGATGGGCTCGTCGCGCACCTCCCAGCCGTGGCAGTACGGGCAGTGCACCACGTCGCGGCCCCAGTGCGCCTGGATGCCGGGGACCTCGGGCAGCACGTCCTTCAGGCCGGTCGCCACCAGGATCCGGCGCGCGGTCACGCTCCGGCCGTCGGCCAGGGTGACGGCGAACTGCAGATCGCCGTCCGCCGTCGGGGCGGCGGGCTCGGCCGCGGCCACCTCGCCGTGGACGACGCGCCCTCCGTACTGGCGCACCTGTTCCCGGCCCCGCCGGAGGATCTCGGACGGCGGGGTGCCGTCCAGGACGATGAAGCCGTGCATGGCCGGCGCGGGCGCGTTGCGCGGTGAGCCGCTGTCGATGACGACGACCGAACGGCGGGAGCGGGCGAGCATCAGCGCGCCGTTCAGACCCGCCGCGCCCCCGCCCAGCACCGCCACGTCGACGGTCTCGGCGGGCAGTGCGTCACTCGCGTAGGGAGATGTGTGGACCGTCATGGCCTCCTGCCTTTCCTCGTGCGTCGGTCCCCGGACGGTGCGGACCAGCTGCACCCGACGCTAAGCCCGGCTTGCCGCGAAGGCATACACTCTTGCCTATGACGCAAGAAGTCGACGACCTGGACAGCCTCGTACGCAAACGCATCCGTGCTCTGCGGGTGGCGCAGGGCTTGTCCCTGGAGGACCTCGCCTCCCGCGCCCACCTCAGCCAGTCCTCGCTGAGCCGTATCGAGAACGGCGGGCGCCGCCTCGCACTGGATCAGCTGGTCACCCTCGCCCGCGCCCTGGACACCACGCTCGATCAGCTCGTGGAGACCGCCACCGAGGACGTCGTCACCAGCCCGACGATCGACAGCACCCACGGCCGCATGCGCTGGACCGTCAAGGCCGATCCCGGGATGAGCGTGGTCCGCCAGCGCATGACGGAACCGCCTCCCGACAACCCCGCGCGCATGCGCGCGCACCCGGGACGCGAATGGTTCGTCGTACTGTCCGGCCGGGCGGTGCTCATGCTCGGCCACCGCCGCTTCCGCCTGGAGGCCAACCAGGCCGCCGAGTTCCCGACGATGATGCCCCACGCGATCGGCGCCGACGGCGGACCCTGCGAGATCCTGGGCATCTTCGACCGCGACGCCCGCCGCGGCCACCAGAGCGATGGCGGCGACGACGCCCAGGCAGCTCCCTGAGGTTCGCGTGCGATCAGCCCCACCGGACGCCCAGACAAACAGAGGCGCACGCAGAGCGCCCTTCAGGGGCGCGAGGAACTGCGCGACCAGCCCCCACCGGACGCACAGACAGACAGGGGCGCCCGGAGGGCGCCTTTCAGGGGCGCGGGGAACTGCGCGACCAGCCACGACGACGCGGCAGACGAACGACGGCCCCACGGGCCACATGGCATGCCTCGCCTCACGCCGCCCGAACCGCCGGCGCGGGCAGCGGAGTGAGGGAGGCGTACTCCAGGGGGGCGGACGGGTCGACGGACACGTCGAGCGGGGCCGGCGCGGCGCCGGAGCGGACCAGGAGGTCACCGACCGCCGCGATCATGGCGCCGTTGTCGGTGCACAAGGTCATGGGCGGTACGCGCAGTTCGATCCCGGCCGCCGCACAGCGCTGTTCGGCCAGGGCCCGGACCCGGGAGTTCGCGGCCACTCCCCCGACGACGATCAGCGTGCGCACGTCGTGGTCACGGCAGGCACGCAGGGCCTTGCGGGTGAGGACGTCGGCGACGGCCTCCTGCAGAGCCGCGGCGCCGTCGGCGACCGACGGCTCCGCGCCGCGCAGCCGGTGCTGTTCCACCCAGCGCGCAGCCGCCGTCTTGAGCCCGGAGAAGGAGAACGCGTACGGGTCGTCGCCCGGTCTGGTCAGCGGACGGGGGAAGGCGACCGCGCGCGGGTCGCCTTCCCGCGCGGCGCGGTCGATGGCGGGCCCGCCGGGATAGGGCAGCCCCAGGATGCGGGCGACCTTGTCGAAGCACTCGCCGGCCGCGTCGTCCAGGGTGTCGCCCAGATGCAGGATCGGCTCGCGCACCAGATCGCGGACCAGGAGCAGCGAGGTGTGACCGCCGGAGACGACCAGGACGACGCACGGCTCCGGCAGCGGGCCGTGCTCCAGCGTGTCCGCGGCGACGTGCCCGGCCAGATGGTGCACGCCGTAGAGCGGCACGCCCGCCGCGTACGCGAGCGTCTTGGCTCCGGCCAGCCCGACCTGCAGGGCCCCCGACAGGCCGGGGCCCGTCGTGACGGCCACCGCGTCGAGCTGCCCGAGCCGCAGTCCGGCCTCGGCCAGCGCCTGCCGGACGACCGGCCGGAACGCCTGGAGGTGGGCGCGCGAGGCGATCTCGGGCACGACACCGCCGAACCGCGCGTGCTCGTCCATGCTCGACGCCACCACGTGGGCCAGCAGCCTTCCGTCCTGCACGATTCCCGCGCCGGTCTCGTCGCACGACGACTCGATTCCCAGCACCACCGGTCCGCTCACCACGGCCTCCTTCTGCACATACTCCGCAGTTGCAATATATGTGCAACAAGCGAGTGCGGCGGACCGCCCCCGGAGGCGGCCCGGCTTCGGCCAGGCGCGGGCGGAGTCGCGTCGCGTACGGCGCGGCCCGGGGACCCGCTCAGCCGGCGGCCTCCCCGCCTCGTAAGGCCGCGGCGTACGCGTCGAGTTCCGCCGCCGTGCGTGGCCCCCGCGCGTCGTCCTCGATCAGCCGCTGTGCGCGCAGGAGCCGCCCGGCGGCGATCCCCCAGGCGGGCCGGAGTCCCGCCTGCGCGAGGAGGTCCGCGCGGGCGAGCGTGGCGGCGGCCGGGCCCAGGTGCGGGCCGGACGGGGTGAGCAGGGCGACGTCGTCGGCCCAGCGCAGCGCCAGGTCCACGTCGTGGGTGGCCATCACGACGGTGGTGCCGTCCGCGCGGAGCCCGGCGAGGGTGTCCAGCAGACGCTCCTGCCCTTCGGGGTCGAGGCCGGCCGTGGGCTCGTCGAGGATCAGGACACGGGGGCGCAGGGCGACGGCTCCCGCGATGGCGGCCCGCTTGCGCTGGCCGAAGGAGAGCAGGTGGGTGGGCCGGTCCGCGAGGTCGCTGATGGCGAGCGCGGCCAGCGCCCACGCGACGCGCCCGGCGACCTCGTCGCGGGGCAGCCCCAGGTTGACCGGCCCGAAGGAGACGTCCTCCGCGACCGAGGCCGCGAAGAGCTGATCGTCCGGGTCCTGCAACACCAGCTGCACCGTGGTCCGCAGGCGGGTCAGGCCGGCCCGGTCGTAGGTCACCGGCACTCCGTCGAGAGCGAGGTGCCCGGTCCGGGGACGCAGCCCTCCGCTCAGCAGCCGCATCAGGGTGGTCTTGCCGCTGCCGTTCCTGCCGAGGAGGGCCAGGGCGCGTCCGGGACGGATCGCGAAGTCGAGGTCGCTGAGCACGAGGGGACCGTCCTCGTAGGCGTACGACGCCCCGCGCAAGGCCACCAGGGCGTCATCGTTCATCGGAGCAGCCTTTCGAGTACGTACGTGAGGACCGCCAGCGCGGTGAGCAGTCCCAGCGCCCCGGCCACGAAGCGGGGGGAGACAGGGGTGTCGGCGGTCAGCACGCGCAGGGTGCCGTCGTAGCCGCGGCCCGCAAGGCCCTGCTGCATGCGTCCCGCACGGTCGAACGCCTTGACGAAGGCGACGCCGCCCAGCCCCGCCAGGGAGCGGAAGGCGGCCGCGCGGGTGGCGTGGCCGAGCCGCGCGGCCTGGGCCTCGCGGATGCTGCGGACCGACGCGAGCAGCAGGAAGATCATCCGGTACATCACCAGCGCCACGTCCACGACCGGCGCGGGCACGCCCAGCCGCGACAGCCAGGTCAGGACGTCGGTCACGGGGGTGGTGAAGGCGAACAACAGCACCCCCAGCGAGGCGGCGCAGGAACGCAGCAGGACGTCCGCCGCGCGCTCCCACCCGTGCGGGGCGAGCGCGACGAACGCCCCCGGGCCGCCGATCCGCACGGTCAGGGTGGCGGCGCCGGTGAGGCAGAAACCCAGCGGGACGCGCCAGGCCCGCCACACCTTGCGGGCGGCCACGCCGGCCGGGCCCAGCAGCAGCGCGAGGGCCGCGACGAGGACGAGGACGGCCCCCGGCCACGGTGGCAGGGTGACGGCGAGCGCGGTGAGTCCGAGGCCGAGGACGGCTTTTTCCAGGGGGTGGCGGCGGCGCCAGCGACTGCTGTGCGCCGCCACGTCGATCGGCAGCACGAGAGGTTCAGTTCCGGTCCCCGGCCGCGGTGGCGGCCGCTGTCCCCTCGGCCGGGTCACCGTTCGCGGTGCCCGCCGTGACGCCTTCCGTCGCGCGCCGCTCGCCCTGCCTGCGTCCGCGGCGCAGCCCGAAGTAGTACGCGAGCACGCCTGCCCCCAGGGCCGCCTGGAGGGCGAAGAGGGCGGACTCGATCTCCCCCGACGGGGGCTCGTAGAGCGGGGAGAACCACGGCTCGTAGTCCGGCTCGATCTCGGTGATGGCCGTCTCCGCCTCGGCGTCGGCCCCGGCGAAGGGCTCCTTCTTGTGGTCGCCGAGACCCAGTGCGAGCGGCAGGACGGCGAGCGCGGCCACCACGATCAGGAGCAGGAGGTTGATCTTCGTGTTCCGCTTCACCGGGCCACCGCCTCGGGAGCGGTGGCCGGGCGGGCGCCGGTGACGAGGACGCCGAGGCGGGTCAGTTCGCCCTTGCTGGACTGGACGAGCAGCCGCATCACGAGCACGGTGAGCAGCCCCTCGCTGACGGCCAGCGGGATCTGCGTGACCGCGAAGATCGACCCGAACTTGCCGAGCGCGCCCAGGAATCCGCTGCTCGGGTCGGGGAAGGCCAGGGCGAGTTGCACGCTCGTGACGCAGTAGGTCGACAGGTCCGCGACGAACGCCCCGAAGAAGACGGTGACCATCAGCGGCACGCCGTAGCGGCGCAACAGCCGGTAGCTGCCGTAGCCGGCCCACGGCCCGACGATCGCCATGGAGAACGCGTTGGCGCCCAGGGTGGTGAGTCCGCCATGGGCCAGCAGGAGCGCCTGGAACAGCAGGGTGATCGTCCCGAGGACCGTCATGATCGGCGGCCGGAACAGGATGGCCCCGAGTCCGGTGCCGGTGGGGTGCGAGCAACTCCCGGTGACGGAGGGCAGCTTGAGTGCGGACAGGACGAAGGTGAAGGCGCCGGACGCGCCGAGCAGCAGCGTGCTCTCCGGGTTCTGCCTCACCTCCCGGGTCAGTGAGCGGACCCCGTGGACGACGAACGGCGCGGCCGCGACGCCCCAGGCGACCGCGTGCGCAGGGGGCAGGAAACCCTCGGCTATGTGCATGGCTGAACGGACCTTTCCAGCACCTCGTGGATGGTTGAAACGCCCTGGCCGGTCTCCTGGCTGACGGGTGACACTGCCCGGATCTCCGCCTTCCCAGGTCCGAGGACCCAGTGGCCGCCCACTGAAGGGCTGGAGCCGGACTTCCCGATCACAGTGGCGAGGGCCGCACCGGTTCCACACCGGATTTCCCGTACACCAAGGCAAGGGGACAGTAATGCCCAGGTATCGCGCATGACAACAGCGACCCCGCGCGGGGACCTGCGCCCCGCACGTTCTGAAGGCCGGTCAGGGGGCCGTCCCGGTCCTACGGCGCCAGCGTGCGCAGGACGTCGAACTCGTTGCCCTCCGGGTCGGCCATGACCACCCAGTTCCGGGCCGAGCCCTGACCCACGTCCGTCCGGGTCGCGCCGAGGCCGAGCAGCCTGGTCACCTCGTCCTGCGTACTGCCGTCGATCGGGCTGACATCGAGGTGCAGCCGGTTCTTGGCGGTCTTGCCCTCGGGCACGCGGATGAAGACGAGGGTGGGCGGCATCTGGCGGGCCCGCACGTCCTCGACGGTCGGGACCCAGGAGCCGATCTCGACCTTGCCCTCACCCCGGTCGATCACCGTGAAGTCCAGGACCTCGCACCAGAACGCCGCGAGGCGCTCCGGGTCATGGCAGTCAACGGTCAGCTCGGTGAACCTACTTGTCATGCTTCCCCCCGCTCGTACGGACGGAGTTCAGCGTAGGCCGCCCGCCGGAGGCATCAGCCCGCACAGCCCTGTCGTCCGCGTACGCGGTTCTCGATACGCGGACGATATGTGCCCACTCGTACCATCGAGACCATGCGTGTGCTGATCGTCGAGGACGAGCCCTATATGGCGGAAGCCATCCGCGACGGTCTGCGGCTGGAGGCGATCGCGGCCGATCTCGCGGGGGACGGTGACACGGCGCTGGAGATGCTGGGCGTCAACAGGTACGACATCGCCGTCCTCGACCGCGACATCCCCGGCCCGTCCGGTGACGAGGTCGCCCGTCGCATCGTCGCCTCCGGCAGCGGCATGCCGATCCTCATGCTGACCGCGGCCGACCGGCTCGACGACAAGGCGTCCGGTTTCCATCTCGGGGCCGACGACTACCTCACGAAACCGTTCGAACTGCGGGAACTCGTCCTGAGGCTCCGCGCGCTCGACCGCAGGCGTGCCTACAGCCGGCCCCCGGTCCGGGAGATCGCCGGGCTGCGGCTGGACCCGTTCCGGCGCGAGGTCCACCGGGACGGCCGGTACGTCGCGCTGACGCGCAAGCAGTTCGCCGTGCTCGAGGTCCTCATCGCCGCCGAGGGCGGCGTCGTCAGCGCCGAGGAGCTGCTGGAGCGCGCGTGGGACGAGAACGCGGACCCCTTCACCAATGCCGTCCGGATCACTGTCTCCGCGCTGCGCAAGCGCCTCGGTGCGCCGTGGATCATCGCCACGGTCCCCGGTGTCGGCTATCGCATCGACGCGCAGCCGCAAGCCCCAGACGGGGACGAGGTAGCCGATCGTGGATAGGCCGCCTGGGCCGAGCGTCCGCCTCAAGCTCACCCTCAGCTACGCCGGGTTCCTCATGCTGGCCGGCGCCTTGGCGCTCGCCGCCGTAGGGATGTTCCTGCTGCGACAGGGGTGGCTGCAGACCAATGAAGAGGGGGCGTGGCGCAGCAACCCCGTCATCGAGTTCGTGCGGGCGTTCGCGCCGACGGCGGCCGCGGTGATGGTGTTCCTCCTCGTCTTCGGTCTCCTGGGCGGATGGGTCCTCGCCGGCCGGATGCTCGCTCCGCTGGCCCGCATCACCCACGCCACCCGCACGGCCGCCACGGGATCGCTCTCGCACCGCATTCGGATGCCGGGCCGCCAGGACGAGTTCCACGAACTGGCCGACGCCTTCGACGCGATGCTCGCCCGGCTGGAAGCGCACGTCGCCGAGCAGCGGAGGTTCGCGGCCAACGCCTCGCACGAACTACGCACCCCGCTGGCCGTCTCGAAGTCGCTCCTCGACGTGGCCCGCAGCGATCCGGCTCAGGACACCGGCGAGATCCTCGACCGCCTCCGCGCCGTCAACACCCGGGCGATCGACCTCACGGAGGCGTTGCTCCTGCTCAGCCGGGCCGACCAGCGTTCCTTCACCCGCGAACAGGTCGACCTGTCCCTCCTGGCGGAAGAAGCCACGGAGACGCTGCTGCCCCTCGCGGAGAAGAACGGCGTCACCGTCGAGACCCGCGGCGACGTCACCCCCGCGAGCGGATCGCCGGCGCTGCTGCTGCAACTGACCATGAACCTCGTCCACAACGCGATCGTCCACAATCTGCCCGCTGAGGGCCGGGTCCGGGTCACGAACGGCGTGCACGCGGGCCGCGCGACGCTCACGGTCGAGAACACCGGTGAGGTACTCCCCGCCCACCTGGTCTCGACGCTCACCGAGCCGTTCCGGCGGGGCACCGAGCGCATCCACGCCCACCAGACGGGCGTCGGCCTCGGCCTTGCCATCGTCGCCACCATCACCCGCGCACACGACGGCACCCTCACCCTGACCCCGCGCGACACCGGCGGCCTGTACATCACGGTGGAACTCCCCGCAGGTACGCCCCCGCTCCCGTGAGGTACGGCCGGCCGGGCGGGCCGGAGCCGACGTGCCCCCGCCCTCCTCGTCGGGCGGGGGCACACAGCACGGCGGGGCACTGGCCCGGGGGTCAACGCTTGCGCGCGACACCGCAATACGCGACCTCTACGGTCTCCTCCACCGGCTGCATGTCGTCCGGGCGCCAGACCGACGTGGCGACGACGCCTGGCTCCACGACGTCGAGTCCCGTGAAGTAGGCGGCTATCTCCTCCGGCGAGCGCAGGTGGTAGGTGTTGGCCGACTGCGCGTTGTACGCGGTCACCGCGGCGTTCAGCGCGTCGTTGGTGTCGATCCCGTCGCTCAGGGCCACGTAGCTTCCGGCGGGCAGCGCCGCCAGGTATGTGGCGACCAGTTCCCCGGGCCGGTCGGCGTCCGACAGCTGGCCCATGATGCCCAACAGCGTCAGGGCGACCGGCCGGCTGAAGTCCAGGGTCTTCGCCGCCTCGGCCAGGATGCGTTCCGGGTTGCGCACGTCCTCCGATATGTACGCGCACGCCCCCTCCGGGCTGCTCGTCAGCAGGGCGCGGGCGTGGGCGAGGACGAGCGGGTCGTTGTCGACGTAGACGATCCTGCTCTCCGGCGCGCTGCGCTGCGCCACCTCGTGCGTGTTGTCCGCGGTCGGCAGGCCGGTGCCGATGTCGAGGAACTGCCGGATGCCGGCCTCGGCCGCGAGGAAGCGCACGGCACGCGTGAGGAAGGCGCGCTGCAGCCGGGCCACGGCCGCGAATTCCGGGAAGGTCGACAGGATGGCATCCCCGACCTCGCTGTCCACGGGGTAGTTGTCCTTGCCGCCCAGCAGATAGTTCCAGACGCGCGCCGAGTGCGGCCGGTCCGTCTGCATCCTGCTCTTCACGTCAGCATTCACATCATCCATGGGCACAGCTTCACATGGAGCAGGGGACGACATCGTCAACTCGGTGTCAGCAACGCTCATTTCACCGCCCGCCGCTCACGTCTGCGCCCCGGGGCGGTCGTTGTCAGTGCCGGTTGGTACAAAGTCAGTCCAGCGAGGATCGCGAACGGATCGGGAACGGGGCGGACATGACCATCGGAAACCACTTGCAGGAGCTTTACGGCCTGCCCGCTTTCGACTTTCCGGCGGCGGACGCGGAGCGGGCGGGGCTGCCGGCCGCCGACGCCGTCGCGTGGCGGATCTCCGTGGAGTCCTACGACAGCGAGGAGACGTGGCCGGAGGCGTTCGCCCGGTTCGCCGCGGCCGTGGACCTCACGCGCGTCAAGGCGCTCGTGGTCGGCTCGTGGAGCGACCCGTACGAGAACGGTCCTGAGCCGGTCATCGCGGCGCTCCTCGCGGCGCGGGACCGGCTGACGCGGCTGCGCGCGCTGTTCCTCGGCGACATCGTCTTCGAGGAGTGCGAGATCAGCTGGATCACGCAGGGCGACGTGACCCCGCTGCTGGCCGGTTTCCCGGAGTTGACGGAGTTCGCCGTGCGCGGCGGCACCAGTCTGGCGTTCCCGGCGGTCCGCCACGAGCGGCTGCGCTCCCTCACCGTGGAGACCGGTGGGCTGCCCGCCGAGGCGGTGCGCGGTATCGCGGCGAGCGACCTGCCCGCCCTGACCCGCCTCGTCCTGTGGCTGGGCACCTCGGACTACGGCGGCGACTCCACCGTCGCCGACCTGGAGCCCCTGCTGACGGGCGCCCGGCTGCCCGCCCTCAAGCATCTGGCGCTGTGCAACAGCGAGATCCAGGACGACGTCGCGGCGGCCGTGGCGGCGGCCCCGGTGGTGGCCCGGCTCGACACGCTCGACCTGTCGATGGGCGTGCTCACCGACGACGGTGCCACCGCGCTCCTCGCGGGCCGGCCGCTCACGCACCTGAGCAGGCTCGACCTGCGTCACAACTACCTGAGCGACGGGCTGCGTGAGCGCTTCCTGGACTCCCTCGTCCCCGCGGGCGTCGAGCTCGACCTCGGCGCCGACGACGCGGACGAGGACCAGGACGGCGACACCGTGTGGCGGTACGTCGCGGTCGGCGAATGACCGGGCGGACCGTACCCGCGGGGCCGCGTCTCGCCGTCGTCGGCAATCCTGGCAACCGCCGGGTGGACCTGTTCACGGCCGCCGTACGGGACGCCGGGCTGCCGGCGCCGCGGATGGTGGCGTGGCGGGACGTCCTGCGCGACGGCGGGGCCTCTTTCGACGACGACGAGATCGTGCGGATCGACTCGGCGGGCGAGGACGCGGAGGTCGAGCGCGCCCTGCGGGACGTGTCGGATCCGACGCGCGTCGAGGGCGGCGCCCGCTGGTACCGGCGGTTCCTGGCAGCCGTCCGGTCCCTCGACGGCGGGGTGCGGCTCGACGATCCCGATGACGTCGCGGTGCTCTTCGACAAGCGCCGCTGCCATCGCGTCCTCGCCGACGCGGGGGTCGCCGTCCCGGCCTCCCCCACCTCCGGCGGCGGTGCCGGGGTGCGCGGCTGGGACGACGTACGGGCGCTGATGGCGGAGCACCGGATGCCCCGGGTCTTCGTCAAGCCGGCCCACGGCTCGTCGGCCTCCGGCGTACTGGCCCTGGAGACGGCCGGACCCGGCCGGATCCGCGCGACCACGTCCGTCGAGCGGGCGGACGGCGCGCTGCACAACTCCCTGCGCGTGCGGCGCTACACGCGCGAGAGCGACATCGCGGCGATCGTGGACGCGCTGGCCCCGGACGGTCTGCACATCGAACGCTGGCTGCCGAAGGCGTCGCTGCACGGACGCGCCGCGGACCTGCGCGTCGTCGTGATCGCCGGGCGCGCGACGCATGCCGTCGTGCGCACCAGCCGGACCCCGCTGACCAATCTGCACCTCGGCGGTCTGCGCGGTGAGTGGGCCGCCGCCCGGCACGCGGCGGGCGGGTCCTGGGCGCACGCCCTCGACCTGTGCGAGCGCGCCGCGGCCTGCTTCCCCCGCACCCTGTGCGTCGGCGTCGACCTGCTGCCGTCCGTGGGGTGGCGGCGCTTCACCGTCGGCGAGGTCAATGCCTTCGGCGATCTGCTGCCGCGCCTGACCGGGCTGCCCGGCAGCGGCGCCGAGGGACAGGACACCTATGCGGCCCAGGTCGCCGCCGTGCTCCGCCACTTCACCGGCCCCGGGCACCCCGCGCGGGCCCCGGCCGCGTTCGCCGCTCCGCCCCGGCCGGCTGCCGCCGCCGCACACCCGCTCGCAAGGACCTTCGATGCCCGCACCTGACACCACCACAGCGCCACCGCCCGGCCTGCCCGCCCCGAGTACCGGTCGGATCGATGACACTCAAAACACTCGGTCCACTGGGACCACTGGGACCACTCGAAACACCCCGAACGCCGCGAACACCGCGCACACCGCGCACACCCCGACGGCCGACCCCGACATGAACGACGTGGTGGGCCGCGACGACCTCCTGCTGCTCACTCTCGACACGTTGCGCTACGACGTCGCCGTAGAGCTGGCCAAGGCAGGCCGCATCCCGAATCTGGCGCGTCATCTGCCGGGCGGCGCCTGGGAGAAGCGACACGCGCCCGGCAGCTTCACGTACGCCTCCCACCAGGCGATGTTCGCCGGTTTCCTGCCGACCCCCGCGACGCCGGGACCGCATCCACGGCTGTTCGCGGCGCGGTTCGCCGGTAGCGAGACCACCGCGGGCCGCACCTACGTCTTCGACACCCCGGACCTGGTGACGGGCCTGGCCGCGGCCGGGTACCGGACCGTCTGCGTCGGCGGCGTCGGCTTCTTCAACCGGCAAGGCGCCCTGGGGAACGTGCTGCCCGGGCTGTTCCAGGAGAGTCACTGGGAGCCGGAGTTCGGGGTCGCCTCACCCACGTCGTTCGAGACGCAGGTGGCGTGCGCGGAACAGGTCGTCGCCGCGCTCCCGCACGAGCAGCGGCTGTTCCTGTTCGTGAACGCGGCGGCGCTGCACCAGCCCAACTGGTTCCATCTCCCGGGCGCCACCCGCGCGTCGGGCGACACCCGCCGGTCCCATGCCGCCGCGCTGGAGTACATCGACCGGCATGTGGGGCGGCTGTTCGCGGCGATGCGCGCGCGCCGCCGCTGCTTCGCCATCGTCTGCTCCGACCACGGCACGGCCTACGGGGACGACGGCTTCACCGGCCACCGCCTCGGCCACGAAGCGGTCTGGACCGTGCCCTACGCCCACTTCTTCCTGGAGCCGACCGCATGACCGCCACCGCCGAAGCGTCCGAAGCGACCGGACACGCCGAGAGGCCCGGACGTGTCGAAACGGATGGAGACATCGACACGGCCAGAGGTGTCGAAGCGGCCGGACACACCCGGCCCGCCTCCGGCAACCTCCCGCGCCCGTACCAGAGTTACGTCTACGCGTACCCGCACAAGACCGCCTACCGGCCGCTGCCCGAGCGTCCCGCGCTGCGCGACCTGTGGCGCGCCGAGCCCAAGGGCGCTCTCTCCCTCTACCTGCACATACCGTTCTGCGAGGTCCGCTGCGGCTTCTGCAACCTGTTCACGCGGATCGGCGCCCCGGACGAGCTGACCAGCCGCTATCTGGACGCTCTGGAGCGGCAGGCCGTGGCGGTGCGCGAGGCGCTCGGCGACGGCCCGGACGTGCGGTTCGCCAACGCGGCGTTCGGCGGTGGCACCCCGACCTTCCTCGACGCCGACGAGCTGGCCCGGCTGTGCGACATCGCGGAGCTGCGGACGGGCGCGGACCTGAGGGCGGTGCCGCTGTCCGTGGAGACCTCCCCCGCGACGGCGACGGCGGACCGGCTCGCGGTCCTCGCCGAGCGCGGCACGACCCGGCTCAGCATCGGCGTGCAGAGTTTCGTCGACGCGGAGGCCCGCGCCGCGGTCCGGCCGCAGCGCCGCGCGGACGTCGAGGCCGCCCTCACCCGCATCCGGGACACGGACATCCCGGTGCTGAACATCGACCTGATCTACGGCATCGGCGGCCAGACCCCGGCGAGCTGGCGCGTCTCCCTCGACGCGGCGCTCGCCTGGCGCCCCGAGGAGCTGTACCTCTACCCGCTCTACGTCCGGCCCCTGACCGGCCTGGGCCGCGGCGCCGCCCCGCTCACCGACGGGGCCTGGGACCAGCAGCGGCTGCGCCTGTACCGCCAGGGCCGCGATCACCTCCTGGAGCACGGCTACGAGCAGGTGTCGATGCGCATGTTCCGGCGCGCGGACGCGCCCGCGCAGGGCCCGGACGACCACGCCTGCCAGACCGACGGCATGATCGGCCTGGGCTGCGGTGCCCGTTCGTACACCTCCTCGCTGCACTACTCGTTCGAGTACGCCGTCGACATGCGGGAGATCCGCGCGATCATCGACGGCTACACGGCCACCACGTCCGAGGAGTTCGCGCGGGCGCGGCACGGCCGCCGCGTCGACGGGCGGGAGGCGCGCCGCCGTCATCTGCTGCAATCCCTGTTGCAGGCCGGGGGCATGGCCGTGGCCGACTACCGGGTGCGGTTCGGCGCGGACCCGTTCGCCGACTTCCCGGCCGAGCTGGGCCTGTTCGCCGCGCGGGGCTGGCTGGAGCCGTACGCGTACGGCCCCGGGGCGCGGCTGCGGCTGACGGCCGAGGGGCTCGCGCACTCGGACGCGCTCGGTCCCGAGCTGTTCTCCCCCGAGGTGCGCGCCGCGATGGCCGCGTACGAGCCGAGGTGACCGACGCAGATGGGCGAGCGATGGATCTGACGCTGCTGTACCGGGGGCCGCTGGCGTCGTGCGACTACGACTGTCCGTACTGCCCGTTCGCCAAGCGGCGTGACTCCACCGGGCAGTTGCGGGCGGACCGCGCGGCGCTGGAGAGGTTCACCGGCTGGGTAGCGGGACAGCGGGAGGACCGGCTGTCCGTGCTGTTCACGCCGTGGGGCGAGGGCCTGGTCCGTTCCTGGTACCGCCGGGCGATGGTCGAGCTCTCGCACCACGAGCACGTCGCGCGCGTCGCGATCCAGACCAATCTGAGCTGCCGCACCGAGTGGCTGGCCGAAGCCGATCCGCGGACGCTGGCCCTGTGGTGCACGTTCCACCCGGGGCAGACGCCCTATGAGCGGTTCCTCGGCAAGACGCGGGAGCTGACGCGGCAGGGGGTGCGGTTCAGCGTCGGCGTGGTCGGCTTCCCCGAACATCTGGCGCAGGCCCGCGCCCTGCGCCGGGCTCTGCCGTCCGAGGTGTACCTGTGGGTGAACGCGGCGGAGGGCCGCACGTACACGGACGAGGAGGCCGCGGCCTGGACGGCCGTCGACCCCCTCTTCCCGTACAGCAGGCACCCGCACCGCTCCGCAGGGCTGCCCTGCCGGACCGGTTCCTCGGTCGTCTCCGTGGACGGTGCGGGCACGGTGCGCCGCTGCCACTTCGTCCCGGCCGAGCTGGGCAACCTGTACGACGGTTCCTGGCGGGCGGCGCTCGCGCCCCGGGCGTGCCCGCTGGCGGTCTGCGACTGCCACATCGGCTACGTCCACCTGGAGACGCTGCCGCTGTACGACGTCTTCGCGGGCGGGGTCCTGGAGCGGATACCGGCGGCGCCGGTGGGGCGGAGCGTGTAGACGCTCCTGGACCCCGTCGCGAGCGACCGTACGGACTCCCCCGCGGCCGGGACCGTTCCGGCCGTGGCGAGTTCTCCGGTCGACCGGGTCTTGGCCCTCGCTGCCGGGCCGGTGCGCCCCCGGCTCGTCCGGCGGCGCACTCAGCGGGAACGCAGGCACAGCGGGTGCCCCGCCGGGCTGGCGTACACGCGGCTGCCGGTGGCGTCGGTGACCTCGGTGGTGGGCCGCAGCCGGGTCGCGCCGGCGGCGGTGGCGGTGCGGTCCGCTTCCGCCAGGTCGTCGACGGTGAAGTCCAGGTGCAGCTGCTGGGACGGGCCGTCGGGCCAGCCCGGAGCGGTCTGCCGGGGCGCCGACTGGACGACGATGACGGGCAGGCCCGGGGCCTGGATGAAGTGGTGCGTGGGTGTGCGGCTGATCGAGCCGCCGAGCAACCGGTGCCAGAAGGCGCCCTCGGCCTCGATGTCGACGGCATCGACGATCACGGAACTCAGCGTGAAGGACATGGAGCGCCTCCCTTGTAAGGTGAACCCGACTCCGGAAAAGGTAGCACTTAAACGGAGCCCGACTCACCTTATGGAGGTTTCCCTTGCCGACATCCCGCCCGATGCGGGCCGACGCGCGCCGCAACCGCGAGACGCTGCTGTCCGCGGCACGGCAGGCCTTCCTCGACGGCGGCGCCGAGGTGCACGTGGAGGACATCGCCCGCGGAGCAGGGGTCGCCGTGGGCACGCTCTACCGCCACTTCGAGACCCGCGAAGCGCTGATCGAGGAGGTGTGGCGCTCCGAGGTCGACGAGCTGTGCGCCGCCGCCGACGGACTGCTGGACCGGTTCGCCCCGCTCGACGCGCTGCGGAGGTTCTTGCTGCTGCTCGTGGACCACTCCGCCGTGGGCAAGGGGATGTCCGTCGCTCTGGAGAGCATCATGGCCACCGACTCACCCGTCTTCGACGACGCCCGTACCCGCATGGCCGACGCCCTCACCCGGCTCCTCGACGCGGGCAGCGCGGCCGGCACGGTGCGCGGCGACGTCACCGGGGCCACGCTCCTGCGGGCCCTGGGGGGTGTGTGCACCCTGCGTGCGACGGAGGGGTGGATCGACGAAGCCCGGCAGATCGCCGGGCTCCTGCTCGACGGGCTGCGTCACGGCGCCACGCACCCCGCCTGACCACCTGTCCTCATGGCGTCCGCGCCAGGTCCCCTTCCGTCTCCGTCGGGACCGGTACGGGCGCCGTGACGTGGACGGCCCGCGCCGGGAGCCTGGGTTCGACCCGCAGCAGCGCGAGGCTGCCGATCAGAACGCCTGCCGCGAGGACGGTCCAGGTCAGCGCCGTGGAGGCGGCCAGCAGTGCGGTGAACAGGGCGGGCGCGGCGGCCTTCGCGATGGACCACGACAGGAAGTACGTGGACAGGTATCGGCCGCGCATGTGTTCCGGGGCCGCGTCGGACGCCAGCGCGCCCGACGTGGTGCCGTGCAGCAGCTCGCCGCAGGTGTAGGCGAGCGTCGCCAGGGCCAGGCCCGCGTAGAGCCAGGGGCTCGGGCCGAGCGGGTCGAGGAGGCCGAAGCAGGCGAAGGAGGCGGCGAAGACCACGCCGCCGAGCGCCGCCGCGCGGGTCCTGCGGGTCCGGACCAGCGCCTTGGTGACCGGGACCTGGGCCAGGGCCACCACCACGGTGTTCAGGGTGAACAGCAGGCCGGGTGCGGACGGCGACGCCTTGAGCGACTGCGTGACGTACACGGGCAGGATCACGCTGAGCGACGAGTAGCACAGGGCGAGGGGGATGTTGGCCGCCGTCAGTTGGAGGTACGGGCGGTCGCGCAGCACGGCGCGGTACCCCGCGGCGCCGCCGTCCGGATGCGTCCGGGCGCCGGGGGCGGGACCCGTCGGCCGCGCGGGCATCCTCAGGGAGGCGATCAGGGCCGCGGCGACGCTGAGACCGACACCGCTGCCGATGACGACGCTCTGGTACGCCCAGTCCGCGTCGGCCCCGAGGACCAGACCGGCGAGCAGCCCGCCCGCGCCCATCCCGGCGTTGCGCAGGCTGTACTGGGAGGCGAGCAGCCGGTCCCGCTCCGCTCCCCGGGCCAGTTCCGAGACCAGGGCCTGGATCGACGCCTGGAAGGAACGGTCGCCGATCGCCACCAGCGTGGCGCAGAGCAGCACCTGCCAGAAGTCGTGGATGAGCGGGTAGGTCAGGAAGCCGACGCCCCGGATCACGAACCCGCCCACGACGGCGCCGCGGGCGCCCCAGCGGTCGATCACGGTTCCGGCCAGTGGGCTGACGGCGAGGCCAAGAAGTGCCGCGAGGGTCATGGCGGTGCCGATGCGCGGCATGGAGATGCTGGTGACGTGGTGGAAGTACAGCAGCGAGACCGGGATGTACAGGCCGCTGCCGACGGCCTCCGCGGCGACCGCCGCCAGGTACCGCAAGCGGCGGGCGGGAGGGGGTGACGGCAGGGGACGGTGGTCGTCGGGCACGGGGGCTCCTCGGCAGTACGGCGTCTTTCGCGTCCCGGAGCCTGCCGCACGGTGTTCCCGATCACGTCCCGCTCCGTTCCTCCCGACCTGGGCTGCCCGCTCTCCCGGCCAACGAGTATCTTCGGTACCGCAAGGCCCCCACCTGGGCTTTTGAACCAGCCCGAGGAGGGATCGACGTGACCGCGGAAGCACCGGACCGGGTGCGGTACAACATTCTCGGCACCCTGGAGATCTGGGTCGACCAGCACCGGCTGCGCCTGGGCGGGCCGATCCAGGAGCGGGTGCTGGTCACTCTTCTCCTGGAGCCCGGCAAGTGCGTGCCGGTCGCCCGGCTCGTCGAGGCGGTGTGGGAGGACGAGCCCCCGGCGACCGCGGTCCACCAGGTGCGCAAGGCCGTCGCCGATCTGCGCCGGCGGATCCCCGACGGCGCGTCCCTGGTCCTGACCGACGGCCCCGGCTACCGGGCGGTCCCCCAGGACGATCAGCTCGATCTCGGCCGCTTCACACGCCTGACCGAGCAGGCGCGCCTGGAGATCGCGGCGGGCGCCCCGCACGAGGCCGCCGACCTGCTGCGCGAGGCTCTCGCCCTGTGGCGCGGCCCGGTCCTGGCCGGCCGCGGCGGCGCCGTGCTGACGAGCGCGGCGACCGCGCTGGACGAGCGGCGCGTCGCCGTCGTCGAGCAGCTCTTCCAGCTCCGGCTCGATCAGGGCGAGGCGGCCGAGCTGGTCGGGGACCTGCACGCGTACGTCGCGGAGCATCCGCTGCGGGAGACGCTGCGGGCGCTGCTGATGCTCGCGCTGTACCGCTCCGGACGCGCCGCCGAGGCGCTGGCCGAGTACGGCAAGGTCCGGGAGATGCTCGTCGAGGAACTCGGCATCGATCCGGGGGCGCGGCTGACGAAGCTGTACGAGGCCGTCCTGCGCAACAGCGAGGAGCTGGTGCTCGCCGAGCCCGCCCCGCCCGCGCAGGCACCCGGCGCCGCGGCGCCGCGGGTCCCGGCGGCGGGGCCGTCCACGCTGCCGTACGACCTGACCGACTTCACCGGGCGGGAGGCGGAGCTGGAGCGGCTGCTCGCCTGCGCCGACGAGCACCGCGGCAGCACCCGGATCGTGGCGGTCGACGGCATGGGCGGCATCGGCAAGACGTCCCTCGCCGTGCGGGCCGCGCACCAGCTCGCCGACCGCTACCCGGACGGGCAGCTGTACATCAATCTGCTGGGGTACTCCCCCGGCGAGCAGCCGCTGGGCGCGTCCGCCGTCCTCGGCGCGCTGCTGCGCACGCTGGGCGTGCCCGACCAGCGCATTCCCGAGGACCAGAGCGGCCGCACCGCGTTGTGGCGGGCGACCGTGGCGGGCCGCAAGGTGCTCCTGGTGCTCGACAACGCGCTGAACTCGGCGCAGGTGCTGCCACTGCTCCCGGCCTCTCCGGGCTGCCTGGTGCTGGTCACGAGCCGGGCCGCCCTGCTCGATCTGGACAGTGCCACGCGGCTGCACATCGAGGTGCTGTCGCCCGAGGACAGTGCGGCGATGTTCGCGGAGACGCTCGGTGAGCAGCGGATGGCGGCCGAGCCCGACGCGGCCGCCGCGCTGGCGGAGCTGTGCGGCCATCTGCCGCTGGCGCTGCGGATCGCGAGCGCCCGGCTGCGCAACCGCCGGCGCTGGACGGTGCAGTACCTCGTGGACAGGATGCGTGACGAGACGCGGCGGCTGAACGAGCTGAGTGCGGGCGAGCGCAGCGTCGCCGCGACGATCCGGCTCTCGTACCAGGCGATGGACGAGCGGCACCGGACCGCGTTCCGGCTCGGCGGGCTGCACCCGGGCAAGGACATCGACGTGATGTCCTTCGCGGCGCTGATGGGCACGGACCGGTGGGAGGCGGAGGCCGTCCTGGAGCGCCTCCTCGACGAACACCTGGTGCAGCAGCAGGAGATAGGCCGCTACACGCTGCACGACCTGGTCCGAACGTTCGCGCGGAGTCTGCGCCCGGACACCCCCGCCGTGGCGGACCAGCAGGCCGTGGAGCGGATCGTCGACTACTACGTCGCGGTCTCCGAGCGGGCCTGCGCCGTGTTGTTCCCCGGCAGGTCGCGGCGGTTCGACCATCATCCGCCGCCCGTGACGGCCGAGTCGCCGGAGCTGGAGAGCGAGCAGCAGGCGCGGGACTGGTTCGCCCGGGAGCACTCCGCGCTGCTCAGCGCGGTGGTGCTCGCCCATGAGCAGGGGCTGGACGCGCAGACCGGGCTCCTTGCCCGCAATGTGCTCTACCACCTGCACCTGCGCAGCTACTTCGAGGAGTACGGGGCCGTGGCCCAGCTCGCGGTGGACTCCGCCCGGCGCCGGGGCGACGCCCGGGTGCTGCACAACGGTCTGACCAACCTGGTCTCCTCCCGCTGGAAGCTCGGGCGGTTCCGGGAGGGGCTGACGGCCGCCGCGGAGGCGCTGGAACTGGCGCGCTCCAGCGGTGACGTGCACGGGGAGGCCGTCAGCCTGGACCAGCTCGGGCTGTTGCACGGCTGTCTCGGCGAGCTGCGGGAGGGGCGCGAGCATCTGCTGCGCAGCATTGCCCTGCACGAGCATCCGATGCGCAAGGAGATGGCGCTGTGCAATCTCAGTTCGGTCTGTGCCTGGCTGGGGCGGTTCGAGGAGTCGGCGGCCGCCGCCGAGGAGGCCGTCTCGCTGCGCCGCAGCGACGGTGACCTCGCCGTCGGGGTCGCGGCCCTGAACGACCTGGCGATCGCCCGGCTCGCCCTGGGTGAGCCCGAGCGGGCGGCCGGCTGCCTGCGGGAGGCACGCGGTCTCGGCGACGGGTCGGCGATGTCCGAGGAACTGGCCCTCACCCTGGCGCTGTCCGCCGACACCGCGCAGCGCCTGGGCCGCGCCGAGTCGGTCGTGGCCTACGAGGAGCGGGCCCTGGAACTGGTGCGGACCCGCGGCACGGCGCTGCGCCGCTGTCAGGTGGAGAACATCGTCGGCCGGTTGCGCCGCCAACGAGGCTTGTACGAGCAGGCCCTGGAGCTGCACGAGAGCGCGGCGCGCTGCGCGGCCTCCATCGAGTACCGCGTGGAGCTGGCGCGCGCCCTCGACGGGAGGGCCGACGCTTCGAAGGCGCTCGGCGACGCGGCGGCCGAGGCCCGGCTGCGCGAGGAGGCCGACGGCCTGTTCGCGGCGATGGGGATGCCGGTCCTCGCGCGCTGAACGGGACGGCCCGTGGGCCGCCCCGTTCAGCGCGGGGGGCGCGGCGGGCTCAGGCTCCCGGGGAGTCCGGGCCGCCGTTGGTGAAGAGGCCGATGCTCAGCGACCCGCGTTCCTGGTCGCTCGTCACCTGGACCACGTCCCCGCCGGATCTCGTGCCGGTGACGGCGGCGGTCGCCGCCGAGCCCCCGGCGTGGGGCTGCGTGGCGGCCGGGACGAGGGTGCCGACGAGCGCCGCTGCGCTGAGGGCGATGAGGGCGGCGATCTTCGTGCGCATGATGGAACTCCTACTTGGTGCGAACCTGCGGTGGGTGGCAGCGGCCCGGTCGGGCCCTGCCTGCGATGTCCCTCATGGTGGCGACGACCGTTCCCGATCTCGTACCGCCCGGATACCGAACGAGCAGTGTCCACTACGGTGCGTCGCCGTACAAGGGGATTCGGGCGTCGCCCGGCGTCGTCCCGCACCGTCCTGCCAGGGGATTCAGGTGACGACGATCTCGCGCTCGAAGCGCTCCCCCAGCGCGCGGAGCCGCTCCTCGCACGCGGCGCGGGTGTCGCCCGTCAGCACGGCCGCCGCCAGGAAGTCCGAGGACAGAGCGGCCGGAGCGAGCCGCTGACCGGGGCGCGCGAACACCTCGTAGAACTCGACGTACGGCTCGGCCGGCGGCGTCGGCACGGCGCGCACCTCGCCCGCGCGCTTCATGATCAGGACCTGCCCCGCCATCCGGTGCGGTGTCAGCCGCGCGCCCCGCGGCAGCCGGTCCAGGGCCGGGAGCGCGAGGCCGGCCTCGGCGCGCGCCGCGTACTCGACGGGGTGGATGCCGTAGGCCGCTTGCACCACGTCGCGGACGCGGCCGCCGGCCGGCCGGCACGCGATCTCGCACAGCACGAGCCGGTCGTCCGGGGTGTGGAAGATCTCCGCGTGGAACGCGGTGTCGGCCGGGGCCCCCAGGGCCCGCAGGAGTTCGTCCGTGAGCGCCTGGAGCCGGGCGGTGACCGGGTCGTCCGGGTCAAGGGTCAGATCGATGCGGGCGCCGCGGTCGGTCTGGAACGAGGCCAGATCGTACTGGTACTGCGACGCGCAGGACACCGCCGTGCGGCCGCCCGCGACGAGCCCGTCCACGTGGCACATCCGTCCCGGGACGAAGGCCTCCACCAGCACGTCCGTGCGCGGGGCCGCGCCGGCGGGGAACTCCCGGTCGATGTGGTCCGCGAGTTCCTCCTCGGTGCGCACGATGCGCAGGCCGACCGAGCCGAAGCCGTCCCTCGCCTTGAACACCAGCGGCAGGCCGTGCCGTTCGGCGAAGTCCCGGGCGTCGGCGGCCGTCCGCGCGAGGGTGTGCGGGGCGACGTCGATGCCGGCCGCGGCGGCGCGCTCCTTCATCAGCACCTTGTCGCGGAAGGGCAGGACGTCGTCGCGGCGGGGGCCGGGCAGGGCGAGTTCCTCGCGCAGCAGTGCGGCGCGCAGGAGTTCGGCCTCGTGGTGGGCGACGATGTGGGTGACGCCGTGCCGGCGGGCCAGTTCGAGCGCCCGGCGGGTCACCGCTTCGTCGTCGTCGAAGCTGTCGAGGATCTCCAGGTGCCGGTAGCCGCCGGGCCCGTCGGGCACCCGTTCGCCGCCCTGCTCGATGCGGTCGCGGGCGGCGATCAGCACGACGCCGCCGTCGTGGTCGGCGAGCCAGCGGTCGTAGGGGAACGGGCCGAGCGGGAAGCGGTGCAGTACGAGGACGCTCACGCGTCACCTCCGGGAAGTGCGGGCCGGGGCCCGGGAGTTGGCTCAGGTGTAGGTCGCGACGGCGGTGGAAGCCCCCGCGGGGACGGTTGCGGCCCTGGCGATCGCGCTCGGCGACGGGGCGGTGCCGAGGACACGGCCGAGGCCGTCCACGGCGGCCGCGCACCGCGGCACCGGGCGCGGCACCGGCTCCCCGGCGAGCCCGCGGAAGAGCCACGTCTCGGGGTCGAACCCGGCTGTCGCGCGCAGCAGTTCACCGGCCCGGCTGCCGGACCCCGCGCGGACCGCGAGGACGCGCGGACCGTCGTGGGCCGGGACGACGTGGACGTCGGCGAAGCCGAACTGGAAGTCCGCGAGGTCGAGCAGCGCGGTGACCACGGAGCGCAGCTCGGCCAGTTCCTGACCACCGACGGCGGCCGGGGCGATCTCCCTGATGTGCGCGGTGCCGGTCGCGGGCCGGCGGGTGGTGACGACGAGGACGTGGTGCACGCCGTGGACGGTGAGCGTGTGGACGCCGAAGCCGGGGCCGGCGGGCGGTTGCCCGCGGGTGTCGAAGCGGCCGTCCTCGTCGAGGAGTTGACGCAGGCCCGCCGGGTCGGTCAGCCGGCGCACCGACTCGGCGCTGGTGAGTGCCAGCCCGTCGGTGTCGGCCGCGACGCGCACGGCGTGGGCCGCGGGCCCGTCGTCCAGGCACACGATCCCTTCGGCGCCGTGCCGGGCCGCGGCCCGGCGGACCCGCGCGGCGAACCCTTGCGGGGTCAGGTGTGCGGCGTACCGCAGGGTCCGTACGTGGAAGCCGGCTCCGGCGGCCCGGTCCGCGGTCCGCGGGTCCGCCGCGACGAGGAGCAGGCGCCGGGGTTCGGCGGTGCTCACGGCTCGTCCCGCGATCCGGCCCGCGGCGCCGCGACCAGTTCGTCGGCGAGCCTGCCGCCGATCGACCAGTGGTCGTGCGGTACGTCCCGTACGAGCACGGTCACGGAGCTGTGCGGGCATCCGGCGATCCGCGCGGCGCTCTCGGTGAGTTCCGCGACGAGTGCGGCGCGGGCGGCGCGGTCGTTCCCCTGCCACCAGTCGACGGTGATCACGGGCATGGCTGTTCTCCCTGGTGCGTGGTGGAGGTCCGGCTGGGGGGCGGGGTGCGCTGTGGATCGTCGTCCCAGACGCTGAGGTAGCGCTCGCCCGAGTCGGGCAGCACGGTGACGACGGTGCGGCCCGCGTACTCGGGCTTGGCGGCCAGTTCGGCACAGGCGTGGACGGCGGCGCCCGAGGACACGCCGACGAAGAGGCCGTGGCCCGCGGCGAGCGCGCGGGCCGACCGCCACGCGTCGTCGTCGGAGACGGTGACGATCCGGTCGATGAGCGAGACGTCGGTGGTGGGTGCCACGAACCCGCCGTTGAGGCCGGGGATGCGGTGCAGGCCCCCGTGTCCCGCGGACAGGACGGGCGAGCCGGCCGGTTCCACCGCCACCACCTGCACGGCCGGGTCCTGTTCCTTGAGGTAGCGGGCGATGCCGGTGAGCGTCCCGCCGGTGCCGACGCCGCACACGAACATGTCGATGTCGCCGCCGGTGGCCTCCCAGATCTCGGGACCGGTGGTCGCGTAGTGGGCCCGGACGTTGTCCTGGTTCTCGTGCTGGCGGCAGAGCCAGGACCCGGGGGTGGCGGCATGGATCTCCTCCGCCTTCGCGATGGCCCCGGCGTAGCCCGCGTCGCGCGGGGTCCGCACGACCCGGGCGCCGAACGCCCGCAGCAGGGCCGCGCGTTCGTCGCTCGCGCTGTCCGGCAGCACGATGACGCAGCGGTGGCCCCGGGCGGCGGCCAGGGCGGCCAGCGCGATCCCCGTGTTGCCCGACGTCGCCTCGACGATCGTGCCGCCGGGCAGCAGGTCGCCGCGCCGCTCGGCCGCGTCCAGCATGAACAGGGCCGCCCGGTCCTTGATGCTGGACAGCGGGTTCGCCGCCTCCAGCTTCGCCAGCACCCGCACGTCGGGCCGCACGCCGTCGGGGCGCAGCCGCACCAGAGGGGTCGAGCCGACCAGGTCGGCGATGCCGTCGACGATGACGAGAGACATGGCGCTCCTCACTCCGCGTGCGCGAGGGCGCGGACGGTGGGGTCGGCGGCAGTGGTGTCGCCGGCGGTGGTGTCGCGGAGAGCGGTGTCGCGGACGGTGGTGTCCGGTTCGGTGCCCTGTTGCTCGGGCCACCAGCTCAGGTAGCGCTCGCCGGTGTCGGGGAAGACGGTCACGACGGTGGCGTCGGTGAGACCGTGGCGTCGGACGAGTTCCCTGCACCCGTGGGCGGCGGCGCCGGACGAGACGCCGACGAGCAGCCCGTTGCGGGCGGCGATCTCCCGGGTGGCGGCGGCCGCGTCGTCGTCCGACACCGCGATGACCTCGTCGATCAGGTCGCGGTCGGTGACGGGGCTGATGAAGCCGCCGTTGAGACCCGGGATGCGGTGCGGCCCGGGCTGCCTGCCCGAGAGGAGGGCGGAGCCCAGCGGCTCGACCGCGACCACCGTCAGGTCCGGGTTGTGCTCCTTGAGGCAGCGGGCGATGCCCGTGAGGGTGCCGCCGGTGCCCACGGAGCAGACCAGGTAGTCCACGCGGCCGCCCGTGTCCCGCCAGATCTCCGGCCCGGTCGTCGCGTAGTGGGCTCGTACGTTGTCCGCGTTCGTGTGCTGACTGGCGTACCAGGAACCCGGTGTACGGGCGTGCAGCAGCTCGGCGTGCTCCACGCAGCCGGCGAAGCCGAGGCGGTGGTCGGTGAAGACGACCTCGGCGCCCAGCATGCGCAGGGTCGCCACGCGTTCCCGTGTCGCGTTGTCGGGCAGCACGATGACGCAGCGGTGGCCCCGGGCGGTGGCGAGGGCGGCCAGCGCGATCCCGGTGTTGCCGGACGTCGATTCGATGATGGTGCCGCCGGGCAGCAGGTCGCCGCGCCGCTCGGCCGCGTCCAGCATGAACAGGGCCGCCCGGTCCTTGATGCTGGACAGCGGGTTCGCCGCCTCCAGCTTCGCCAGCACCCGCACGCCGGGCCCCACGCCGTCGGGGCGCAGCCGCACGAGGGGGGTGGAGCCGACCAGGTCGGCGATGCTTTCGGCGATGGTCTCGCCCGGGGGCAGGGTCATGGTGTGGTCCTCACAGTCACGCGTGGGTGGGGGCCCAGGGGGCCGGTGGGCACGGGGGGTTGGTGGCCATGGGGGCCCGGTCGGCGCAGGGGGTCCGTGGGCGCAGGGGGTCGGCGCCACGAGTGGGGCGGGGGTCGGCGGAGCGTGGCGGGCTCACCACGAGCCCGCCGACGCCGTGGCCGCGAAGAGGTCCTCCATCAGGCGCGGCCGGTCTCCGACGGGACGGATCACCGCGGTGGGGGCCAGCACCCGGGCGTGGGCGGGCACGTCCTTGTGCACGAGCGCCTGGGCGCCGATGACGGCGTGGTCCGCGATGGTCACCGGGCCGAGCACCGTCGCGTTGGTGCCCAGGACGACGCCGTCCCCGACCCGGGGGTGCCTGCGCTCTCCGGCGGGCCGTTTCACGTCGCTCCACCAGCCGACCGCTCCCAGCGTCACCTGGTGGTAGATCGTCACGTCGTCCCCGACCTGGGCGGTCTCCCCGATCACCACGGCGGCACCGTGGTCGATGAACACGCGCCGGCCGAGCTCGGCGCCCGGGTGGATCTCCACGCCTGTCGCCCGCCGGGCCAGATAGGCCAGCAGGCGGGCGGTGAGCCGTCGACCGCGGCGGTGCAGCCGGTGGGCGACGCGGTGGGTCCACAGGGCCGGCAGCGCGGGGTGCAACAGGGCCTCGCGGCGGCTGCGGATGGACGGGTCGCGTGCCACGACCACGCCCAGGTCCTCGCGCAGCGTGCGCCAGAGACCGGGGGCCTGCTGTTCCTGCATGGCAACTCCGTTGTGTGTGCGGCGACATGTGTGTGCAGCGACGTGTGTGCCGTGACATGTGTGTGCCGTGACGTGACGCGCGGCGACAGGTGCGCGGTGGTACGAGGTGCGGGAGCGAGCCGTGTCAGGTCCGCGCACCCGCCCGGTGCCCCGCCGCATCAAGCACCGCGTCGACGAGCGCGGCCAGCTCGGCGACGACCCCCGGATCCGTGAACTCGCCGTCCGCCGACGCGATGTCGTGGGCCGCGCCGAAGGCGACCGGAGCACACCCCAGTACCTCGGCACCGCACCGGCGCAACACCCCCACCAGGGCGGCCTGCGCGTCGAGCCCGCCACGCGCGCCGGGCGAGGCGCTCAGCACGGCGACGTGCTTCCCGGCGAGCGCGCCGCCGCCCGCCGGACGCGAGAGCCAGTCCAGGGCGTTCTTCAGGGCGCCGGACATCTCCCCGTTGTAGGCGGGCGTGCTGATGATCAACACGTCCGCCGCCCCGACCAGCGCCTTGGCGTCGCGCACGGCGTCGGAGCTGTCCGCCAGTTCGACGTCCCCGTCGTAGAGGGGCAGCAGCCCCACCGGCAGCAGCGTCGCCGTGTGGACGCTCCCGAGCGTGTCCTCCGGTTCGCGCAGGAGCCGGGCCACGGTCCGCAGGGCGGTGGTGTTGAGGGAGTCCTTGCGCAGACTCCCGGAGATCAGAACGACATCGGCCACGGTGTACCGCCTTTCACGGAACTCGACTGGTCCGCAGCCTGACCGCCGTCGGTCCCGGTCCGGTCCCGGTCCGGTCCCGTCCTGGGCCAGGAGGGGAACGGGAACGTCCCGGGAGCGGTCACGCCCAGCCTGACCCCGGGCCGCAGGTCCCCGGCGTCGGCGCAGCCAGCGCGTCGCGGGGGGCCGGCGCACCGGTCTCCCGTACGGCCACCACGGCCAGGGG
Source organism: Streptomyces sp. NPDC049813 (assembly GCF_044465085.1). NCBI lineage: Bacteria > Bacillati > Actinomycetota > Actinomycetes > Kitasatosporales > Streptomycetaceae > Streptomyces > Streptomyces sp. NPDC049813. The sequence continues at coordinate 775,556 of NZ_JBITLI010000001.1, read as the reverse complement.
GACGCGGGCGGCGGCCGACCGAAAGGCGCCAGGGGGGCAAGGTTCCGCCACCCGTCGCTCACCACGAATCGGGGACGATGCAATGAAGACTGCGAGTGCACCCACGTCAAGCCCGGCCCTCACGGGCCCTTGCCTGCCGGAGCTGCTGGCCCGGCAGAGCGTCCTGCGGCCCGACGACATCGCCGTCGTCCACGGCGGCGAGCGGCTCTCGTTCCGTGAGTTGCACGACCGGTGCCGTCGCCTTGCCGCGCGGCTGGCGGGGCTCGGCGCCGGTCCCGACCACTGCGTCGGCCTGTTCACCGATCCGTCCAGCGAACTCATGGTCGGCGCCTGGGGCGTCCTCGCCGCGGGCGCCGCCTATCTTCCGCTGTCCCCGGACTACCCCGAGGACCGCCTGCGCTACATGATCGAGGACTCCGGTACGCGGGTCATCGTCACCCAGGACCACCTGCGGGAGCGTCTCGTGGCCCTCGCCCCCCAGGACACCACCGTCATCACGGTGTCCGAGGCGCTCGCCGACCCGGCGCCCCCGGGTCCGGCCACCGCCGCCTCCGAAGCCCGCGTACCGTCGCCGCGCGGGGAGGATCTCGCCTACGTCATCTACACCTCGGGCAGCACCGGCAAGCCCAAGGGCGTCATGATCGAGCACCGTTCGATCGCCCACCAGATGCGGTGGCTGGCCGCCTGCGGGTACGTCGGTCCGCAGGTCACGCTGGTGCAGAAGACCCCGATGAGCTTCGACGCCGCCCAGTGGGAGATCCTCGCGCCGGCGGCCGGCGCCCGCGTCGTCATGGGCGCCCCCGGCATCTACCGGGACCCGCAGGCCATCGTCCGGACCATCGCGGCCCACCAGGTCACCGCCCTGCAGTGCGTGCCCACCTTGCTCCAGGCGCTGCTCGACACGGAGGACTTCGCCTCCTGCACCAGCCTGAACCGTGTGTTCTCCGGCGGTGAGGCCCTGACGCACAGCCTGGCCCGCGACTTCTTCCACGAGATGCCGGGCGTCGCCCTGGTCAACCTGTACGGCCCGACCGAGACCACCATCAACGCCACCGCCCACCAGGTCGATCCGCTGTGCGTCGGGGGCGAGGCGTCCGCCACGGTGCCCATCGGCGTCCCCGTGGACGGCGTGAGCGCGTACGTCCTCGACGAGGAGCTGGCCCCGGTCGACATCGGCGAACCGGGCGAACTGTACGTGGGCGGCGCTCAGTTGGCCCGCGGATACCTGGGAAGGCCGGAGCAGACCGCCCGGCGTTTCGTGCGCTCGCCCCTCGATCCGGCCCAGCGGCTGTACCGCACGGGCGACGTGTGCCTGTGGAATCCGGACGGCACGCTCCAGTTCGCCGGCCGCACCGACAACCAGGTCAAACTCCGTGGCTACCGCGTCGAGTTGGAGGAGGTCTCCTCGCGTGTCGAGGAACACACGTGGGTGCGGCGGGCCGCCACCGTCGTCGTCGACGACGCGCGCACCGGTCATCCGGCGCTCGTGGCGTGCGTGGAGCTGAATCCGAAGACCGCCGCCGTCATGGACCAGGGCGCGCACGGCGCCCACCACCAGTCCAAGGCGTCGAAGCTCCAGGTCAAGGCGCAGTTGTCCAGTCCCGGTGTGCGGTCGCGCGCCGCGCTCGCCGGGCGTCCCGTGATCGCGCTGCCCGGCCGCGACGCCTCCCCGGACCAGCGTCGGGAGGCCTTCGCACGCAAGACGTACCGCTTCTACGAGGGCGGCCGCGTCACACGCGCCGACGTCCTCGCGCTGCTCGCTCCCCGGCGCGCGACGCCCCGACCGCGCCCGCTCGCCGACCTCACGCATGCCGAGTTCGGTCACCTCCTGCGCTGGTTCGGCCAGTTCCACAGCGCGGAGCGGTTGTTGCCGAAGTACGCCTACGCCTCTCCCGGTGCGCTGTACGCGACGCAGCTGTACGTGGAGTCGGGCGGCGTGGCGGGGCTCGCGGCGGGCGTGTACTACTACCACCCGGTGGACCACACGCTGGTCCGGGTGAGCGACGGCACCGGGCACTGCCCCGCCGGGGGCCTCCTCGTCCACTTCCTCGGCAAGCGCGAGGCGATCGAGCCCGTGTACAAGAACAACATCCAGGAGGTCCTGGAGTTCGAGACGGGGCACGCGCTCGGCGTCCTGGAGGAGAAGCTCCCGGCCCTCGGCCTGTCCATCGCCCCCCTGGGGCACTTCGCCGACGTCAAGCCGGCTCTGGACGTGGCCGCGGACGACCACTACCTGGGCACGTTCTCCATAGCGGAGGCCGCCGACCACCCCCGGACGGCCGCCGTCGAACTGTACGTACAGGTCCACGGGGACGATGTGGACGGGCTTCCTCGCGGCCAATACCGCTACGACGCGGGCCGACTGACGCGTATCGGCGACCAGTTGATCGAGGACCGGCACGTCATCGCCATCAACCAGGGGGTCTACCGGCGCGCGAGCCTCGGCATCAGCGCGGTCGGCCGCGCCCGTGAACCGTGGCTCGACTACATCGGCCTCGGCACCCGGCTCCACCACCTCCAGCGCGTCCCGGGGTTCGGCTTCATGGCCTCCGGCTACTCCTCGAAGACCGGCAATCCGCTGCCCGCCGCACGCCGCCTCGACGACATCCTCGCGGCCGCGGGCATCCCGGGCGGGGCCTCGTACTTCTGCCTGGGCGGCCGCGTCAGCGACGAACAGGTCGCGAGCGAGGGCATGTACGAGGACTCGGTGCACACCAAGGGGCCGGCCGAGATGATCCGCGACGAGCTGTCCGCCTTCCTGCCCGACTACATGGTGCCGAGCCGCGTCCTGGTGCTCGACTCCCTGCCCCAGACGGCCAACGGCAAGGTGGACCTCAAGGCCCTCGCCGCCTCCCCGCAGGTGGCCGCGGCCCGCCCCTCCTGCCCGTACGTGGCCCCGGCCACCGGCACGGAGAAGTGGCTGGCGGAGGCGTGGGCGAAGGCCCTCAAGTACCCGCAGGACAGCCCGGTCTCGACCCAGGACGACTTCTTCGCCGGCGGCGGGAACTCCCTGATCTCGGTGACGCTGACCAACAGGATCAACCGGCACTTCGGTATCTCCCTGCCGCTCCAGGCGATCTTCGAGACGCCCCGGCTGGGCGACCTGGCGCGCCGTATCGACGAAGACGCGTCCGCGCCGGCCTCCTCGCCCACGACACGGCTCGTCCCCCTGGCCCCCGACGGCGACCTGAGCCCCGTCTTCTGCTGGCCGGGCCTGGGCGGCTACCCGATGAACCTGCGCCTGCTGGCCCAGGAGAACGATCTCGGCCGCCCCTTCTTCGGCATCCAGGCCCACGGCATCAACGCGGGTGAGGACCCGTACCCCACGATCCGCGCCATGGCCGAGGCCGACATCGCGGAGATCCGCCGCCTCCAGCCGAGCGGCCCGTACACCCTCTGGGGGTACTCCTTCGGCGCCCGCGTCGCCTTCGAGGCCGCCTGGCAGCTGGAACAGGCCGGGGAGAAGGTCGAGAACCTCTTCCTCATCTGCCCCGGCAACCCGAGACTGCGCGACCACGACGGCCGATCCTGGGGCCGTGCGGCGTCCTTCGCCAACCCCGCGTACGTGACGATCCTCTTCTCGGTCTTCACCGGCGCGATCCGGGGCCCGGCACTCGACAGCTGCCTCGCCTCCACGCACGACGAGGACAGCTTCACAGCCCACATCCACACGCTGCTGCCCGCCCTGGACACGGCCACGATCCGTCGCATCACCCACATCGTCGCCACGACCTACGAGTTCGACTACACCTTCCACGAACTCATGGAACGCACCCTCGACGCACCGGTGACCCTCTTCAAGGCCCGGGGCGACGACTACTCCTTCATCGAGAACCACTCCGGCTACTCGGCACAGCCCCCCACGGTCGTCGACCTGGAGGGCGACCACTACGGCGTCCTCAAGGCCCACGGCATCGGCGAACTCACACGCCGGATCAGCGAGTCGGTGAATTCGGTGGGCACCATGTGATGCCCCGGCGGCCTGCGGACGCACGTCTGCGGCGCGCTCGCCTACCCAGCGGCATCGTCGAACGTCAGCTGGGTCCAAGGCGTCGCGCACCGGGGGCACCGGCATGTGGGGAACACCGGATGCGGGACGTTGATCCACCGGCTGCTGACCGTCTGGCCGTTCGAGAGCTCCAGCCGGAGCCTGGCCCGGGCGGGGTGCACGCCTTCGCTGTCGTCCGGGCGGGGCGGCAGGACCCACTGCGGGGTCCTGCGCCCGAACGCCTCCATCGTGATCTGTTCGGCGCCCTCGGTGCGGAGCGGATACGTGCCCAGGTACCGCAGTTCCTTCTTCCGGACCTGCCCGTGCCGCGTCTTGATGAGAACCCACTTGTAGTCGTAGAAGAGCACGACCACAGAGCCGATCTTGACGTCCACCTCACTGCGGGTGGTCAGCCTCGCGCTGAAGGTCGGCACGGCCTGCCCTGCGGACCCGTCGGCCGCGGCCTCTCGGCTCTTGAGCCGAAAGGCCGCGTGCGTGACATGGACGGTGGGCCGCTTCCGCCGGAAGTTCGCATAGGTGAGCGTCGCGTTGGCCGCCGCGGCGACGGCACTGCCGGTCGCTATCAAGCGGGCGACGTTGTCCGGATCCGCCATGCTGCACCCCTCACGTCCGACGCCCGGGTCGACGGGCAGTGCGTGCAGAATCCCCTGCCGCACGGCTGCGCATACCTGCTTTGAGGAGGTTCTGAGGTGCGGCAGCACCGGATCGCAGACACCTCGCCGGTGGCCGGCTCAGACGTTGGCGTAGCCAGGAATGGTGGCCTTGATGCGTTCCAGTTCACGCTCGTCGGAGACGCCCTGGAAGTCGTGGCGCGGGGTGTACGGGAGTTCCAGGCGGCGGGCCTCGTCGTCGGTGAGGTCGAGGTCGAGGGAGGCGACCGCGTCGTCGATCTGCTGGACGGTGCGGGCGCCGACCAGCGGGGCCGCGACGACGGGGTTGCGGCGCAACCAGGCCAGGGCGACCTGGGCGCGGCTGACGCCGTGGGCGTCGGCGATGGCGCCGACCTCGTCGATGATCAGCCGGTCGCTGTCGGCGTTCGCCTTGTAGAGCATGTCGGCGAAGCCGCCGTCGGTGGCCGCGCGGGTGCCGGCGTTCGCCTCCTCGAAGGGGCGGGCGAGACGCCCACGGGCCAGCGGGCTCCAGACCATGGTCGCCACGCCCTCGTCGGCGCACAGGGGAAGCATCTCGCGTTCCTCCTCGCGGGCGAGGAGGTTGTAGTGGTCCTGCATGGTCGCGAAGCGGGCCCAGCCGTGCCGCTCCTGGAGGTGCAGCGCCTTGGCGAACTGCCAGGCGTGCATCGAGGACGCTCCGAGGTAGCGGGCCTTGCCGGCCTTCACCACGTCGTGGAGCGCCTCAAGGGTCTCCTCCAGCGGCGTCTCGTTGTCGAACCGATGGATCATGTAGACGTCGACGTGGTCGGTGCCCAGGCGGCGCAGGCTGGCGTCGATCTCGGACATGATCGCCTTGCGGGACAGGCCGCCGCCGTTGGGGTGCCCGGGGCGCATCGCGTGGCGGACCTTGGTGGTGATGACGACGTCGTCGCGGTCCGCGTAGTCCTTCAGGGCGCGGCCGAGGATCTCCTCGGACGAGCCGTAGGAGTACATGTTCGCGGTGTCGAAGAAGTTGATACCCGCTTCCAGAGCGTGCTTGATCAGGGGGCGGCTCGACTCCTCGTCGAGGGACCAGACGGGGTGACCGCGGTCGGGCTCGCCGTAGGTCATCGCGCCGACGGCGATCGGTGAGACGTCAAGGCCGGTGCGGCCCAGCTTGATGTAACGCATGGGGAAGCTCCTAGAATGGCCAGGAAAGAAGCGGAGATGTCTCCGTCTGACTTCTCCGACGTTAACGGAGACCTCTCCGCATCGCAAGCGGAGCCGGCTCTCCGCGCCATGCCCACGCCGTACCAGCACCAGCACCAGCACCAGGAGGACTCATGCCGGAGGCCGCGCGCCAGCGCTCCGACGCGCTCAAGAACCGGGAACTGATCCTCCGGGTCGCCCACGACGCCCTCCAGGAGTCCCCCGACGCCTCGCTCAACTCCATCGCCAAACGGGCGGGCATCGGCCCCGGAACGCTCTACCGGCACTTCCCCACCCGCGAAGCGCTCCTCCTCGAAGTGCATCAGCAGGGCATCGACCGGCTCACCGACGCCGTGACCGACGCCCTTGCCGCCCACCCTCCGCTGGAGGCGTTCCGCGCCTGGTTCACCACCCTGGCCGGCTACGTCCGCATCAAGCACGGCCTCGGCGAAGCACTCCACTCCGCCGCGGCCCAGGACGTCGTCAGCGCCTCCTGGCCTCCGGTCACCGCCGCCGTCCGACGCCTCCTCGACGCCTGCGCCGAAGCCGGCGAGGTGCGGCCCGGCATCGACCCCGTCGACGTGATCATGCTGCTGAGCTGCCTGTGGCGCACACCGGACAGCCCGGAGGGCGCCGCCCAGGCGGACCGCCTCATGGATCTGGCCATCGACGGCCTCCGCCCGTGACGAGCCCCCGCGAGCCGGGCTCGACGCCGGCACGGTGAGCCCCACCATGGCGCCCACCTGAGTACGCGGTGACGGCTAGGCTCATCCGCATGCTGAACCGGCTTCCGTTCAACGAAGAGTTACGCTCCGCTGTCGGCGTTCCGCACCGGAGCAGGCTGCTGGACAGCAGTCCGCGGTCACGGGTGTGGCGGGTCCGGCTGGCCGACGGGAGGCCGGTGGTCGTCAAGCAGATCACTGACGGCGGGGACCCGGAGTCCGACGCGGACACGCGTTTCGCGCGGGAGGTCGCCGGGTTGCGCCTGGCGGGGCGGGCGACCGGGCCCGCCGTGGCTCCCGCGCTGCTCGCCACGGACCTGCCCTCGCGGGTGATGGTCCTCGACCACGTGGACGACCTCGGCAAGAGGGACGACTGGATGCCCGGGTACGCCGAGTCGCTCGCCCGGCTGCACGCCCTGACCGGACCGGCCGACGCGGGCGCGCTCCCGCTCTGGTCCGGGCCCACGACCGCTGACGCGGAGTCCTTCCTCGCCCTGGCCCGTGCGCTGGACGTACGGATCCCGTCCGCGGTACCCGATGAACTCGCGGCCCTCCTGGACCGGTTGGACCCCACCCCGCATCATGCGCTGCTGCACGGCGATCCGTGCCCCGGCAACGACCTGCGGACCGCCGACGGCGTCTGCTTCGTCGACTTCGAACGGGCCTCGCTCGGCAACGGGCTGATGGAACTCGCGTACTTCCGCGTCGGCTTCCCCACCTGCTGGTGCGCGATGTCGGTCGCCCGGGCCCCGCTCGCGGAGGTCGAGGACATATACCGCAGTACGTGGCGCGGCCTCACCGGCCAGGACGTGCCGGGCGACCTCGCCGACGCGTGCGCCGGCTGGCTGATCCAGGGGGACTCGCTCGTCGAACGAGCCCACCGCGGGACGGCCGACCACCTCGCCCGGGTACCTGCCGAGGACTTCACCTGGGGCTACGTCTCCGCCCGCGAACGGCTCGTCCACCGCCTCGGCGTGGTCGCCGACCTGACCCGCGACCACGACCACCTGCACGCCGTGGGCCGCCTCAGCTCCACCCTGGCGGGTCGCCTGGTGGCGCGCTGGCCGGGCCTGCGGCCGCTGCCCGCGCACGATTCCCGCCCCTGGTGAGGGGTGAGCGCCGGCTGATCTGCCGTCAGAACTCGGCCGCACCGTTCTCGACCGTGCGAGCGAGGATCCCGAGCGTGGCGCGCAGTCCGGCCTCCGGGATGACGGGGAAGACGCCCGCCTCCCGGTACTTGTCGTCGATCTGGCTCCAGTCGTAGTACGAGGTGACGAGGGTTCCCGTCTCACTGGGTTCGAGTCGGTACCCGTAGAGGTGCCGGATGGGCGGCTGGATGGTGCCGGAGATCGTCCATTCCAGCAGCACGTCGGGTTCGTACCGCGTGATGATCACGGTGACGTCGTACCGCCCCATCGGGAGGTCGCCGAGCGCCTCCCGGTCCATGTGGACGATGAACTCGTCGCCCACCCCGCTGACGGGCTCCCCCTCCGCCGACTGCAACATCCCTGAGCTGTCGATGGCCACGTGGCCCCGCGGGGATCGCAGGACCCCGAAGACCTTCGACGGGGGCGCGGCGATCTGGCGGGTGACATCGAAACGTTCGCTTGTCGTCATGCCTCACCCTCGCATGCTCGCTACCGCCGCTCGGCGACGGGGCGCCCAGTAGCCGGGGACATTCGGCAGGCTGATGGCCGACAGCTCCGACGCCGTCACGGTTCCCCCATTCGGAGCAAGGAGCGTCCAGGTACCCGGGAGCAGCAACTCCCCCTCACGGCAGCGGAGTTACCCGTGGCGGTACGTCACGACATGCCAGGCCACGCACACCGTGCCGTGCACCGGCTGTACCGCCGCGATTACCTCCAGTCATGAGCCCTTCTGAGCGGCCTACGGTGTGCTGCGGGCTCTTCCCCCGGGAGGAAGTACATGCGTTCGCTGAAGATAGCCACCGGCACCACCCTCGCCAGCGCCGCCCTGCTGTTCGCCGCGCCGATGGCGTCGGCCTCCGACACCCAGTGCGACCCGGCCACCGCGGCCGCCCAGGAGGCGGAGAGCGCGTACAAGTCCGCGCTCGCCGACTACCAGAAGCAGATCGATGACGGCGGCCACCCCGGCACGGCCGAGAAGGACAACGTCGACCAGCTCAAGCAGAAGGCCGACTCCGCCGCCTCCGAGGCGCAGCGCATCTGCGGCGACACGGTCATGAACCCCACCCACAAGCCTTCCGGCGCGATGCACACCGGCACCGGCCCCACCAGCCCCATCGGTGTGCCCGCCCTGGCCGCCGCCGGCGCGGTCGCCGTCGTCGCCGCTGCGGGCATCGGCCTGCGCCGTCGTTCGGCCGCCGGCCGCCAGCACTGACAGCACCCCGGCAGGCGGGTGCCACCAGGGCAGGGCCCTGGGCGGCACCCGCGCCGAGGACGGATCCCGGAAGGACCCGGTCGTGGCCGCGCAACGCAATCCAGGCAGCACATCCCGCGCCGCGGGTTGTATCTGGGCACTGCTCCTCGTCGGCAGCGCCGCCGTCACCTTCGGGATCACCGGCATCGAGCAGAACCCGGTACCGCCGCAGCCGGCCGAGCGCCACACGCACCAGGCCGCCGCGGCCCCCGCCGCACCGCCCCTGCCGGCCTCAACGCCCCGGCGCGTGCGCATCCCGGCCCTCCGCGTCGACGCCCCACTGACCGGACTGGCCCTCGACGGCGACGGCCGTCTCGAGGCGCCGCCCGAGGACGACCCGGGAATCGCCGGCTGGTGGAGTCGGGGCCCCTCCCCCGGCAGCCAGGGCACCGCCATCATCGCCGGACACGTCGACCTTCCGTCCGGCCGCGCCGTCTTCTACGACCTCGGCGCCCTGAAGCCCGGCATGCACGTCGACGTGCCCCGCCAGGACGGGGTGACCGCCCGCTTCACCGTCGACGCCATCGACGTCTACGACGCCGCCGACTACCCCGACGACAAGGTGTACGCCGACACCGGCCGCCCGGAACTGCGCCTCATCACCTGCGGCGGCGGCTACGACCACCAACGCGGGCGGTACAACGGCAACGTCGTCGTCAGCGCCCACCTCACCGGCGACAACCGCTGAGAGCGGCGGCACTCCCGTATACGTGCGAGCGGCCGATGAAGGTCCGGTTCCGTGATGCCGCTGGGAAGCAGCGGGTCGAGTCCGGGTTCGAGACCGACACTGCGGCGCAACGCGTTCGGCAAGGTGAAGTCGACGCTGCTGGACGCGCGAGCAGCCACGGCCGGCGCGGGTGGCGTCTCCCATGACTGGACAACCGTCAGCTCGCGCCGTCACGGCCTGCAATGACGGCGCGTACGGCACGGTCTCCGCGCGGGTCGGCCATCAGGCGGGCGAGGTCCCACCACCGCAGCAGCAGCGCCGGATAATGCGGCGGGATCGCGTCCATGAGGTCGCGGTTGAACCGGGCGCGGACACCTTCGTGGCGTAGGGCGGCGCGGATGTCGTCCAGGGACGGCGGTCGGTGGCGAATGGCGGGCGGCAGCGTGGCCTCATACTCCGGCGCCAGGGTGCGGCCGGGCCGGGCCAGGACGTTTCCGCCCAGCGCTGCGGCGACCTCGTCCTCCAGTTCCTGCTGCGCCTGCACGGCACGACTCCACCACTGGTCGAGGAAGGCTGCGGCGGCTTCGGGATCGGTCAGGACGAGGGCATCGCGCTGCTCATCGAACTGATCACGGGCATCCGCAGGCAGAGCGGTCCGGATCGCGCCGAGAGTCTTGTCAGGATGGCGTGGCGATTCCTGGCCGCGGTGGCTCATCCACTGGCCCCGGCACTCTGCGTCAGAAGGTGGTCCCCATACCAGGGCCCCGTCCAGCATGCCGGGCTTCTCGGGGCCGGCTCCCGTGACGGGGGCTTCCAGGCTGATCGCCATGAGTTCCAGGTAAGCGGGCAGCGACGCATACTCACGCTCGCGCCCTGCGAATTCGGTCCACTGCCAGACCTCCCCGGTTTCGCCATTCAAGTAGAGGCCACAGGCGGTGTCTTGAGGGGTGAGGGAGCAGAATGGTATCCACGTCGGTTCCCACGGTGCGCGGGCAGTTCGGTCACTGAGGGTGTCTTCGTCGTCCTCGGTCCGAAAGTTCAGCTGCCTCTGGTACACCTCGCTGGCTGTCCGGGGCGAGAGGCGCATGTCCGCCGCTCCCATCACCTGATGGCCAGTCAGGAAGGTCGGCACCGGGTCAGCGCCGGTTCCCCCGCGGCTTCAGCGGCATGTTCGGCAGCTCCGGAGCCGGCAGTGACTCCCCGTCGTACCCGGTCACGTCGCCGAACCGGTCCCCCGTCATCCAGTCCGCCCGGGCCTGCGCGATGTCCTCGTGCGAGCGGCCGATGAAGTTCCACCACATGACGATCTCCTCGCCGAAGGGCGGCCCGCCCAGCAGGACCGTGCGTGCCGGTGCGTCCGTGTGGTTGGTGAGGGTGAGAGTGGGGGCGCCCGGTGGTGCGTAGCCCAACTCCGCCTGCTTCAGTGGCGTTTCGGCCAGCGTGACCTCTCCCTGGTCGACCAGGAGGCCGTGTTCGAAGGAGGGGTCCACGGTCAGGGTGACGGTGGCGCCCGGCGCCAGGAGGAGTTCCGCGCCGAGCAGGGGCGTGAAGGTGTGCACGGGGGACGTCGCACCGGCCAGCGCGCCCAGGAAGACCCGGAGTCCGGCGCCGTCGGCGAGCTGGACGGGCTCCGGCGCGTAGTGCTGGAAGTCCCGTGCGGTGAGCCGGTGTCGCTCCGGCAGGGCCACCCACAGCTGGACGCCGTGCAGCAGGGTGGTGGCCGGGGTGGAGACCTCGGAGTGGGCGATGCCGAGGCCGCCGGTCATGAGGTTCAGCTCGCCGGGCCTGACCATGGCGTGCGTGCCCAGGCTGTCCCGGTGCTCGATCTCCCCGCTGAACAGCCAGCTCACCGTCTGCAGGCCGGTGTGCGGGTGCGGGGCGACGTCCATGCCGCCGGTGTCCGTCACGTCGTCGGGGCCGTAGTGGTCGACGAAGCACCACGCCCCGATCAGCGTCCGGGCCCGCTGCGGCAGCGTGCGCCGTACCGTCATCGCGCGCGGGCCGCCCAGCGGCACGTCGCGGGCGGTGAGCACCTCTACGTCGCTCATCCCTGCGCCTCCACCCCAAGTAATTTGACATTCAACAACTGACGACGATCATAAGCCCCGATGCCCTGTGACGCGACCCCGCGCCCGGACCACGGCCACCGACTCCGACCCCAGGGGCGCCCCATGAATGTCACCGACACCGACACCGACATGAATAGCGGCCCTGCGCCACAAGCGGCCACCACCCCCACCCAGCGCCGTGTCTTCGTCGACAAGCAGACACCGAAGGCCTACCACGCCCTCGTGCAGACGTCGGAGGCGGTGCGGGCGGCCGCCGCGGAGGCCGGGCTCGACCGGCGGCTCGTCGAACTGGTCAATCTGCGGGTGTCGCAGATCAACCGGTGCGCCTACTGCCTCGACGTGCACACCCGGGCCGCCCTCCGCGCCGGGGAGAGCACGCAGCGGCTGGGCACGCTCGCCGCCTGGCGCGACACCGAACTGTTCACGGAGCGGGAGCGGGCGGCGCTCGCCCTCGCCGAGGCGACCACCTCCCCCGCCGACGGCGCGGGTCAGGAGCGCGCCTACGCCGCGGCCCGCCGGGTCCTCGACGACGCCGAGATCTCCGCCCTGATCTGGGTGGCGATCACCATCAACGCCTTCAACCGGGTCTCCGTACTCAGCAAGCACCCGGTCCGCCCGGCGGCCGGCGCCTGACCAGCTGCGGCACACCAAGCCCCCCTCCAGCCCGCAACCGCCTCAGCACTCCGCCGCGCGCCGCAGCAGCCGTCCGATCGCAGGGTGGAAGACCTGGTGGTGGCCGCCCATCGGGAGGTCATCGGAGCGGACCACCTCAGAGGCGTCCACGTTGACGTAGGGCAGCCCCCGCGGGTCCTCCTCCACCTCGTCCCCGAGCCGGACCGGCGGCGGTCCCTCGACCCCCTGGATGCCGTCGAAGCCGAGCGCGCCCCACTTGCGCACGCTCGTCGCCAGCTCCGCCGAGTCGCCGATCATCTGGGCCGACAGCGGATACAGCACCCCCAGGTGGGAGTCGAGGTGCGAGAACGTGCAGAGCAGCGGGCCCTGGACGAGTCGTTGCCGGTTCCACAGCGCGCCGTGCCCCGAGACCTGCTGCGGCAGGATGTCGGCGAAGGCGAAGTGGGACATCTCGGCCTGCAGGAGGGTCAGGGAGGAGAGCGTGACCGGTTCCGCGCCGCTCGCCTCCAGGCCGCGTAGCGCGAAGCCGGCCATCCGCGCTCCGAGGCCGTGGCCGACGAGGTGGAGGCGGACCTCGGTGCCCTGCGCCAGCATCGGCAGGCACGGGCCGAGGCCCGCCTCGCCGATCAGGCCGGCCCGGCGGCGCAGCACGTGCCGCACGACCTGCCGGAAGAGTTCCCGGGCACCGGCCCACAGCTCGGCGAAGTCCGTCGCGCGGGCCGACTCGCCCAGCGGGCCGCCGGCGGCGACCGTGCCGGTGCGCCGGACCCGTTCGCTGAGCGGGTCCGCGGGGCGCGGTCCCGCTACCCGGGACTCCAGCAGCGTTCCCTCCTCGGAGACCTCGGAGGCGTCGACGTCGCTCTCGTGCCGGGTCGGCTTGCCCGCCCCGGCCTCCAGCGAGCGCCGTATGTCCTCGACAGCGCCCGCGAACTCGGCACACATCGTCCTGGTGTCCTCGAACAGCATGAGGGGGTCGGTCTGCGGCAGCACCTCGCCCTCCGTGTCGGCGGCGAACTCCGCGGCCCGGTCCTGCAACGGCAGCTCCGCCAGGCGGCGCAGGGCCGAGCCGAAGTCGTCGAAGGCGCGGGCCTGTGCGGGGCGCGCGGTGAGCAGTTCGGCGATCTCGGCCAGCGGGCCGGCGCTGTCCGGCAGGTGGCGGCGCAGGTCATCGGCGGTCTCGGGGGTGAGCCAGGGCCGGGTGTCCGGGTCGCCGGCGGCTTCCGGCGCCGCCGCGAGGCCGGGGACGCCCTCGTCGCGGAAGAGCAGCGAGGGCCAGTGCACGGCGAGCATCCCCTTGTCCTGGGTGGCGCCGTCCCAGGCCTCGGCGAGCAGCTCCCGGAACGCGCCGTCGACGGTCTCGGAGGTGGCCGCGTCGTTGTGGGCCCCGTGCACCACGACGTACAGGTCACGCACTCCGCTGTCGTGCACGGCGCCGCACACCTCCTGCACGTGCGCGGGCTCGAACTGTGCCCGGCTGCCGAAGCGCAGGGCTCCGAAGTCCTGGAACCCGTTCGACTGCGGCATGGCTCACTCCCCTGGCACGCCGCCACCGGCGGCTGTTCGGCGGCGGGCCCGGTCGCCCGCCCCGCGGAGAGGTCCGCCTTCCCGCCGCGCTTTCCCCCACGTGCCCCATGGCGCGATGTACGGCGTTTCTACGCCACGAGGCCCTTCGGGGCGCAGACGGGGGGCCGACTCCTATGGCCGAGAACGCATACGCTCGCCCGCAGCCACCAGGTTCGCGACGTCACGACGACGCGGCACCTGGCGACTGTCGAGACCGGACCCGGCGCGGTCCCCGGAGCTGGTGCCGAGGTGGTGCACCTGACGCTATGTCAGGTGTGCCGCCCCGGTGACATCGCCCGCCGGCGCACCGGTCATTCAGGAACCGGCGTCAGCCAAACCGCCGCGAGCGGAGGCAGTCGCAGGGCCAGGGACGCCGGATGGCCGTTGCGGGGCTCCGGTCCGGCGGTCAGCTCACCGGTGTGGCGGACGTCGCTGCCGCCGTACCGCGCCGCGTCGGTGTTGAGGACCTCCCGCCACTGCCCGGACGCCGTGTGCGGGACGCCGAGCCGGTAGTCGTCCCGCACCACCGGCGAGAAGTTCACCACCGCGAGCAGCGGGCTGCCGTCGGCGGCCCGGCGCACGAACGCGAAGACGTTGTCGTCCGCCGCGTCCGCGTCGCTCCACGCGAAACCCTCGGGGCAGGTGTCCTGTTCCCACAGGGCCGGGTGGGCGCCGTAGAGGCGGTTGAGGTCGCCCACGAGGCGCTGGACACCGCGGTGGTCCCCGTGCGCGGGGTGGTTCTCGTCGAGGACCCACCACTGCGGTCCCTCGTCCTCCACCCATTCGGCGCCCTGCGCGAACTCCTGCCCCATGAAGAGCAGCTTCTTGCCGGGGTGGGCCCACATGTAGCCCAAGTAGGCCCGGTGGTTGGCGCGTTGCTGCCACCAGTCGCCGGGCATCTTCGACACGAGGGCCTGCTTGCCGTGCACGACCTCGTCGTGGGAGATGGGCAGGACGTAGTTCTCGCTGTAGGCGTACACCATCGAGAAGGTCATCTCGTTGTGGTGGTACTTCCGGTGCACGGGTTCGTGGGCCACGTAGTCCAGCGAGTCGTGCATCCAGCCCATGTTCCACTTCAGGCCGAAGCCGAGGCCGCCGAAGCCGTCGGGGCCGACGTCGTGGGTGGGCCGGGTGACCCCGTTCCAGGCGGTGGACTCCTCGGCGATGGTGACGACGCCGGGCACCCGCCGGTACAGCGTGGCGTTCATCTCCTGGAGGAAGGAGACGGCGTCGAGGTTCTCGCGGCCGCCGTACTCGTTCGGGGTCCACTGCCCGTCCTCGCGCGAGTAGTCGAGGTAGAGCATGGAGGCCACCGCGTCGACCCGCAGGCCGTCGATGTGGAACTCCTCGCACCAGTACAGGGCGTTGGCCACCAGGAAGTTGCGGACCTCCTTGCGGCCGTAGTCGAAGACGAGGGTGCCCCAGTCCGGGTGTGCCGCCCGGCGCGGGTCCTGCGGTTCGTACAGGGGGCGCCCGTCGAACTGCGCCAGCGCCCATTCGTCGCGCGGGAAGTGGGCCGGGACCCAGTCGAGGATGACGCCGATGCCGGCCTGGTGCAGGGTGTCGACGAGGTACTTGAAGTCGTCCGGGGTGCCGAGCCGGGCCGTCGGCGCGTAGAAGCCGGTGACCTGGTAGCCCCAGGAGCCGCCGAAGGGGTGCTCGGCCACCGGCATCAGCTCGACGTGGGTGAAGCCCAGCTCGGACACGTAGGCCGTCAGGTCCCGCGCGAGGGAGCGGTAGGTCGCTCCGGGCTTCCAGGACGCGAGATGCACCTCGTAGACGGACATGGGGGCGCGGTGCACGGGGCGGGCCGCGCGGTCCCGCAGCCACGTCCCGTCGTTCCAGGCGTACTGGCTCTCGTCGACGATCGAGGCGGTCGCGGGCGGTGTCTCCGTGCGCCGGGCCATCGGGTCGGCCCGGTCGAAGCGGGCGCCGTCGGGGCCGGTCACCTCGTACTTGTACTGGGCCCCGGGGCCGACCTCGGGGACGAACAGCTCCCAGACGCCGGAGGAGCCGAGGGACCGCATCGGCAGCGACGTGCCGTCCCAATGGTTGAAGTCGCCGCGCACACGCACGCCGCGCGCGTTCGGCGCCCAGACGGTGAAGCGGGTGCCGCGCACGCCGCGGCACTCCAGGACCCGGGAGCCGAGGGCCGTCCACAGCTCCTCGTGGCGGCCCTCGGAGATCAGGTGCAGGTCGAGTTCGCCGAGGGCCGGGGGGAAGGAGTAGGGGTCCTCGGTCTCCGTGAGGGCCTCGGGGTAGGTGACGCGCAGCCGGTACGGCGCGAACCCCTGGCCCGGGATGCGGCCGGCGAACAGGCCGTCACCCTCGTCGTGGAGCTCCCAGACGCCGGTGCCGACGACGACGGAGACCGCCAGCGCGTGGGGCCGCAGGCAGCGCACCGCGAGCCCGCCGCGCACCGGGTGTGCGCCCAGCACGGAGTGCGGGTCGTGGTGGGAGCCGCCGAGGAGGCGGGCCCGTTCGCCGTCGTCCAGCGCGGGCAGCGGTGCGACGCGGGGGGCGCGGTCGACGCGCAGGACGGGGTCGGCGACGGACATGTCAGCTCTCCTGGGCGAGGCGGTCGGACGGTGCCGACGGATCGGCCGGGCCGGCCGGTGCGGCCGCTCCGGTGGTGGGCGTGGCGCACAGGCGTGCCACCGCGTTCAGCGGGACCTGGATGCGGTCGGGCCGGTACACCGACTCGTAGACCACTTCGTAGACGGCGCGGGCGGCCTCGTGGGCGTTGAGCGCGGCGGGTACGGCGCGCGGGTCGAAGCCCCCCGACTCGGCGTAGCCCGCGCAGAAGGCCTCCCGGCAGCGCTCCCCCCATTGCGGGTGGAACTCGCCGCCGGACTGGGCGGCGTAGTCGAAGGAGCGCAGCATGCCGGCGACGTCGGCGATCGGGGACCGGTCGGCCCGGCGCTCCGGCACCGGCTTGGCCGGCTCGCCCTCGAAGTCGACGATGTGCCAGCGGCCGTGGGCGCGCAGCACCTGGCCGAGGTGCAGGTCGCCGTGGGTGCGTTGGAGCGGCGGGTGGCCGCCGGCCGTGGCGGCGGCCGCGTAGATCTCCTGGAGCGCGGGCACGTACGGGCGCAGCTCCGCCACCCGGGCGGCCGCGCGCAGCAGCTTGTGGGTCATCACGTCGGCCAGTTGCGCGGGCTGGTCCACCGGGCCGGGGTCGGTGGGGAACGCCTTGGCCAGGGCGACGTGCAACTCGCCGGTGGTGCGGCCCAGTTCGCGTGCCTCGTCGGTGAAGCCGGTGTGGCGCCTGCTGGACTCCAGGGCCAGTTCCCAGCCGTCCGTCGACTCGGTCAGGAACGGCTGGACCATGCCCAGGGTGCTCCAGAACGGTGCCTCGGTCTGGAACCAGCCGACGGGCGCGGGTACCTGGGTGAAGCCGTGCCGGGCCAGCGCTCCGGTGACCTCCAGGTCCGGGTTGATGCCGGGCTGGACGTGGCGGAAGAGCTTGAGGATCAGCTCGTCGCCGTAGACGATCGAGGTGTTCGACTGCTCGACGTCCAGGACGCGGGGGGTGAGTCCGCACGGCACCGAGGTGCGCGGCAGCGACTCGAACCGCAGGTGCCCCGTGGTACCGCCCCTGCGCAGCCGTTCCAGCAGCACGATCGCCGCGCGGTGGTCGTGGACGGCGTCGTAGACCATCAGCCGCTCCCCGGGCCGGGGCTCCACCTCGCCGATCAGGCTCGGCGACATCCGCGGCGGCACCTGCGCCGCGATGCCGAGCAGCACCTGGTAGTGGTCACCGTCCGCGGAACCCCGCTGGTCGACGCGGACCATCAGGTGGTAGCAGTCGGCCGTCAGCGCCGTCGCCGCGGCCACCGAGACGCCGGTGATGTCGCGGCTGTGTCCGGTGAACCACCGCTGGCGGGGGAGCCAGCGCGCCAGGAGCGCCGCGAGGGAGGAGGCGGGTACCTGCGCGGGACCGACTCCTGTTTCGGACAGCAGAGGCGAAGTCATGCATCAGGTCCAATCGTGGTGTGCCATGCGCGGCGTCAGGCTCGTGCCGCGCAGCCGGAACCAGTAGAAGCCGTGGCCCGCCAGCGTGAGGAGGTAGGGCAGTTCGCCGATCGCGGGGAAGCGGACGT
Organism: Streptomyces sp. NPDC049813; assembly: GCF_044465085.1. Lineage (NCBI taxonomy): Bacteria > Bacillati > Actinomycetota > Actinomycetes > Kitasatosporales > Streptomycetaceae > Streptomyces > Streptomyces sp. NPDC049813. The sequence goes on along the minus strand of NZ_JBITLI010000001.1, from coordinate 757,591 downwards.
TGCCGATGAGCTCCACCGGGTGGCGGCCGTCGTAGGCCTGGAGGTCGAGCTCGGTGGGCTGGGCGAAGCGGGAGAAGTTGTGCACGCACAGGACCAGGTCGTCCTTGTACTCGCGCAGGAAGGCGAGCACGGCCGGGTTGGAGGAGGGCAGTTCGGTGTACGTGCCGAGGCCGAACGCCGGATTCTGCTTGCGGATCTCGATCATCCGGCGCGTCCAGTGCAGCAGGGAGGACGGTGAGGCCATCTGGGCTTCGACGTTGGTGACCTGGTAGCCGTGGACGGGGTCCATGATCGTGGGGAGCGAGAGGCGGCCCGGGTCGCAGGAGGAGAAGCCGGCGTTGCGGTCGGGCGTCCACTGCATCGGGGTGCGGACCGCGTCCCGGTCGCCGAGCCAGATGTTGTCGCCCATCCCGATCTCGTCGCCGTAGTACAGGATCGGCGAGCCGGGCAGGGAGAGCAGCAGCGCGGTGAACAGCTCGATCTGGTTGCGGTCGTTGTCGAGCAGCGGCGCGAGACGGCGGCGGATGCCGATGTTGGCCCGCATCCGGGGTTCCTTGGCGTACTCCGCGTACATGTAGTCGCGTTCTTCGTCCGTGACCATTTCGAGCGTCAGCTCGTCGTGGTTGCGCAGGAAGATGCCCCACTGGCACTTGGCGGGGATCGCGGGCGTCTTGGCGAGGATCTCCGAGACCGGGTGGCGCGACTCGCGGCGCACGGCCATGAAGATGCGGGGCATGACGGGGAAGTGGAACGCCATGTGGCATTCGTCGCCGCCGGAGGGGAAGTCCCCGAAGTAGTCGACGACGTCCTCGGGCCACTGGTTGGCCTCGGCGAGGATCATCACGTCGGGGTAGTTGGCGTCGATCTCCTTGCGGACCCGCTTGAGGAATTCGTGCGACGCGGGCAGGTTCTCGCAGTTGGTGCCCTCCTCGGCGTAGAGGTAGGGGACCGCGTCCAGGCGGAAGCCGTCGATGCCCAGGTCGAGCCAGAACCGTAGGGCCGCGAGGATCTCCTCCTGCACGGCCGGGTTCTCGTAGTTGAGGTCCGGCTGGTGGGAGAAGAAGCGGTGCCAGTAGTACTGCTTGCGGACCGGGTCGAAGGTCCAGTTCGAGACCTCGGTGTCGACGAAGATGATCCGCGCGTCCGCGTACTGGGTGTCGTCGTCGGCCCAGACGTAGTAGTCGCCGTAGGGGCCGTCCGGGTCGGAGCGCGACTGCTGGAACCACTCGTGCTGGTCGCTGGTGTGGTTCATGACGAAGTCGATGATGACCCGCATGCCGCGCTGGTGCGCCGCGTCCACGAACTCCACGAAGTCCGCGAGGTCGCCGAACTCGGGCAGCGCGACGATGTAGTTGGAGACGTCGTAGCCGCCGTCCTGCAACGGCGAGGTGTAGAACGGCGGCAGCCAGAGGCAGTCCACGCCGAGCCACTGCAGGTAGTCCAGTTTCGCCGTGATGCCCTTCAGGTCACCGACGCCGTCCCCGTTGCTGTCGTAGAAGGAGCGGACGAGCACCTCGTAGAAGACGGCACGCTTGTACCACTCGGGGTCGGGTCTCTTGGCGGGCGTGGACGGGCACTGCGCCAGTTCGTCCGTGGACATACGGATAGGCCTCCGTGGACGCGGATGAAGGAAAGGAGGGGTGGAGGGTCAGCCGACGGTGAAGACGTGGGCGGGTGACTCCCCCGGGACGAGGCGCACGTAGTTGGTGGCTCCCCACGTGTAGGTGGCCCCGGTGAGTTCGTCGCGCACGGGGAACGAGGAGTCGGGGCCGACGCCCACCTGTGCGCAGTCGAGGCGGACCGTCGCCTCTTGGGGGTGGTGCGGGTCGAGGTTCACGACCACCAGGACCGTGTCGGCGCCGGAGCGTTTGGAGTACACGATCACGGCGTCGTTGTCGGCGTGATGGAAGTGCACGTTGCGCAGTCCGCGCAGGGCGGGGTTGCGGCGCCGGATGTCGTTCAGCCGAGTGAGCAGCGGGGCGATGGTGCGTCCCTCGCGCTGCGCCGACTCCCAGTCGCGGGGCCGCAGTTCGTACTTCTCGGAGTGCAGATACTCCTCGCTGCCCGGCCGCAGGGGAGCGTTCTCGCAGAGTTCGTACCCGCTGTAGACGCCCCAGGACGGGGAGAGGGTCGCGGCGAGGACGGCCCGCAGCTCGAAGGCGGGACGGCCGCCGTGCTGGAGGAACTCGTGCAGGATGTCCGGGGTGTTGACGAAGAAGTTCGGCCGCATGGCCGCGGCCGACTCGCCCGCCAACTCCTCGACGTACTCCGTCAGTTCGGTCTTGGTGTTACGCCAGGTGAAGTACGTGTACGACTGCTGGAAGCCGGCCTCGGCCAGCGCCCGCATCATCGCGGGGCGGGTGAACGCCTCGGCCAGGAAGATCACGTCCGGGTCGGTGCGGTTGATGTCCGCGATCACCTGTTCCCAGAACACCACCGGCTTGGTGTGCGGGTTGTCGACGCGGAAGATGCGCACCCCGTGCGCCATCCAGTGCCGCAGCACCCTCGTCGTCTCCGCGACGAGCCCCGGCAGGTCCTGGTCGAAGCAGATCGGGTAGATGTCCTGGTACTTCTTCGGCGGGTTCTCCGCGTACGCGATCGAGCCGTCAGGCCGGTGGTGGAACCACTCCGGGTGCTTCTCCACCCAGGGGTGGTCGGGCGAGCACTGCAACGCGAAGTCGAGAGCCACTTCGAGGCCCTCCCCCTTGGCGCGGGACACGAACGCGTCGAAGTCGTCGAGCGTGCCGAGATCCGGGTGGATCGCGTCGTGGCCTCCCTCGGCCGAGCCGATCGCCCAGGGCACCCCCACGTCGCCCGGGCCCGGCGAGAGGCTGTTGTCCGGGCCCTTGCGGAACGTCGTGCCGATGGGGTGGATCGGCGGCAGGTAGACCACGTCGAAGCCCATCGCCGCAATGGCCGGAAGGCGCCGCGCGGCCGTCGCGAACGTGCCGCTCACCGGCGGTGCGTCCGCCTCCACCACCGCGCCCTCCGAGCGCGGGAAGAACTCGTACCAGGACCCGAAGAGCGCCCGCTCCCGCTCCACCAGCAGGGGCAGCGGGGCGCTCTCGGTCAGCCGGTCGAGGAGGGGGTGGGTGCGGAGCACCGCGCACACGTCGGGGTCCAGGGCCGCGGCGAGCCGCTCCGTGTCGTCGAGCGAGCCGTCCTCCAGCACGCGGATCGCCTCGAAGAGGGTGCGCCTCGCGGCCTCGTCGGTGACCCGTCCCAGGGCGCGCTCCAGGTGGACGGCGCCCTCCTCAAGCGTGAGGTCGCTGTCCACGCCCGCCGGCACCTTGATGGCGGCGTCGCGCTGCCAGGCGGCCACCACGTCGCACCAGGCCTGCACGGAGTAGCTCCACCGTCCGGGGGACGTCGGTGTCAGCTCGGCGCTCCACCGGTCCTCACCCGGGACCAGTTCGTGCATCGCGGCGCACTGGACCGTACGGCCGTCCGGGTCACGCAGCACAGCGTGCGGCCGCACCACACCGGTCCCCTCGACGAAGACCAGGGCCGTGACCGGGAACGCCTCACCGACCGCGGCCTTCGCCGTCCGGCGCCCGCCGCGGACCTGCGGACGCACGTCCTCGATCTGCACAGGAACAAGCTGTGCCCTAGCTGTCACCGCTCTCACCTCCAGTGCCGCGCAGTCGGCGCTCGGCCGTGGACGCCGCCTCCCGTCCGCACCGCTCCCCCGTCGCGGCGCACAGCACCTCGACGGACCGCGCGAAGCGCGCGCGGATCCGAGCGTCTGCGGGAGAGGCGAGGAATCGGCTCTGCCACCACCGGTAGTGCTTCAGCTTCGCCTCGATCTCCTCGCCGACCTGTGATGCGTCCATGGCATCCGTCGACCTCCTGAATGTTCCGCGGACGCACGCGTCGCGGCTCCCCGGAATTGCACGCAGAGCAAGCGAGCCGTCACAACCGGCCGCTTCCCACCCATGGTGCGGGGTGATCGGCCATCCGTCCTGTTGAGCCGAGCGTCACCACCCGATCACTCTCGTGTTGCACGGATGGAGTACGGGCCGGAAAGTGGACCTTGACTCTCGAGCGACCCGAGCTCACGACCCGTACGCACCGACCCGTTCGAGGCGGCGGCTGCGTGAGTGCACGCGGTGAGGAGCAAGAACCATGAACCGGACAGATCCCCGCTACTACCACGTCGAGGTCGAGTCCTCGCTGGAGCGGGTCGGACAGATGCAGCGCATCGTGGCCGCCCATCTTCGGTACTGGGGGCTGCAGAAGCTGGTGACCTCGGCGACCCGCGGGGTCGGGCTGCTGCTGGAGGCGGCGGCCGCCGATCCGGTCGAGCGCGTGGAGATCGAGACGTGGTGGACGGGGCAGCACCTGATCACCGCGGTCTCGCACCACGACGCCTCCGACCGGCAGGACGACGCACACCCCCATCTGCGCCAGATCGCGACGCTGAGCGACGGCTGGGGCAGCTGCACCACGAACAACCAGCGCATCGTCTGGTTCTCCCTGCGCAAGACCGACCACGACCGCGAGCCGCTCGACGCCAAGCAGCCGGAGCCGTGGTCCAGCGAGGCACTCACCGTGCCGGGGACCCCGGTCGCGCACGCCAAGGCGGCCCGCCCGTCCGAGACGGCCGGAACCGCGTCGTGACGGCTCGCCCGGCGAACGCCGCGGGCGGGGGCGTCCTGGCCGGGCGCCCCTACCCGCTCGGCGCCACCTACGACGGCAACGGCACGAACTTCTCCCTGTTCAGCGCCGTTGCCAGTCAGGTGGACCTGGTCCTGGCGGAGCCCGACGGGACCGAGCGGACCGTGACGCTGCCCGAGGTCGACGGTTTCGTGTGGCACGGCTACGTCCCGGGTGTCGGCCCGCGCCAGCGCTACGGCTACCGCGTGCACGGCCCCTGGGAGCCGTCGTCCGGGCACCGCTGCGACCCCGAGGCGTTCCTGCTGGACCCCTACGCCCAAGCGGTCCACGAGCAGCCGCCGGCCGAGGGCGGCCCGGAGCACGGCCTCTACGGGGTCGTCGTCGACCCCGCCTTCGACTGGGGCTCGGACACGCCGCCGTCGTACTCGTACACCGAATCGGTCATCTACGAGGCACATGTGCGCGGGATGTCGCGCACGCACCCGGACGTGCCGGAGGAGCTGCGCGGCACGTATGCCGGGCTGGCGAGCCCGCCCGTGGTCGAACACCTGACGTCCCTGGGTGTGACCGCGGTCGAGCTCATGCCCGTGCACCAGTTCATCCAGGACGGGTTCCTGCTGGACCAGGGGCTCTCCAACTACTGGGGCTACAACACGATCGGCTTCTTCGCGCCGCACCACGCGTACGCCGCGCGCGGCACGCTCGGCGAGCAGGTCACCGAGTTCAAGCAGATGGTCAAGGACCTGCACGCCGCGGGGCTCGAAGTGATCCTCGACGTGGTCTACAACCACACGGCCGAGGGGAACGAGAAGGGGCCGACGATCTCCTTCCGCGGGATCGACAACGCGTCCTACTACCGGCTGTCCGACGAGGACTTCAGCCACTACTACGACACCACGGGCACCGGCAACAGCCTGCTGATGCGGCACCCGAACGTCCTCCAGCTGATCATGGACTCGCTGCGGTACTGGGTGACCGAGTGCCACGTCGACGGCTTCCGTTTCGACCTCGCGGCCACCCTGGCCCGCCAGTTCCACGAGGTGGACCGGCTCTCCGCCTTCTTCGACGTGATCCAGCAGGACCCGGTGATCAGCCGCGTCAAGCTGATCGCCGAGCCCTGGGACCTGGGGGACGGCGGCTACCAGGTCGGCAACTTCCCGCCGCTGTGGTCCGAGTGGAACGGCAAGTACCGCGACAGCGTCCGGGACTTCTGGCGGGCCGACGACCGGTCCCTGCCCGAGTTCGCCTCCCGCCTGACCGGCTCGGCCGACCTGTACGAGCACGAGCGGCGCCGGCCCCGGGCGAGCGTCAACTTCATCACCGCCCACGACGGGTTCACCCTGCGCGACCTGGTCTCGTACAACGACAAGCACAACGAGGCCAACGGGGAGAACAACGAGGACGGCGAGGCGCACAACCGGTCCTGGAACTGCGGCGCCGAGGGGCCCACCGACGATCCCGCGGTGCGGGCGCTGCGCGGCAGACAGCAGCGCAACTTCCTGGCGACGCTGATGCTGTCGCAGGGCATCCCGATGCTCAGCCACGGCGACGAACTGGGCCGCACCCAGGGCGGCAACAACAACGTGTACTGCCAGGACAACGAGATCAGCTGGATCGACTGGCGGCTCGACGCGGAGCAGGAGGACCTGGTCCGGTTCACCCGCGAGCTGATCGCCCTGCGCAAGGCCCACCCGGTCCTGCGCCGGCGCCACTTCTTCGAGGGGGTCCCGCAGGAGGGGCGGCGGCTGCCGGACCTCGTCTGGCTGCGGCCGGACGCGGCGGAGATGACCCCGAAGGACTGGCGCAGGCCGGACGCCCACACGATCGGCGTCTTCCTGAACGGCGAGGGCATCCCGGCCCCGACCCCGCAGGGCCGCACGGTCGTCGACGACTCCTTCCTGATGCTGTTCAACTGCTTCTGGGAACCGACGGAGTTCGTGCTGCCGGGCGCCGCCTACGGTGCCCGCTGGACCAAGCTGATCGACACGGCCGAGCAGGACGGCGTGAGCGACGAGGTGGAGTACAAGGCGGAGGCGCGGCTGCTGGTGGCGGAGCGCAGCCTCGTCGTCCTGTCCCGGCCGCCGGACGGCGCGCGGGAGTAGGGCGCGCGGGCGCACGAGGGTGAACGGGCCCGCCGGACGGCGGGCCCGTCGCCGTGCCGGGGCAGGCGCCGACGGGCACTGACGGGCTCAGACGGGCGCTGACGGGCGCTGACGGGCATTGACGGGACGGCACCCGAAGCACAAAGATCGACAGGCACGCATTTGACAACGTTGTCGAACGAGAGAGGATCTCGATGAGAGCGTGGAAACGCCTGTCCACCGCCTTGTTGATCATCACCACCGTGGCGTCCGCCTCCGTCACCACGGGGACCGCGAACGCCCAGCAGCAGGGAGCGCGGTTCGCCGCCGATCCCACCCGGTCGGTCGACACGTCGATAGGCAACAACGGTGACGGCACCACCTTCCCGGGTGCCGCCGCCCCGTTCGGCATGGTGCAGCTGAGCCCCGACACCCAGCTGAACAAGTACGCCTCGTACGACTACGCGCAGGACACCATCCTCGGGTTCAGCCATACGCACCTGTCGGGCGTCGGCTGTCAGACCATGGGCAACATCCGGTTCATGCCGACCACGGGCGCGGTCACCTCGTCCGACCCCGCCGCATACGCCGCGAAGTTCAGCCACGACCACGAGACCCGGTCGCCCGGGTACTACGGCGTGACGTTCGACAACGGCATCGAGGCCGAACTCAGCGCGACGCAGCGCACCGGCCAGCACCGGTACACCTATCCGGGTGGCACGGCCCCGCAGAACGTGCTCATCGAGGCCGGCGAGAGCAACGGCAGCACCTACGCCGGTGACGTGCACGTGGTCGGCGACGACACCGTCGAGGGCTGGGTGCAGGGCGGCAACTTCTGCGGCGAGACCGGCAAGGAGCGCTACCGGGTCTACTTCAGCGCCAAGTTCGACCGGAAGTTCGACACGTTCGGCACCTGGACCGACAGCACCCTGACCCCGGGCCGCCGCGACGCGACGCGCGGCAGCAAGCGCGCGGGCGCCTGGCTCTCCTTCGACCCGGCCGGGGGCGACCGCGTCGGCTCCTCGGTGGGCCTTTCCTACACCTCGGTCGACGGCGCCCGGCTCAACCGCCGGGCCGAGCAGCCGAAGTCCTTCGACCGGGCCCGGGCGAGCGCGCACGACACCTGGCGGGACGAGCTGAACCGGATGCGGGTGGCGGGCGGCAGCACCGCCGACCGGCGCACGTACTACAGCGCGCTCTACCACTCGCTGCTCCACCCGTCGGTCGGCTCCGACGTCGACAACCGCTACCGCGGCTTCGACGACAAGGTGCACCGCGCGGACGCGCCCTACTACCAGATGTTCTCGCTGTGGGACACCTACCGCTCGCAGAACCAGCTGGTGGCTCTCCTCGAACCGGACAAGGCCGCGGACATGGCCAAGTCCGTGCTGCGCGTCTACCAGGACGGCGGCTGGCTGCCGCGCTGGGGCCTGGGCGGCGGTGAGACCAACGTGATGAGCGGCGACCCCGTCACTCCGTGGGTCGTCGACCTGTACAACCGCGGACTGCTCGACCGGCGCACCTCCCAGCAGCTCTTCGAGGCGCTGTGGAAGAACGCCAACGAGGTCCCCGCGGACCAGTCGCTCTTCCGCGGCCGCGACGGCAACCCGACCTACGTCAAGAACGGTTTCGTCGGCTACCAGAACCTGCCCGGTTACCTGTACGGCGACAGCCGCCAGGCCGGGTCGGCCACCCTGGAGTACGCCCTCGCCGACTGCTCGCTGTCCACGATGGCCGACGGCCTCGGCCACCGGGACAAGGCCGCGACGCTCGCCGCGCGCTGCGACAACTTCGCCAAGCTGTGGGACACCGGCGTCACCTCGAAGGGCTTCACCGGCTTCCCGGTCACGCGGAACGCCGACGGCAGCGTCGCCGGCGACCCCGACCCCACGCAGTCCGGCGCCTTCCACGAGGGCACGGCCTGGCAGTACCAGTGGCTCGGCCAGCAGGACCCGCAGGCCCTGTTCGGTCTGATGGGCGGTCAGAAGGCGGCTGAGCAGCGGCTCGACACGTTCTTCGACCTGCCGACCGTGCTGAGCGACCCAGCGAAGGCGGCGTCCGAGTCGTGGGTGACGGGCGCCTACGACTACCACAACAACTTCGCCTTCAACCCGAACAACGAACCCGACTTCCACGCGCCCTGGATGTACGCGTGGACGGGTGCGCCGTGGAAGACCTCGGCGGTGCTGCGCGCACTGCGCACGCTCTTCACCGACGACGCCTACGGCATGCCCGGCAACGACGACCTCGGCGCCACCTCGTCGATGCTCGTCTTCGCCATGGCCGGTGTCTTCGAGGCCCAGCCCGGTTCGGCGAAGTACCTCGTCTCCGCTCCCATGTTCGAGAAGGTCGAGATCCGGCCCGCGCACGGCCGCCGGATCGCCATCGAGGCCCCGGGCGCGGACGCGTCGAAGCTCCAGTACGTGTCCTCGGTGCGCACCGGCGCGGGCACGCTGCGCACGAGCTGGCTCTCCCACCGGGACCTGCTGCGCTCCGGCACGCTGAAGATCAAGCTGTCGGACCGGCCCACGAGTTGGGGCGCCGGAGTGGCCCCGCCCGCCGTGGCCCGGGACTGACACTCCGGGGTGCGGCCCCTCCCCCGACCGGCGATCGACGGGGCCGCACCCCGGGTGCGGCGTCCGCCGGGCCTCCCGGCGCCCCCGGCCCCGTGATGCCCGCGGACGTCCACCCCCCGTAAACGGGGAGTGCTCCCCGCTTCCTGGCAGTGACGATAGCATCTCCGCCGGGGAGCACTCCCCGGCTGCCCCAGTGACGCCTGACGGAGGACGACGATGAGCACCGGTGCGGACCGCGGGACCGCCCCCCGCCGGCGCGACGCGCGCCGCAACCGGGAGCTGCTGACCGAGGCGGCCCGGGAGGTCTTCCGCGAGCAGGGCCTGGAAGCGCCGCTCGACGTGATCGCCCGGCGGGCGGGCGTGGGCAACGCGACGCTCTACCGGCACTTCCCGACCCGGGTCGCGCTGGTCGACGCGGTCTTCCACGAGCCGCTCGCCGGCACCATGACCGCGGGCGAGGAGGCCCGGCGGGTCCCGGACGCCTGGACGGGGCTGACCGGTTACCTCGACGCCGTCTTCGCGGTGCTCGCCACCGACCGCGGCACGAACGACCTGATGACCACGCCGCTGCGGGGCATCGAGGCGCTGGAGGCCGTGCACGCGCACAACCGGCACACGCTCGACCTGCTGCTGACCCGGGGCCGGGAGCAGGGCACCGTGCGCGCCGACGCGACCCCCGAGGACGTCCTCTTCGCGCTCGCCGCCCTCGGCCGCGCCGTTCCGGCCCTGACGGCCGCGGTCGCCGCCGACGCCTGGCGCCGCCCGCTCGCGCTGCTCCTCGACGGCCTGCGGGCCGCGCCCGCCACCACCTCCTTGCCCGCGTCCGCCCTCACCGCCGGGCAACTCGGTGACGTCCTCGGCGAGTTGGGTCCGCACCGCGGCGGCGGTACCCCGACGGCGTAAGCGGTTTTCGGCCGCAGTCGGCCGCTCGGCGGATTGGCGTGTCCGGGGCGTTGACGCGTCCTCGCGCAGTGCGTACAAACGGCTCTTACAACGATGTAAGAACGGGAACACCGTCACGGATCCACCCGGCCGCGCCCCGCGACACGAGGAGCTCCGATGCGCCATCACCCCACCCCCACCCGCCTCAGACCGGCGCGCCACGCGCTCGGCATCCTGTTGAGCGCCCTCGCGCTGCTGCTGGGCGGCGCCACCGCCCTGGCCCCCGCAGCACAGGCCGCACCCACCGCCTGGACCCCGAAACCGGCGCCCATGACGACCCCGTGGACCGGGCAGGTCTCCCGGGACAACCCGCTGCCGGAGTACCCGAGGCCGCAGCTGACCCGGCCCGACTGGAGCAACCTCAACGGCATCTGGGACTTCGCCGTCACCTCCGCCGGCGCCGGCCAGCCCGCCTCCTTCACCGACCAGATCCGCGTCCCCTTCGTCGCGGAGTCCGCGCTCTCCGGCATCCAGCGCAAGATCACCCAGAACGACAAGCTCTGGTACAAGCGCACCTTCACCGTGCCGTCGAACTGGAACGGCCGCCGCGTCCAGCTCAACTTCGGCGCCAGTGACTGGCGTACGACGGTATGGGTGAACGGGCAGCAGGCGGGCGCCGTCCACAGCGGCGGCTACGACGCCTTCGGCTACGACATCACGCCGCTGCTCAACGGCGGCACGAACACCGTCGTGGTCTCGGTGTTCGACCCCACCCAGACCGGCGGCCAGGCCGTCGGCAAGCAGCGCATCAACGACGTGACGCCGCACCCCGGCGGCGGCATCTTCTACACCGCCGCCTCCGGCATCTGGCAGACCGTGTGGCTGGAACCGACCTCGGCGGCCCACATCACCCGGCTCGACATGGTGCCGAACCTGGCCGACTCGACGCTGCGCGTCACCGTGCGGGGCGAGGGGGTCAGCGGGCAGAGCGCCCGCGTGACCGTCAGCTCCGGCGGCACCACGGTGGGCACGGCGACCGGCGCGGTCGGCGCGCAGCTGACGATCCGCGTCGCGAACCCGCACCTGTGGTCGCCGGAGGACCCGTTCCTGTACGACGTGAAGGGCGAGCTCCTCTCCGGCTCCACGGTCACCGACTCCGTCGGCAGCTACACGGGCATGCGGTCGATCTCGCGCGGCACTGTCGACGGCAAGCAACGCCTGCTGCTCAACGGGAAGTTCGTCTTCCAGACCGGCACCCTCGACCAGGGGTACTGGCCCGACGGGATCTACACCGCGCCCACCGACGACGCCCTCAAGTACGACCTGCAGAAGCACAAGGACCTCGGCTTCAACATGGTCCGCAAACACATCAAGGTGGAACCGCAGCGCTGGTTCTACTGGGCCGACCGGCTCGGGCTGCTGGTGTGGCAGGACATGCCCGCGATGGACACCCGGACACCGGACGCGGCGGCCCGCACCCAGTGGGAGGCCGAGTTCGACCAGATCATCGACGAGCACCGCAGTTCCCCGTCGCTGGTGATGTGGGTCGACGAGAACGAGGGCTGGGGCCAGTACGACCAGGCCCGCATCGCCGACAAGGTGAAGGCCGCGGACCCCTCGCGCCTGGTCGACAACATGAGCGGCATCAACTGCTGCGGCGCGGTCGACGGCGGCAACGGCGACGTGATCGACCACCACAACTACGTCGGCCCGGGAGTGACCCGGCCGTCGTCGACGCGGGCCGCCGTGCTCGGGGAGTTCGGCGGTCTGGGACTGCGGGTGTCCGGGCACGAGTGGTCGCCCGGCAACGGCTTCTCCTACGAGGACCAGGCCGACGCCGGGCATCTGAACAACCGCTTCGTCGGACTCGTCGACGCGCTGCGCCTCCAGCAGATGCCGGCCGGGCTCTCCGCGTCCGTCTACACCGAGATCACCGACGTGGAGAACGAGGTCAACGGCCTGCTGACGTACGACCGGCAAGTGACCAAGGTCGACCAGGCCAGGATCAAGGCGGCCAACCAGGCGCTGATCACCGCCTCGCGGAGTCCGGCGGCGCCGGTGACCCTGCCGACCGGCTACCGGTCGCTGCGGGTCACCACGCCCGGCTTCACCGACCGCTACCTCCGCCACCAAGACGCCCTCGCGTTCACCGAGGTCGTCACCAGCGGCAGCAGCGCCCTGCTGAAGTCCGACGCCACCTGGCGCGTCGTGCCCGGTCTCGCGGACGGCGCCTGCTACTCCTTCGAGTCGCGCAACTATCCGGGCGAGTACCTGCGCCACCGCGACTTCCGCGTCCACCGGGAGGCCGGCGACGGCTCGGCGCTGTTCCGCGCCGACGCCACGTTCTGCGCGGTCCCCGGGCAGGGCGGGGTCCGGCTGATGGCCCAGAACTTCCCGGGCCAGTACCTGCGGCACTACAACTCCGAGGTGTACCTCGCCGTCCCCGGCGGCTCCCGCGCCGCGGACAGCCCGAACCTGTTCACCGAGGACACGACGTGGGCCGTGGAGGCGCCCTGGGCGCCCTGACCGCCCCGAGGTGTGGCGCGGCGCCGGGCGGGCACCCGTCCGGCGCCTCCGCTGGCGGACCCGAGCCGGCCGCCAGAGGGTGGAGGCAGCAGCACCGAACGAGGGAGTGGTCTTGGACGCGGCCGACAACGGGACGCTGTGCCTGGTGACCGGGGCGAGCGGGTACATCGGGGGCCGCCTGGTGCCCGAACTCCTGGACGCCGGGTACCGGGTGCGCTGCCTCGCCCGCACCCCCGCCAAACTCCGCGACCACCCCTGGGCGAAGGACACGGAGATCGTGCGCGGCGACGTGATGGACGAGGCGTCCGTCGCCGCCGCCATGGAAGGGGTGGAGGTCGCCTACTACCTGGTGCACTCGCTGGGCACCGGTCACGACTTCGAGCGGACCGACCGCGAGGCCGCCCGGGTCTTCGGCGAACAGGCCCGCAAGGCCGGCGTACGGCGCATCGTCTACCTCGGCGGGCTCACCCCGCAGGGCGTGCCGGAGCACGCGCTCTCCCCGCACCTGCGCTCCCGCTCCGAGGTCGGCCGCATCCTGACCGGCTCGGGGGTGCCCACGACGGTGCTGCGGGCCGCCGTCATCATCGGTTCGGGCTCGGCCTCCTTCGAGATGCTGCGTTATCTGACCGAACGGTTGCCGGTGATGGTCACCCCGAGCTGGGTGCGCACGCGGATCCAGCCGATCGCGGTCCGCGACGTGCTGCGCGCGCTCGTCGGCAGCGCCACGATGCCCGCGGACGTCTCCCGCTCCTTCGACATCGGCGGTCCCGACGTCCTCACCTACCGGGACATGATGGTCCGGTACGCGGCCGCCGCCCGGCTCCCGAAGCGGCTGCTGCTCCCGGTCCCCATGCTCAGCCCCGGCCTGTCCAGCCACTGGGTCAACCTGGTGACGCCCGTGCCCGCCTCCATCGCCCGGCCGCTGTGCGAGTCGCTGCGCCACGAGGTGATCTGCCACGAGCACGACATCGCCGCCTACGTGCCGGACCCGCCGGGAGCGCCGATCGGGTTCGACGAGGCCGTGACGCTCGCCCTGCGCCGCGTGCAGGAGGCCCAGGTCGCCACCCGCTGGTCCTCGGCCGCGGTGCCGGGCGCCCCCAGCGATCCGCTGCCCACCGACCCGGACTGGGCGGGCGGCAGCCTGTACACGGACGAGCGCGAGCAGCTGGTCGAGGCACCGCCCGGGCGGCTGTGGGACGTGGTCGAGGGGATCGGCGGCGAGCACGGCTGGTACTCGTTCCCGCTGGCCTGGGCCGTGCGCGGCTGGCTCGACCGGCTGGTGGGCGGGGTGGGGCTGCGGCGCGGGCGGCGCGACGCGGCCCGGTTGCGGGTCGGCGACTCGCTGGACTTCTGGCGGGTGGAGGAGATCGAGCCGGGGCGGCTGCTGCGGCTGCGGGCCGAGATGCGGCTGCCGGGGCTCGCCTGGCTCGAACTGTCCGTGGAAGAGGTGGCGGACGGCCGGTCCCGGTACCGTCAGCGGGCGCTGTTCCACCCGCACGGCCTGGCGGGCCAGGCCTACTGGTGGAGCGTGGCCCCCTTCCACTCCGTGGTCTTCGGCGGGATGGCCCGCAACATCGCCGCGACGGCGGAGCACGGCGGCGATCGGAGCTGACCGCCCCGCGGCCGGTTCCGCGGGGTCTGCGGCGTCTGCGGCGTCCGCGGGGTCGGAAAAACGTTCGCGTTCCGACCCATCCGCCCGCGCCGCGGCTCCGTATTACTCCTGCACCGTGATCGCACGTGTGCGCACGCAGCTCGGAGGTCGCGAAGGTGAAGGAAGCCGTCCGTATCGGTCCCGCCCCAGGAGCCGGACCCAGCCTGGAGGAGCTCATGGCCGACGTGGCGAAGGGGGACAAGGACGCCTTCGCCGGGGTCTACGACGCCGTGGCCGGCGCGGTCCTCGGCGTGGTCCGCGCCGTGCTCCGGGACCGCGCGCAGTCGGAGGAGGTGGCCCAGGAGGTGCTGGTCGAGGTGTGGGGCAACGCGGCCCGCTACCGTACCGACCGCGGCACCGCGCTCAACTGGGTGCTGACGCTCGCCCACCGGCGCGCCATCGACCGGGTCCGTTCGGCCGAGGCCGCGGCCGCGCGGGACCACCGCGCCGCCCTGCTGGCGCGCACCCCCGAGTTCGACGAGGTGACCGAGGCGGTGGAGCGGCGGCTCGAACACGAACAGCTGCGGCGCTGTCTGCGCACCCTGACGGAACTGCAGAAGCAGTCCGTCTCGTTGGCCTATTACCGCGGCCTCACCTACAGCCAGGTCGCCGAACTGCTCGCGGTGCCGCTCGGGACCGTCAAGACGCGCCTGCGCGACGGTCTGATCCGGCTGCGCGACTGCCTGGGGGTGAGCGCATGAGCGCCGAACTGCACACGCTGACGGGGGCCTATGCCCTGCATGCGCTCGACCCGGCCGAGGAGGCCGCGTTCGAGCGGCACCTCGACGCGTGCCCGGCCTGCGCCCAAGAGGTGCGGGAGCTGTCCGCCACGGCGGCGCGGCTCGGGCTCGCCGTCAGCGTGCCGCCGCCCGACGGCTTCAAGGAGGCGGTCCTGCGCCGCGTCGACGGGGTGCGCCAGGAGCCGCCGCGCACCGTCGCCGGTCCGGCCGCCGGGGCGGGCAGGACCGGCCGCAAGCTCTCGCGCTGGGCGCTGGCCGCCTGCCTCGCGGGGGTGGCCGCGCTCGGCGGGACCACGGTGTGGCAGCACCGGGAGGCGCAGGACGCGCGGCAGGAGGCCCGACAGGCCCGTCAGGTCACGGACCAGGTGGCCGACGTGCTCGGGGCGCCCGACGCCCGGACCCGTGGCGCACGGCTGCCGAACGGTGCGAGCGGCACCGTCACCGTCTCCGCCGAGCGCGACAAGGCCGTGTTCGTGGCCGCCTCGCTGGCCGAGCCGCCGTCCGGCAAGGTCTACCAGCTGTGGTTCGACGACGCCGGCACGATGCGGCCCGCCGGGCTGATGGACCCGGGGCGCACGACGCAGACCGTCCTCATGGCCGGAGCGGTGGGCGACGCGTCGGGCATGGGCATCACCGTCGAGCCCACGGGCGGGTCGGAACATCCGACCTCACGGCCGGTGGCGCTGATGCGGCTGCCGGCCTGAGTTCGGGCGGTCCCACGGGCCCCGCGGGGTGAGTCCCCGCGGGGCCCCGTCGTGTCCGCGGGGCGGCGGGATTCGGGCCGGGATTCCGGGCCCGCAGAACGGTTTTCACTCTTCCGGGTGATCGACCAATCCGCTCGGCAGGCAGCTCCGGATTCCCCGTGACGAAGGCAGAGCGCCTTTGTGAACCACCTCGTCGAGGAGTTGCCATGCGTATCCAACTGCGTCGTATCGCCGTAGCCGTGACCGTCAGCGCCGTCCTGCCCCTGGCCCTGACCGCCTGCTCCGACAGCGACTCCAAGGACAAGGCGTCGGACAGCGCCTCGGCCGGCTCCTCCAAGGCTTCGGACCCGGCGAGCCCCTCGGACTCCATGGGGACCATGACGGAGCCGTTCGGTCCGGGCTGTTCCGCGGTGCCCAAGGACGGCGCGGGCTCCTTCGACGGCATGGCCAAGGACCCGGTCGCCACGGCCGCCTCGCACAACCCCGCGCTCTCCACGCTGGTGTCGGCCGTGAAGAAGGCGGGCCTCGTCGACACCCTCAACAACGCCGAGAACATCACGGTGTTCGCGCCGACGAACGACGCGTTCGCGAAGATCCCGAAGGCCGATCTGGACAAGGTCCTCAACGACAAGGCCCAGCTCACCAAGATCCTCACGTACCACGTGGTGGGCCAGAAGCTGGCGCCCAAGGACCTGGAGAAGGGCTCGTTCGAGACGCTGGAGAAGTCCAAGCTCACCACGGCCGGCTCCGGCGAGTCGTACAAGGTCAACGACTCGGCCAAGGTCGTCTGCGGCAACGTGAAGACCGCCAACGCCAACGTCTACATCATCGACTCCGTGCTGATGCCCAAGAGCTGACGCACGACCGCGGCGGTGGCGCGGAACCCCGACCGGACGTCCCCGGGACGTCCGGCCTTCCCGTTCCCGGCCGCGGTGCGGCCGGGAGGCCGGTCAGTCCGCGTCCTTGCCCATCGCGCGCAGGACCGCCTGGCGGGCCTGGTAGTAGTCGGTGTCGGAGACGTCCGGGTCGTCCTCCACCTCGCTCAGCCAGTCCTCCATCTCCTCGTGCTGCCACAGGTCGAAGCCCCGGGGGATGGAGAGCGTCGTGGTGCTCGCGCGCAGCTCCTCCACCGCGACGGCTTCCTGGACACTGCGAGTGCTCACCTCGGTCACCGCGCCACGTCCTTCCGGTTCATAGGGGAACGGACGGGCGACCTTGCCAGACACACCCCGGATGTGTCCAAAACGGCCGCCTGTCCCCCGCCCGTCATGAGGCCAGGACGCTCACCCGGCCGGGAAGCGCGGCGGCGAAAGCGTCGGCGACGCCCGCGGCGAGGCGCTTGCCGAGGCGGTCGTTAGGTGCCGCGGGACTCGCCTCAGCCCGGCACCACGACGGTGCCACGGGTACGCAGGCCGACGAGGCCGTGGTCGTCATCGCCCGCAGCACCCAGGAGGCGGTCGTGGTGAACCTGCCGAAGCTGCACGCCCTACCCGTCCGGGAGAGCTGAAACCTCCGCCGCCGCACCTTTCGCACCCTTCACCCGTTCGGCCCTGCATCGCCGCTCCCGGCAGGCGCGCCGACGGTCCCGGCTCAAGGCTCGCCTTACGACTGGTACCGACGACGTAGAGGGAGTGAGGGTGGTGGCGATGCGCACGAGAGCGTTGGCGTCCGAGTTCATCGGGACCCTGCTGCTGGTCTTCATCGCCGTGGGCACCGCGGTCCTGGGAGTCGAGTTCATCGGCACCCTCGGCATCGCGCTGGCCTTCGGCTTCGTGCTGCTGGCGCTGGCCTACGCGCTCGGGCCGATCTCCGGGTGCCACGTGAACCCGGCGGTGACCCTGGGCATGCTGTGCGCGCGCCGGATCGACGTGCGGACCGCGGTCGGCTTCTGGATCGCGCAGTTCCTCGGCGGCATCGCGGGCGCGGCGCTGCTCTTCCTGCTGGCCAAGCAGGTGCCGGGGTTCCGCGCCAAGGGTGCCTTCGGCAGCAACGGCTACGGTGACCGCTCCGCGGTGCACATCAACACGGGCGGCGCGTTCCTCGCCGAGGTCGTCCTCACGTTCCTGCTGGTGTTCGTCGTGCTCGCGGTCACGCACCGCGTCGCCGTCACCGGCTTCGACGGCCTGCCGATCGGTATCGCCCTGGCCGTCATCCACCTGGTCGGCATCCCGCTGACCGGCACCTCCGTCAACCCGGCGCGCAGCCTCGGCCCGGCCCTGTTCGCGGGCGGGCCCGCGCTGTCGCAGCTGTGGCTGTTCATCGTCGCGCCGCTGGTCGGCGGAGTGATCGCCGCGCTCGCGCACCGGGTGACGCATCCGGCGGGCGAGGAGCGCACGATCGCCGACGAGGTCGCCGCGGCTCCCTGAGCGCCGCGCGCCCACGTCGGTCGACCAGGCCCGCCACCACCACGACGCAGTCGTGCGGGTGGCGGGGGGGGGGGGGGGGGGGGGGCCGGGCCGGCCGCCGCCCCCCCCCCCCCCCGCCGCGGCGCGCCCCCCCCCCCCCCGGCGCGGCCGCCCCCCCCCCCCCCCCCCCCCCCCCCCCCCCCCCCCCC